>NZ_CP183770.1:197500-534285 GCF_048568905.1 Sphingomonas sp. HT-1 | reverse complement strand
GCGTTTCCGCCGTCCAGGGCCGTACACCGGGAACGTCGGCGGCGAGCGTCACCTTCTGTGCCGGGCCTGCGGCAAGTTCTACCTCGCGCACCAGCAGCGTCTGGGTGCCGTCGAGCAGCGTCATCCGGGCGGTGAGCGGCGCGATGCGATCGGTGAGCGCCAGATCGGCGGAAAGCTTGCCATCCTTGTACGCGCCATCCAGGCCGGCATGGACGAACAGGTCCGCCATCCGCACCTTGGGAACCGCCGCAAGATAGACCGAGCGCTCGATGCCCGAGACGCGCCAGAAATCCTGGTCCTCCAGGTAGGAGCCGTCCGACCAGCGATGGATCTGGATCGCGACGGTGTTGCGCCCGGCATGGACCAGCTTGGTCACGTCGAATTCGGACGGAAGCTTTGAATCCTCCGAATAGCCGGCTTCGACGCCGTTCACCCACACGCGGTAGGCCGAACCGGCCGCGCCGATATGCAGGATGACATCCTGTCCGGACCAGTTCGCCGGCAACTGCACGTCGCGACGATAGGAGCCCACGGGGTTGGTTGCATGGGGGATCAGCGGACGGTTAGCCGGGAACGGATAGGTGATGTTGTTGTACCGGGCCTGATCGAAGCCTTCGGTCTGCCAATCGGCGGGCACCTTGATGCTCTTCCATTTGGCGATGTCATAGTCCGGCTTTTCGAACCCGTCCGGCACCGCATCTGACGATGGCGAGAAGTGAAAGCGCCATTGCCCGTCGAGTGTCATATAACGGCTCGATTTGGCGGGATCGCCCACCAGCGCCGCGGCGCGGCTCTCATACGCGAAATGCGTGGCGTTTGCCGGCATCTTGCCACGTGCGAACACCGCCGGATTTTCCCAATCCGGACGGCGCGGATCGACCTGGACCGGCTGGACCTGCGGCGCGTCGCCGATCTTCGGCCCATCCTGCGCCATGCCCATGCCGGAGGCGAGCGCAACCACGCCTGCCGCTGCCAGCCACCCGACCTTGTTCACGCTGATTTCTCCCGAAAAGGCGTGTTGCAGATTCGGCCGACTTGGATCACGTTTGTCGCAGAGATGCGGTTCGTTCCCGCGCGCATTCCCCCTCCCCGTGTCGACCGGCCATGAACTGACGCCGATTTTGTCGGACATAATAGGGGCGGAGGCTTGTTAGGCAAGCACGTTCCGAAGCACATGCTGTTATTTTTTGTGGCCACAGCGATAGCCGCGCCGCACAACGGCAAGCACTACAAGGGATGAGGCTTTGGTTCGGCAGGCGAAACGCAACCCGGCACATCGATCGCTCGCGCGCGAGCTAGGCGTGGCAATCCTCACGGGGCGCTATCTGCCTGGCGCGGTCCTGCCCGGCGAGCTGGAGTTCGCCGAATCGCGGAACGTATCCCGCAGCGTGGTGCGCGAAGCGTTGCGGACGTTGGCCGCCAAGGGTCTGATCGACAGTCGCCCCAAGGCCGGTACCCGCGTTCGCGCTCGCGCCGATTGGAACCTGCTCGACCCCGATCTGCTCGCCTGGATGTTCGAAGGCGAGCCGCCGATGGGATTTGTCGACAGCCTGTTCCAGCTGCGCATGATCGTGGAGCCCGCCGCGGCGGAAATGGCAGCGCGCCTGCGCACCACGCGGCATATCGCCCGGTTGGGCCACGCGCTGGAAGTGATGGAAGAAGAAGGGCTGTCGAGTGCGGAGGGCCAAGCCGCCGACCAGCAGTTTCACAACATCATCCTGGAAGCGACCGCCAACGACCTGTTGATCAGCCTGTCCGGCAGCATCGGCGCCGCGGTGCGCTCCACGACTCTGTTCAAGCACCGCAAGGCCAAGCAGTTGCGCGACTCCATCCCGCTGCACCGGGATCTGTTCTCCGCCATCACCGATGGCGATCCGGTCGCCGCCCGCGCTGCGACCATCACGCTGATTCTACAGGCACAGGAAGATATCGAAACCTCGCTCCAAGGCTGATCCCGGCGACGTTGACGGCCGCCGTCCTGGCTTATAGTCAGACAAAAAATGGAGGAGGAAGCGATGCCAGGGTTCAACGCGCGCGGTCACGTCATCCATCGGCGCGGGCTGCTCCAGGGTGCGGCGATGTTGGGCAGCCTCGCAGCCGCGCCGCACGCACGCGCTTCCGCAAAGGCGCCGCCGCTCGCGCCCACGCCGCCCATGGGCTGGAACAGCTGGAACAGCTTCGCCACCACCATCACCGAAGCCCAGGCGCTGGAGATAGCCGAGATCCAGGCGCGCGAGCTGCTGCCATTCGGCTACGACATCTTCACCATCGACATCCAATGGTACGAGCCGGAAGCGAACAGCTACACCTATAACGCCAAGCCGGTGCCGACGATGGACGCCCATGGGCGGCTGCTACCGGCGCCGAACCGCTTCCCCTCGGCAGCGCATGGCAAAGGCTTCGGCCCGATCGCCGCAAAGGTACATGCTTTGGGTTTGCGCTTCGGCGTCCACCTGATGCGCGGCATTCCCCGACTCGCGGTGGAACGCAACCTGCCGATCCTCGGCACCAGCGGGGTCCGCGCCGCCGATATCGCCGATACCGGCAGCACCTGTCCCTGGAACCCCGACATGTACGGCGTCGACATGCGCAAACCGGGGGCGCAGGCCTATTATGACAGCGTGTTCTCGCTGTTCGCCGCCTGGGGCGTCGATTTCGTGAAAATGGACGATATGAGCCGCCCTTATGATGCGCATGCCCCTGAGATCGAAGCGGCGGCGCGCGCGATCAAGGCAACGGGAAAGCCGATCCTGCTGAGCCTCTCGCCCGGCGAGACGCCGGTGCCGCGCGCCGACCATGTCGCTCGCCATGCCCAGATGTGGCGCATCTCCGACGATTTCTGGGACGAGTGGAAGCTGCTGGACGCCCAGTTCACCCGGCTGGAAAACTGGAGCCCGTACGCCCGCCCGGGTGCCTGGCCGGATGCCGACATGCTCCCGCTCGGCCGGCTCGCGCTTGGCCAGCGCGACACCAAGTTCACCCCCGACGAGCAGCGGACGCTAATGACGCTCTGGTCGATCGCCCGCTCGCCGCTGATCATGGGCGGCGACCTGCGGCATCTCGACGCCCCAACCCGCGCGCTGCTCACGAATCGGGAGGTGATCGCGGTGAACCAGGCGAGCAGTGACAACCGCCCCTGGTTCGTCGCCGACGATCGCCGCGTCTGGACCGCACGCGCGGCCGGGGGCGGCCATTATGTCGCGCTGTTCAACACCGGCGACAAGGCCGGCGAGGCTGCGTTCGACCTGCGACTGTTGGGTCTGGCGGGCGCGGTGCGGGTGCGCAACCTGTGGGAGAGCAAGGACGAGGGCCAAGGCCCGCTCCGGCTCGCGCGCACGCTGCCGCCGCACGGCGCCTGCCTCTATCGGGTGACGGCGGCATGATCCGCGCGCTCGCCCTCTCGCTGCTGCTCGCCGCCTCCCCCGCCGCGCTCGCCCAGACGAGTGTGCCGCCGCCCGCTGCCGAACCGGCGGTGACGCTGACGCTGCGACCCGACCTCCAGCGGCCTGGCCAGCCCTTTGAGGGCTGGGGCACGGCGCTCGCCTGGTTCGCGCACGTCACCGGCGGCTATCCCGACCCGGTGCGCGAGAAGCTTGCGGACCTGTTCTACGGGCCCGACGGACTGGGCTGGACGATCGCCCGCTACAATATCGGCGGCGGCGACGCGCCCGAGACCAAGCCCTATCTTCGCCTGGGCGCTGATGTGCCCGGCTTCTGGCGCCGCCCCATAGGGGCAACCGGCATCGACTGGTGGGATCCGGCCGATCCGGCAATGTGGGACTGGTCCGCCGACGCCAACCAGCGCTGGTGGCTGGACGCGATCAAGCGCCGCGTGAAGGCGCCGATCTTCGAAGCCTTCTCGAACTCGCCGCCCTGGTTCATGACCGTGAGCGGCAAGGTCTCGGGCGCCGAAAAGGGCACCGACGACAATCTCCGCCCCGGGCAGGAAGCGCGCTTTGCCGAGTATCTGGCGATCGTGGTGGACAAGCTGCAACAGGCGCACGGCATCAGCTTCCGCACGCTGTCGCCGGTCAACGAGCCGAATACCGACTATTGGTTCGCCAAGAACACCCAGGAAGGTGCGCATTGGAGCCCCGCGCGCCAGGCGCTGATGATCGATGCGTCCGACCGCGCGCTCAAGGCGCACGGCCTCAAGACGGTGATCGCCGCCCCCGACGAGACCAACTCCCACCTCTTCGTGCGCGACTGGCAGGGCTATCCGGCAGCGACGCGCGCCCGGATCGGCCAGTTGAACGTGCATAGCTATGGCAGCGTACACCAGACGGCGGTGCGCGACATCGCCCGCGCCCATGGCATCCGCCTGTGGATGAGCGAGAACGATACCCCGCTCGACAAGGATCCCGAGAATTTCGACGGCATCGCCACGCCGCTCGCCTTTGCCGAGCATGTCGTCCACGATCTCAAGCGGCTGGAACCGGTCGCCTGGGTGTTCTGGCAGGCGGTGGAGCGCCGAGGCGAGGGCAAGGGCGACGGCAGCGGTGGCGGCAGCAACTGGGGCCTGATCAAAATGGCCTATACACCCGCATCGGCGGCCGAGCATCCGATCCAGCTTACCCGCAAATATTGGGCGATGGCGCAGTTCAGCCGCTACATCCGGCCCGGCTATCGGCTGGTGCCGGTCGACGATGCCGATACGGTCGGCGCGCTATCACCGGACGGCAAGCGGCTGGTGCTGGTCCACGTCAATGGCGGCGCGGTGACCCGGCGGCTGACGATCGGCGTGCCGGGGGCGCGGGTGGTGGAGCGGATTGTAACCGATTCCACGCGGGATGCTGCGGTCGTACCAGCACAGGCGCTCGCCGAACCCGGGGCAATCACCACGCTGATCGTGGCGCTTCGCTGATCCCAGCGACCTCCCATGCACGCCGCTCGCGCTTGCGGCGGGGGAGAAGAAAGAGAAAGGGCCGGAACTTTCGTTCCGGCCCTTCTCGCATCACTCGGCGTCGGCCTTCTTCTTCGCCGCTGCCTTTTTGGGCTTCGGCGCGGCTTCTTCGCCTTCGCCTTCGGCAGCCTTCGGCGCCTTCTTGGTCGCCGCCTTCTTCACCGGCTCGGCCTCGACGAGCGCATCGCCCTCGGCGGCCGGAGCCTCCTCGGCCTTGGCCTTCTTGGCCGCCGGCTTCTTGGCGGGCTTCTCTTCACCAGCCTCATCCGAAGCGTCAGCCTTCTTGGCGGCCTTCTTCTTCGGCTTGTGGTTGTCGTGATCGTGGACGTGGGTGCCCGACGAGAAGCCGTCTTCGCTCTCGATCGCGGCTTCCAGCTCTTCCTTGGTCACTTCGCGATCGGTGATTTCGGCCTTGTCGAACAGGAAGTCGACGACCTTGTCCTCGAACAGCGGCGCGCGCAGCTGAGCAGCCGCCATCGGCTCCTGCTGGACATACTGGATGAAGCGCTGGCGATCCTGCGGGCCATACTGCTGCGCGGCCTGCGCGATCAGGCGGTTCATTTCCTGCGCGGTCACTTCGACGCCGTTGGCGGTGCCGATCTCGCTGAGCAGCAGGCCCAGACGCACGCGGCGCTCGGCGATCGCGCGGTATTCGTCGCGCTCGCTCTCGAGCTCGGCAAGCGCTGCGGCCGGATCTTCCTCATGCTCGGTCTCGTGGACGAGCTGGTGCCAGATCTGGTCGAACTCGGCTTCCACCATCGACGGCGGGACCGGGAAGTCATGGCCGGCGGCGAGCTGGTCGAGCAGCTTGCGCTTCATATGGGTGCGGGTCAGGCCGTTGAGCTGCTGCTCGATCTGGCCCTTCAGCAGGCCGGTCAGCTGCTCCAGGTCCTGGAGACCGAACGCCTTCGCCATGTCGTCGTCGATCTTGGTCTCGCCGGCGGTCTGCACCGCGGTGATCTTGACGTCGAAGGTCGCGGCCTTGCCGGCCAGATCCTTGGCGCCGTAATCTTCCGGGAAGGTGACGTTGAGCTGCTTCTCGTCGCCGACCTTCACGCCTTCGAGCTGCTCCTCGAAGCCCGGGATCAGGCGGCCCGAGCCGAGCTCGACGGCCATGCCCTCGCCGGTGCCGCCGTCGAAGGCGACGCCGTCGACCTTGCCGACGAAGTCCATGACGACCTGGTCACCCGTGGTCGCCGCGTGGCCCTCGGCGGCATCGTCCCAGCGCTTCTGCTGGTCAGCGAGCTGCTTCAGCTGCTCCTGCACTTCCGAATCCTGCACCGGCACCGTCAGGCGCTCCAGCTTCAGGCCTTCGATCGACGGGGTCGGAACGTCGGGCAACACTTCCAGCTCGACCTTCACTTCCGCGTCGCCGCCGGGGGCATATTCGCCCTCGAGGCTGACCGACGGCTGCATCGCCGGGCGCAGCTTGTGATCGGCGATCAGCTTCTGGATGCCTTCCTGGATCGAGCTGTTGAGCGCGTCCTGGGTCAGCGCCTCACCGTGCATCTTGCGGACCAGGTTGGTCGGCACCTTGCCGGGGCGGAAGCCGGGCATGCGAATCTGCGGAGCGACCCGCTTGACCTCGGCATCGACCTTCGAGTCGATGTCCGCGGCGGTGATCTTCAGCGTGAAGGCGCGCTTCAGGCCCTCGTTCAACGTCTCGACAGTCTGCATTCTCACGCTTTCTCAAAGGAATCGGAATTGCGGTGTACCACACATCAGCCACGAGGACTGGTGCGGGCGAAGGGAGTCGAACCCCCACATCTTTCGATACTGGAACCTAAATCCAGCGCGTCTACCAGTTCCGCCACGCCCGCAGGGACACCGCCGGTCGGCGGGCTCTATAGCAGTCATGGGGTCCGGGGCAAGTACGAAGCAACGTTCCGGTGCGTTGCCGCGTTAGCGTGGAAACAAGCAGGAGATCGACCATGCCCGTGGAGCCCCCCGTTCAACCCATTACTCCCCCGGCCGAAAGCCCCGCGCCAGATCCCGGCCAGCCGGGCAGCCCGCCGCCGGAAATCTCCCCGCCCGGTCCCGACATCGACGTTCCTGCGCCGCAGACCGATCCCGGCATCGCCCCGGGCATTACGCCCGGCCAGCCCATCGCCTGACACATGGAGAAGATCATGCCCGAACCGACCCAAGACCGTGACGACGATCGCCCCGACATCCAGCAGGCCGTCGAAGCACGCGCCGATGCGGCGAAGAACGCCCAGACCGATGCAACCCCGCTCGAAGGCGCTGGCGGTGAGAACGGCGCCGGCGGAGTCGTGAAGAACCAGGACGGGAATCAGCAATAGATGGCGCCTGCGGCCTCCTCTCCACATCGGGGTTCACCAACGCCGTTCGAAGCGCTCAGCCGATGATTGAACGCCATCTTCTGAAGTTGCGCCTGCGCGACGTGATCAGCGCCGAGGAGGAGGCCGCACTGCGCGGGACGATCGTGGATACGGTAGTACACGCCGCCAATCGCACGATCGCCCGCGCTGGTGAGTCGCTGCAACATTCGACGCTGCTGCTGGAAGGGCTGATCGGGCGCTACAAGGATCTAAGGGGCGGAAGCCGGCAGATCACGCACCTGCACGTTCCGGGCGACTTCGCCGATCTGCACGGCTTCACGCTCAAGCGGCTGGATCATTCGCTGCTCGCGCTCAGCCCGTGCGTAGTCGCGCGCGCGTCGCACAGCCGGCTGCAAGAAATAACCGAGCGCTTACCGCATCTGACGCGAATGATGTGGTTCTCCACAAATGTCGACGCGGCCATCCACCGCGAGTGGGAGGTTTCGCTCGGCCGGCGCTCCGCAATCCAGCGAGCGGCGCATCTGTTCTGCGAATTGCAGGCGCGCATGGCCGTAGTCGGGCTGGCCGAACCGGACAGCTATGCGTTGCCGATCAGCCAGGCCGAACTAGCGGAGTGCCTGGGGCTCACCCCGGTGCATGTGAACCGCGTCCTGCGTGACTTGCGCGAGCGCGAGTTACTCGAATTCCGCAGCGGCCAGGTGCTGATGCGGGATGTGCAGGCCTTGAAGCGGCTAGCGGAATTCGACCCCGATTATCTGTATCTGCAGCCCCTGCCGCTGTGACCGGCCCGTGCCTGCCACAGCGGCCGGCCGATGATCATCGCGCCGTCAGGTCGACGATCCGATCACGATCGTAGCGCAGTACCCCCGGCATGGCAGGTATCCGGCCGACGGTAATGCCGAAATAGTTCGGAAGCTTGCCTACCGGACGATACTCCGCCCGCCGAATGGGGAACTTGGCCAGACGGGGATCGATGGCTGCCTGTTCAGGCGCGGCGCCCAGGAAGTTGGGAATGTCCATCGGCACTGGGAAGTTCTTGTCGGCCACCGTGACGCTCGGCTTCCCCTGCTTCGTCGCGATAAGGCCCAGATCGGTGATCTCTCCCGCCGCCACCTTGAACTTCACGCTTCCCATGCACCAGCAGGTGCCGGCCGCGCCACCCGCGGGCATAACCTGTGCGGGGCCGTAGATGCGGTATTCGCCGGGCGTCAGTTCCTGCAAATAGGTGGAAGCGCCGCCATCCTGCTTGGCGAAGCGATTGGTAGGGCCGATCGCCACTCCGGTCATCAGTTCAAACGGCGTGAACTCGAAGTTCGCCTCGGTCGGCTCGACGGGCTTTTGCGGGCGAGCGGCATTGGGCATGCGCGTCTCGTCGGCCATCAGCGACTCGTAGCTTTTCAGCTTCTTCTGATACTTGCGCTGCGCCTCCGCGAAAGCCTTTGCGCGTAGCGCTGCATAGATCGCCTTCTCCGACTCCGAAGGCACGCGCACCAGATGCAGCGGCATCGCGGTATCCGTGCGAAGCAGGACATAGCCGGATGCGGGGTTGAGCGAGATCGACGGCTTATCGGCGACCGCCTTGGTCTTCACGAATGCCGGTGCCTTTTCGCCGGCTGCCGCGGGCGCCGCCGCAAGCAGCGACATGATGGTAAGAATGGTCGCGCGGATCATAGCCCCAGAGCCTCCCCGTTCGATGCCGCCTTGGCGGCGACGAGCGCCTGCTGCTTCAGAAAGACGATGCGGCGTTCCTCGCCGACATGCCCGATCCCTTCCTCGAAGTTAAATTCGGTCCACAGATCCTTGGGCAAGCCGTAGCGCTGGTACCCCTTGTAAAACATGCAGGTGCGCATGTTGATGCGCCGCGCCTTGCGTTTCTCGGCCGAACCGAAGATCGCCACCGCCAGCACATTGCCGATCGCCCCGCCGACCGCACCTGCCATCGTGCCAGAATAGGGATAGGGCACCTGCTGATAGCCGATTCCGCTTGTCAGGCCGCTGGCATAGCCGTCGCATTCGCGAATATCGGCATAGGCCGTCGCGAAGTCGGTATCGTCGCGACGGAAATAATAGTATTTGTCGAAGTCCTGGGCTTCGGTGCCGTTCGGTTCGAACGCGAGCACCGGCATCTTCACCCCTGCCGGATCCAGTTCCTTGGCGCTTGGCGTGCCGAACGGAGACGCGCTGTCCAAGAATATTGCTGGTTTCGCGACAGTCGGCAGCGCTGCGTCCTGCGCAAATGCCGGTGCCTGTGCGCCAAGTATTGCCATCATCACCGCGCATGCGGCGATTCGCCGGTCTTTCATATCCCCCCCCGTTTTCACCGTCGCCAGATCCGGCGACTTCCCCAGGGAGAAGATACACATTGGCGCTATTGCAGCAAGACTGCCGCGCACGAAAGCAAATCAGCGCGCCATGCGCCGTGCCGTCAGGATTTTCACAGGCGCTTCAGGAACTTCGCCTTTGAAGCTGCCCATCAACGTCTTGGTGGGGGAAGTCGGCGCGTCGAAAATCTTCAGCAGTACGTCCCCCCCTTCGATCACGCGACCGAAGGCGGCATAGCCGAGGTTGTCCCCCGGCTTGGCGGGATCGGCATCGAACGATGGCTGATCCCCTACCATGATCGTGAATTCGCCGCGCGCGCTCCCCGGCGCGAGCCGCGGCAACGATAGTGTGCCGTCGAGATGCTTGATGCCGGTTTCGCTGGTCGGCTCGTGCTTGATCGGCGGAAACATCTTGGCCGGCGCGTTCTGCACGCCGAACTGAACGAACCCAAACTTCTCCGCTGGCTTGACGGTCCGATAGAACGCCGCCCCATCGAGCCGCTTCGCGTCGACATAGCGAAGGAAATTGCGCGCGGAGACGGGCGCCTTATCGAGATAGACTTCCACGATCATCCGGCCCGCGCTCGTCTCGATCGCGACCTGGGGATTCGCAGGCGGGCTCACCGGCGCCGGGGCCGTCTGCGCTGAAGCCGCGAGCGGAAACAGGCACAGGGCCAGAACGAGCAGTCGACGCAGCATCCGTTCGCCTCCCCTAGCTCAATGCCTTCTTCAGCAGTTCGTTGACGACCGCGGGGTTGGCCTTGCCCGCCATCGCCTTCATGGTCTGCCCGACGAAGAAGCCGAACAGTGCTTCCTTGCCGGCGCGATACTGCTCCAACTGGTTCGGATTCTTGGCGAGGACGTCGGCAATCACCGCCTCGATCGCGCCGGTGTCGCTGGTCTGCTTCATTCCGCGTTCTTCGACGATCTTGCCCGGCGCGTCGCCGCTTTCGAGCATGATCTCGAACACCTGCTTGCCCAGCGTGTTGGAGATCGTCCCGTCAGCGATCAGCGCGAGCAGCTCGGCGCCCTGTTCGGGGCTCACGGGGCTTTCGTCGATACCCTTGCCCAGACGATTGAGCGCCCCGTACAGATCCGAGAGCAGCCAGTTGGCTGCTGCGCGTGCAACTTCCTGTTCGCCCTTCTTCTGGATCCGCGCGCTCTCGGCGAGCAGCGCCTCGAACCAGCGCGCCGTCTCCGCCTCGGCGGTCAGCACCGCGGCATTGTACGCGGTGAGGCCCAGCGACTCCTCATAGCGGCGGCGCTTGGCGTCAGGCAGCTCGGGTAGGCTCTGGCGGCACTCCTCAAGGAAGCTCTCGTCCAGCTCGAGCGGCAGCAGGTCGGGATCGGGGAAGTAGCGGTAATCGTGCGCATCTTCCTTCGATCGCATCGACCGGGTCTCGCCCTTGTCCGGATCGAACAGGCGAGTTTCCTGGACAATGCGACCGCCGCTCTCCAGCACTTCTACCTGGCGGCGCGCCTCATATTCGATCGCTTGCATCACAAAGCGGACCGAGTTGACGTTCTTGGTCTCGGTACGCGTGCCGAACGGCTCGCCCGGCTTGCGGACCGACACATTGACGTCAGCGCGCATCGAGCCCTGATCCATGTTGCCGTCGCACGAGCCCACATAGCGCAGGATCGAGCGCAGCTTCGACAGATAGGCGCCGGCTTCGGCCGGCGAGCGCATGTCGGGCTTGGAGACGATCTCCATCAGCGCCACGCCGGCGCGATTCAGGTCGACATAGGAGCGGCTCGGATGCTGATCGTGCATCAGCTTGCCCGCATCCTGCTCGACATGGATGCGCTCGACGCCGATCGTCTTCACCTCGGCCTCGGGATCCTTCTCGTCGAGGCTGATCGTTACCGTGCCCTCGCCCACCAGCGGATGGTAGAGCTGGCTGATCTGATAGCCCTGCGGCAGATCGGCATAGAAATAGTTCTTGCGATCAAAACGCGACCATTTGTTGATCACGGCGCCGATCGCCATGCCGGTGCGCACGGCTTGCCGGATGCACTCGCGGTTGGGCGTGGGCAGCATCCCGGGCATGGCCGCGTCGATCAGGCTCACCTGGCTGTTCGGCTCGGCCCCGAATGCCGTTGCCGCACCGGAAAACAGCTTGGCGTTGGACGTCACCTGCGCGTGGACTTCGAGGCCGATCACGACCTCCCACTCGCCGGTATCGCCCTGGATTCGGTAGTTCGATGCAGTCTTGGTCGCCATGTGCTCTTCACAAGGTAATGGGAATATGCGTGGCTCTGCCTATCGCGCGTCGCCGCCTTCAGGTCCAGCGCACAATTGCGCAGCCGCATCGAGTCGATTAGGCGCCGCCGATCAAGGAGTATGGCAGGCATGGCCTCGGTGTCGTCGCGGTTAGAGGATCGGGTAACGGGATTGCGGGTGGCGGTGCTGCTGCCCTGCTATAACGAAGAGGTGGCGATCGCGCGGACCGTGGCGGCGTTCCGCACGAGCCTGCCCGGCGCCACCGTCTATGTGTACGACAACAACAGTCAGGATCGGACGAGCGAGGTGGCACGCGCTGCGGGAGCCGTGGTGCGCACCGAGCGGATGCAGGGCAAGGGCAATGTCGTCCGCCGCATGTTCGCCGATATCGAGGCGGACGTGTATGTCCTGTCCGACGGCGACCTGACCTATGACGCAGATGCCGCCCCTGCCCTTATCGAACGACTGCTCGACGAACAGCTGGACATGGTGGTCGGCGCGCGGAAATCCGAGGTGGAGTTGGCCTATCGGCGCGGTCACCGTCTGGGCAACCGAATGCTGACGGGCATGCTGGCGCGGCTGTTCGGCCGCAGCTTCAGCGACATCCTGTCGGGCTACCGGGTGTTCTCGCGCCGCTTCGTGAAGAGCTTTCCCGTGCTCTCCGCAGGGTTCGAGATCGAGACCGAGATCAGCATCCACGCGCTGGAGCTGCGAATGCCGGTGGCGGAAGTTGTCACCGCCTATGCGGCGCGGCCGGAAGGCTCGACCTCGAAGCTATCGACCTATAGCGATGGCTGGCGGATCCTGCGGACGATCGTGACCTTGTTCCGCATCGAGCGGCCGATCCTGTTCTTCGGCGGCATCGGCGCGGTGCTGGCGCTGCTGGCGGTGCTGCTCGCGATTCCGCTGGCGGTAACCTATTGGCACACCGGCCAAGTCCCGCGCCTGCCGACGGCAGTGCTGGTGACAGGGTTGTCGATCGTGGCGACGCTGAGCTTCTTCACCGGGCTGATCCTCGACACGGTGGTCCGCGGCCGGCGCGAAGTGCGCCGGCTGGCGTATCTAGCCGTGCCGATCGTGCAGAAATAACGATCCTCCCCGGCTCGGGGAGGGTCGTTAGATTACCACCAGGCCTTGGGACGCGCCGTGAACCCGGCGCGCTGCTCGATCGCCAGCCCGGCGTTGAGCACGCCCTGCTCGTCAAAGGGTTTGCCGATGATCTGCAGGCCGAGCGGCAGGCCTGCCGCGTCGAGCCCGCCCGGCACGCTCATCGCGGGTACGCCTGCCAGGCTGGCCGGCACGGTGAACACGTCGTTGAGGTACATCGCCAGCGGATCGACCTTCTCGCCCAGGCCGAACGCGGCGCTCGGCGCGGTGGGGGTGAGCAGCAGGTCGCACTGGCTCCAGGCATTGTCGAAGTCGCGCGCGATCAGCGTGCGGACCTTCTGCGCCTGGGTGTAATAGGCGTCGTAGAAGCCTGCCGAGAGTACATAGGTGCCGATCAGGATGCGGCGCTTCACTTCGTCGCCGAAGCCGGCGGCGCGGGTGGCGGCGTACATCTCCTGCAGGTTCTGGCCCTCGGCCAGCTCGCGCAGGCCGTAGCGCACACCGTCATAGCGGGCGAGGTTCGACGAGGCCTCGGCCGGCGCAATGATGTAATAGGCCGGCAGCGCGTACTTGGTGTGCGGCAGGCTGACGTCGACGATCTCGGCGCCCGCATCCTTCAGCCAGGCGATGCCCTGCTGCCACAGCGCCTCGATCTCGGCCGGCGTGCCGTCCATCCGGTATTCGGCGGGGATGCCGACGCGCTTGCCGCGCAGATCGGCGGAGAGGCCCGCCTCCCAGTTCGGCACGGGCATGTCGAGCGAAGTCGAATCCTTCGGGTCGAAGCCGGCCATCGCTTCGAGCAGGATCGCGCAGTCGCGTACGTCGCGCGCCATCGGGCCTGCCTGGTCGAGCGAGGAGGCGAACGCCACCACGCCCCAGCGCGAGCAGCGGCCATAGGTGGGCTTGATGCCCGAGATGCCGGTGAACGCCGCGGGCTGGCGGATCGAGCCGCCGGTATCGGTGCCGGTCGCCGCCGGGCAGAGCCGCGCAGCAATCGCTGCCGAGCTGCCGCCTGACGAGCCGCCGGGCGCGAGCGGCGTATTGTCGCCCTCGCCCCGCCGCCAGGGCGAAATCACGTTGCCGAAATAGCTGGTCTCGTTCGACGAGCCCATCGCGAACTGGTCGAGATTGAGCTTGCCCAGCATGCCGGCGCCCGCATCCCACAGCTTGTGCGAGACGGTCGACTCATATTCCGGTTTGAAGCCTTCGAGGATGTGGCTGGCGGCGGTGGTCTGGACGCCCTTGGTGGCGAACAGGTCCTTCATGCCGATCGGCACCCCGGCCAGCGGCTTGAGCGTCTCACCCGCCGCGCGCGCCTTGTCGGCTGCTTCGGCAGCAGCGAGCGCATGCTCGGGAGTCTTGACGATGAAGGCGTTGAGCGCGTCGGCGCCGGCAACCGCGGCGTTGAACGCCTCGGCGACCTCGCGCGCGGAGAATTCCCCGTCGCGCACGCCGTTGCGGATGGCGGCGACGCCCAGATCGGTCAGCGTGCTCATTCCACCACCTTCGGAACCGTGAAGAAGCCATGTTCGCCCTGCGGCGCGTTTGCCAGTACGGAGTCGCGCTGCTGGCCCTCGGTGATCACGTCGGCGCGCAGGCGCAGCGTGTTCGGGATCACCGCAGTCATCGGCGCGACATCCTTCGTGTCGACTTCGCCGAGCTGCTCGATCCAACCGAGGATGTTGTTGAGTTCGGGCGCCAGGCGCTCTGCGTCAGCGTCGCTGATCGCGATACGCGCCAGGCTCGCCACTTTCTTCACGGTTGCGGTGTCTACGGACATGGCATTGCGCCTATCAGCCGAGCCCCGCCCCTTCAAGCGTCCGCATCGCGCATCCGCACTTGCGGTTGCATCCTTCGCACGCGACAGTGACCGGAACGCGATTGCGTTGCCGCCTGTTTACGCTGCATTGCACAATGGAGAGGCCGATTGGCCCGGAAATTTCTCTACGCGGTTGCGATCCTGATCATGCTCGGCGTTGCTTCCCTCTTCACCTACCGGCTCTATGGCATTCAACTGATGCGCCAGTTCATGGTGCCAGGGGGAGAAGTCGCCGATCTGCCCGCTATGTCAGCACGGGACTATGCGCGGGCGGAGATGTGGATCGCGCGGCCGGACAAACCGGGTAACCCCGCGCTGTGGACTCCCGCCGGCCAGAGCGCCACGCCGGCCCCGCGCGCGGCGCTGTTCTTCATCCATCCCACCTCTTTCCTCGACACCAGGCAGTGGAACGCCCCGCTCGACAATCCGGACGCCAATGCCCGCGCGGAACTGTTCCTGCGGGGGCAGGCGAGCGCATTCAACGCCAGCGCCGCGATCTGGGCGCCGCGCTATCGCCAGGCGACCTTCGGCGCATTCCTCACCAGCAAGGCGCAGGCGCAGCAGGCGCTCAACCTTGCCTATCGCGACGTGGCGGCGGCGTTCGAGGAGTTCCTGCACGAAGCCGGCGACCGCCCCCTCATCCTCGCGGGCCACAGCCAGGGCGCATTGCACCTTTCCCGCCTGCTCGCCGAGCGAATCGCGGGCACGCCAGTGGCGCGGCGCATCGTCGCGGCCTATGTCGTCGGCTGGCCCGTGTCGCTGACCGCTGACCTGCCGAAGATGGGCCTGCCGGCCTGCACCGGCCCGGACCAGCCCGGCTGCATCCTTTCCTGGCAGAGCTTCGCCTCCCCCGCCGATCCCGCGCTGATCCTCGATACGTTCGATGCGACGAACGGCTACACCGGCAAGTCGCGCGCCGGCACCCCGATGCTCTGCATCAACCCGCTGACCGGGAAACCCGGCGGTTCGGCACCGGCCAGCGCGAATCTTGGAGCGCTGATCCCCGACGCGAACCTGCAATCGGCTCGACTCGAAGCGGGCCGCGTGCCCGCACGTTGCGAAGGCCGCGGCATCCTGACGATCGGCGCCGCTCCGCCGGACTTCAGCCAATATGTGCTGCCCGGAAACAATTATCACGTGTTCGACTACAGCCTGTTCTGGGCCAATGTTCGTGCGGACGCGGCGCGCAGGCTGGCGGCATACAAGCAGTAGCCGCCCCCGCCGCGGTCAGGCATTTGGAAGTCTTGGGCACCTCTTCTATAGCCGCGTCGTGATCACTATCGCCCCCGCAGAATTTCGCGCCGCCCTGCCCGAGGGCGGCCGCCTGATCGGCCTCGACGTCGGCACGAAGACGATCGGCACTGCGCTGTGCGACGCGGGCTGGAGCTTCGCGAGCCCGGCACTGCTGGTCCGCCGCACCAAGTTCAGCAAGGACAAGGCGGCACTCGCCGAGCTCATCGCTTGCCAGCAGGTTCGCGGGATGGTCATCGGCCTGCCGCTCAACCTTGACGGAACGGATAGCCCGCGCACCCAATCCACCCGCGCCTTCGCGCGCAACTGCGAGGATATGGGCCTGCCGATCCTGCTGTGGGACGAACGCTGGTCAACAGTCGCGGTTGAGCGCACGCTGATCGAACAGGACGCCAGCCGCGCCAAGCGTGCCGAGCTGATCGACAAAATGGCCGCCGCCTATATCCTGCAAGGCGCGCTGGATGCCCTGGTGAACGCCTGATTTTTTCGTCCAGCGTCGTTGCAGTGACGATCCGTTTACCTCGTCCGCTTACCTCTGCGAGGCGGAGGGAGGACTGGTCATGATGTCGATATTGACGAATACGGCGGCAGCGCAGGCGGTACGCGCGCTGAACGAAGCAACGGCCGAAATCGATCTTCGACAACAGCGCATTTCCACCGGCCGCAAGGTGAATGGCACCAAGGACGACAGCGCATCGTACATCATAGCACAATCGCTGCGTGGGGACGCAGGCTCGCGCCGCGCAATTGGCCAAAGCATGGCACGCGCCGGCTCGGTACTCGATGTCGCCGCCAGCGGGGCTGAGCAGATCAGCGATCTCGTCAATCAGATCAAATCAAAGGGCTACAGCCTTAGCGCCGCGTCTGATGCGACCTCGCGTGCCGCCATTCGGGCATACATCGAAGCCCTGGTCACGCAGATCAACAGCATCGCCAAAAGCGCCGACTTCAACGGCACCAACCTGCTGACGGGCAAAGAGGCGCCGCTGGTTCGGACCAGCAGCACCATGTCGATGTCCACCTCCGCCTATGCACTGCCGCCCGTTCCAACTATGGCCGCGCTGCCCCAGGGATCGACGATCACAGACACGAGCAAAACCAGCTATGGCCTGCCCGCCTCGCCCCTGACGCCCGCCAGCTTCGCGACGGCGCTCGCTACGCTGAGCGGCGGAGGTGCGAAGACGGCGACCATGAATGCCGGCGCCGCGCCAGGCCGCGTGGTACTGGTCATCGACGCTTTCAGCGTGCCGGACGCGGTGGAGATCTGGCAAGGCAGCACACGCGTTGCCGCGACTGGCGCCTCCTACACACCGGGGGGCGCGGCCACCGGGCCCGGATCCAACGTCTCGGGCAAGTCGCTGCTCGCTTTTGACTACGATCCGGCCAAGGGACAGGATCTGGAAATCCGGGTCAATCCCGCCGGGGCACAGCCGGGGACCGCCTGGACCATCCAGGGCCTACAACTCCAGGATCTTAACGACCCCCTGCCGAGCGACACCACCTATCAGTCCGGATCGGTCGTCACATCCATTGCGCTGGGAGATCCGCTCCCCGTCTCTACCGATCCCGAACAGGCCGGCGAGAGCCTGAACATGCCACCGGAAAACGCCAGCACCTCCTACAGCGTCGACTTAGGGACACAGGCCGGGCGCCTCGATGTGGCGTTCGACGCCTTTGGCGTCGGCGACGTGATGGAAGCATGGCAGAACGGGGTCCGCCTCGGCGCCACCGGGCAATCCTACGCCCCCGGCGGCAACGCGGTCCCGGCTGGCACTGCGGTGACCGGCCAGCAGATCGTCAGCTTCGACTATGATCCGACAAAGGGGGCTGTGACCTTTCAGTTCAACCCTGGCGGTGCCAGCCCGAACAGCGCTTGGGCGGTGACCGGCATGGCGCTCAACCGCACTACCGACCCCGTCGCCACCGCGACCACGAGCAGCTCTTCCGCCCAGATCGTGGGCTATGCGCCAGTCAACTATGACGTCATCACCAATCTGGACCAGAGCACGCTCAGGATCACCTCGCGTGATTTGACCGCAGCCGGCCTGGGCCTCGAACCGCTCGACTGGTCCGAACCGTCCCGTGTCGTCGATGCTGCCACTGCCGCGGGGGAACGAATGAAGGAAGCGCTCAGCCACTTCGGCAGCAAGGCACGCGCTTTTGACCGCGCAGCAAGCTTCAATTCGACATTGGCCGACGTGCTGGACGGCGCGGTGGGAGCGCTTGTCGACGCTGATTTGGCGGTCGAATCCGCCAAACTCCAATCCGCGCAAATCAAGCAGCAGCTCGCGGCGAAAGCATTGTCGATCGCCAATAATCAGCCAAAGATCCTGCTTTCGCTGTTCGACCGCGCCGCCTGAACCGGAGTCGCGATCTTGCGCGGCCGCCCTGCTCGCTCTAGGCGGCGGCTTTAATGCACACTTCCGATCATCGCCCCGGTGCCCAGATACAGGGCAGCGCCGTTTTCCCGCACCGGCACCTCACCGGCATTTCGGGACTTCAGCCCCACGAGATCATGTTCCTGCTCGACGAGGCGGAACAATGGGTCGAGGCCAATCGCAGCCGTGCCAAGAGCGACAAGAGGCTGGAGGGCCTCACCCAGATCAACGCCTTTTTCGAAAACTCTACACGCACGCTGCTGTCGTTCGAGATCGCCGGCAAGCGCCTGGGAGCGGACGTCGTCAACATGCACGCCGCGCAGAGCAGCGTGAAGAAAGGCGAGACGCTGATCGACACCGCCGTCACGCTGAACGCGATGCGCGCCGACGTGATCGTCATCCGGCATTCGAGCTCGGGTGCGGTGCAATTGATCGCTGACAAGGTCGATTGCCCGGTGCTCAATGCTGGCGATGGCTGGCACGAGCACCCCACCCAGGCGCTGCTCGACGCCCTCACCATCCGCCGTCGGCGCGGCCAGGTCTCGGGGCAGCGCGTGGTGATCTGCGGCGACATCCTGCACAGCCGCGTCGCTCGCTCGAACATCCTAGCGCTCACGGCGCTGGCCGCCGAGGTCCGTGTGGTCGCGCCGTCCACGTTGATGCCGCCGGCGATGGACCGGATGTTCGTCACCCCGTTCACCGATTTCGACGCCGCGCTGGAAGGCGCCGACGTGGTGATGATGCTGCGCGTCCAGAACGAACGGATGGACGGCGGCTACATCCCTTCGACACGCGAGTTCCACATGCGCTACGGCCTCACCCCCGAACGCCTCGCCCGGGCCAAGCCCGACGCGCTGGTGATGCACCCAGGCCCCATGAACCGCGGTGTGGAGATCGACTCGATCGTCGCCGACCATCCCGAACGCAGCGCGATCACCGAACAGGTCGAGATGGGGGTGGCGGTGCGCATGGCGTGCCTCGACGTCCTCACCCGACGATCGCGCGGCGTGGAGGGTTGGGCATGAGCAGCATCCTCTTCCGCAATGCAACGCTGGTCTGCCCGACGGGCGGGATTACCGAAGGCGATCTGCTCGTCCAAAGCGACACGATCGCCGCGGTCGGCGCGATCGAGGCTCCGGCCGATGCCGAAATCGTCGACGTTGCCGGCAAGGTGCTTGCACCCGCGCTGATCGATCTAGGCGTGTTCGCCGTCGACAAGGGTGCGTGCCGCTTCGGCGGGATCGCGCGGGTTGGCCTGATGCCCGACCAGTCGCCGGTGCTGGACGACCCCGGCATTATCCGCCGCGCCGCGGTTTCGGGCAAGCCGCAGCTCTGGGTGCATCCGCTTGCCGCCGCGACGCGCGGTTTGCAGGGCGAGGATCTGGCGGAGATCGCGATCAATGCCTCGGCGGGCGCGCGGGCCATCGCTACGGGGCGGCGCTGGATCGGCAATGCCGGCACGATGCGCAAGGTGCTGCTCTATGCGCGCGACCTGGGCCTCACCGTCGTCGCGCATGCCGAAGATGGCGGGCTGGCGAATGGCACCGTCGCCACCGCCGGCGAGACGGCGGCCCGCCTCGGCCTGCCGAGCGCACCCGCAATTGCCGAAGCGCTGGCCATCGCACGCGACTTGATGCTCGCCGAAGAAACCGGCGCCAAGCTTCACTTCCGCCAGGTGACCACCGCCGCCGGCTTCGACCTGATCCGCGCCGCCAAGCGCCGCGGCGTGCGGGTCACTTGCGGCATCACGCCCGCCCACCTGCTGCTGTCGGACATCGCGATCAGCGACTTCCGCACCTTCGCGCGCCTATCGCCGCCTTTGCGCGACGAAAGTGACCGCCAAGCGGCGCTGGCCGCCATTGCGGACGGCACGATCGACGTGATCGCCTCCGGCCACGACCCGCGCGGGCCCGAGGCCAAGCGCCTTCCCTTCGCCGACGCCGAGCCGGGCATGGCGGGGGCAGAGACGCTGCTGGCGCTGTCGCTCACGCTGGTGCGCGACGGCAAGCTCGGCCTCGACCGTCTGTTCGCGCTGCTCGCCGCCAATCCGGCCAAGATCCTGGGGCTGGAGAGCGGCGCGCTGAAGGCGGGCCTGCCCGCCGACCTGATCGTGCTAGATCCGGAAACGCCCGGGGTGATCGATGCGCGCAGGATGAACGCCCGCGCCGGCAACACGCCGTTCGATCGCCTGCCCACCCAAGGCCGAGTGTTACGGCTCTACAAAGGCGGCGCGCTGGTCGAGTGATCAGCGCGCGGCGACGCGGGTGCCGGGCTTGACCCAGCCAGCAGCCGCATCGCCCGCCGCCATGCGGACGAAGCAATCGCTCCGGCGAGCCTTCACCGCGCGGCACAGCGCATCGGCATCAGCGCGCGCAAAGCCGCCGACGGAAAGGCGATAGACGCTAACTCCACCGCTGGCGATGACCGCGCCTTGCGGCTTGTGCCCGGCGAGCGGGGGAACACGGCCAATCAGTCGCTGCCACGCATCACGGGCGACGGCGGCGTTCTCGAATGCGCCCAGTTGCACCATGTAGGCACCGGTCTGCAACGGGATGACCTTCCGCACCGGGGCCGGCGGCTTGCGGATTCGGGCGCTCGACGGCAGCTGGGCAACCCAGACGGGTGCGGGCGGCACGGGCGCACGCGCCGGCGCTGCTTCTGCGCGCACGCGCTCCGGCTGTCGCACGAGCGCAAGCGCCGCCGGCTGTCCGCCATCCGCCACCGGTCGCACGCCCAGGAGCGCGGCGACCAACGCAGCAGCCCGGGCGGGACGGACAAGGCTGGCCCATTGCGTCAGCCGTTCGTTCACTCGATCCGGCGCGAGATCCGCGGCGGCAACTGCCTTCGCTTCCTGCCAGCGGCCTGCCAGCGCCAAGGCGAGCGCCAGATTTTGCCGGGTCCTCGCCGTTGCGCCCGCCGCTCGTGCAGCTGGTGTCAGTATCTCGATCGCCGCCAGCGGATCGCCGGCAAGCGCCAGTGCCAGGCCCCGGTCACTCGGATCGATGCTTTCTGCCTGGCTGGTCAACAATGTCCGCGCACCGGCGCTGTCGCCGCTCGCAACGCGAGCAAGCGCGAGGTTCAACGCCACCCGCTGATCCTGTTGGGGGTGCAGCGTGTACGCGTCCTCCAACGCCTGTGCGGCAGAGATGAAGCGCCCCGCACGCAGATAGGCCTTCCCCAGCGCCGCACGATGGCCCGCATGGTCCGGGTCTCTCGCAACCGCAGCCTCGGCGTCGCGGACCGCCGTGTCCGCCCCGATTTGCTCGGCAGACTCGGCGTCTTGCGCGATCGCCACGCCCTGCCGCGCGGGCGCGGGCCCGCCCAACGCCGTCGCCAACATCGCGGCGATCGTCAGCATCGTGCGTGGCAGCATGTCCGTCCTCGTCCGTTCTGGGCGCTTGGCAGCCCCGTGGGGCGACGCCCCGAAATGGCACGAACGCGGATAAGAAGCGGTTAACGCACCGTCAGTCCAGCACCCAGTCGGCCCGCACAATTCCTTGGGCATAGAGCAAAGCCGTCAGGTCGCCGTGGTCGATCCGCGCGCCGGCCGCCGCCGCCACGATCGGCTTGGCGTGATAGGCGACGCCCAACCCGGCCTTGCGGATCATCGCCAGGTCGTTGGCGCCGTCGCCCACTGCCATCGTCTGCTCGGGCGATAGGCCAAGCTCCGCCGTCGCGCCGAGCAGCGTGGTTTCCTTAGTGCTGCTGTCGACGATCGGCTTGGTGACGGTGCCGGTGAGCTTGCCGCCTTCGATCTCCAGCACATTGGCGATGCGGCGATCGAAGCCGATCTGCGTGCCGACCGGCTCGGCGAAGCGGGTGAAGCCGCCCGAGACGAGGATCGTATGGGCGCCCCGCGCGCGCATCGTCTGCACCAGCGCCTGAGCCCCCGGCATCAGCCGCACGCGCTCTTCGAGGCACTGGTCGATCGCGGTCTCGGGCAGGCCCTTGAGCAGCGCCACGCGGGCATCGAGCGCCTCGGCGAAGTCCAGCTCGCCGCGCATCGCCCGCTCGGTCACTTCGGCGATCTGCGGCTTGATTCCGGCATAGTCGGCGAGTTCGTCGATGCACTCGACGGTTATCATCGTCGAATCCATGTCGGCGACGAGCAGCTTCTTCTCGCGATGCACCTCCACCTGCACGATCACATCGGTGCCGGGGACCGCCCCTTCCAGCGCGGCGCGCGCCGCGTCCGGTTGCGCCGCAAAGGGCAGATCCGCCGCGATGCCATCGTCGAGCCACCGCCAGCTACCGGGCACGCACCCCGCAGCTGCCAGGCGATCCTTGGCCGCCTCCAGCTGCCCTGACGTGAGACCTTCTGCTATCAGCGTCGCAATGAACATGATTTCCCCTGGGCTACCGCGCGTGGCGCTCATTGCAGGGCCGACGGCAAGCGGCAAGTCCGCGCTGGCGCTCGCGCTCGCCGAAAAGCATCGCGGCACCGTGATCAACGCGGATTCGATGCAGGTCTATGCCGACCTCCGCATCCTCACCGCCCGCCCCTCCGAGGAAGAGGAAGCCCGCGCGCCGCACCGGCTGTTCGGCCATATCGACGGTGCCGAGGCCTGCTCGGCCGCGCGCTGGGCCGCCGACGCGCGCGCTGCGATTGCCGAAGCGCACGCGGAGAACCGCCTGCCGATCCTGGTTGGCGGCACCGGCCTATATCTGCGTACGCTGATCGACGGCATCGCGCCCATTCCCGAAATCGACCCCGCGATCCGGGCGAGGGTGCGCGCACTGCCGGTCGCCGAAGCCCATGCCGCGCTCGCCATCGCAGATCCCGGATCGGCCGCCCGGCTCAACGCGAGCGATACCACGCGGGTCGCCCGAGCACTGGAAGTCGTGCGCTCCACCGGGCGCACGCTCGCGGAATGGCAGGATCGCCGCGAAGGCGGCATCGGCGCGGACGTCTATCTCGCTCCGCTGATCCTGCTGCCCGATCGCGCCTGGCTGGGCGAGCGCATCGATCGCCGCTTCGCCATGATGGTCGCGACGGCGAAAGACGAGGTCCGCGCATTGCTCTCGCGCAGCGACGTCCCCGCCGACGCACCGGTGCTGCGAGCGATTGGCGTAGACGAGATCAGCAGGGTTCTTGCCGGCGAGTGGAGCGATGACGAGGCTGTTTGGGCGGGGGCCACGGCTTCGCGACAATATGCCAAGCGTCAATACACTTGGTTCCGCCGCCAACCCCCTGGGGGTTGGGAGTCGACGGCGGAGACAGATACATACATAAATGCCAAGAGAATTGAAAGGAAATTATCTCTTTAGGGGTTGACCTATCATATTCGTGCGAGTAGCAGCCCTTCTCCGGCGGAAATCTTTCTGCACTGTATACCATTTTGCGATTGCGTGGAGGCAAATGTGACCGAGAAGAGCGGCGCAGACATCCTGATCGAGGCTTTGACCGACCTCGGGGTGGAAGTCGTGTTCGGCTATCCCGGCGGTGCCGTGCTTCCGATTTACGACGCCCTGTTCAAGCAGGACCGGATCAAGCACATTCTGGTCCGCCACGAACAGGCCGCCACGCACGCCGCCGAGGGCTACGCCCGTTCGACCGGCAAGCCGGGAGTCGTCCTTGTCACCTCGGGCCCGGGCGCGACCAATGCGATCACCGGCATCACCGATGCGCTGCTCGATTCGATCCCGATGGTCGTCATCACCGGTCAGGTGCCGACGACGCTGATCGGCACCGACGCCTTCCAGGAAGCGGACACGGTCGGCATCACCCGCCATTGTACCAAGCATAACTATCTGGTGAAGCGGCCGGAGCTGCTGGGCGCGACGGTGCACGAGGCGTTCCATATCGCCACGTCTGGCCGCCCCGGTCCGGTTGTGATCGATATCCCCAAGGACGTGCAGGTCGCCACCGCACGTTACGAAGCGCCCGGCCCTATCCAGCACAAGACCTATCGGCCGACGACAGAACCAGACGCTGCGAAGATCCAGGAAGCGGTCGATATGCTGGCGGCGGCTGAGCGCCCCGTTTTCTACACGGGCGGCGGCGTCATCAATTCGGGGCCGGAAGCCACGCGGTTACTGCGAGAGCTGGCTGCAATCACCGGCGCGCCGGTTACGTCGACACTGATGGGCCTGGGCGCCCTGCCCGCGTCGTCGGACCAGTGGCTGGGCATGCTCGGCATGCACGGCACCTATGAAGCAAATATGGCGATGAACCAGGCCGACTTGATCATCGCCGTCGGCGCACGCTTCGACGATCGCGTCACCGGGCGCCTGGATGCGTTCGCGCCGAACAGCCGCAAGGTGCACATCGATATCGATCGTTCGAGCGTGAACAAGAATGTCCGTGTCGATCTGCCGATCATCGCCGATTGCGCACGCGCGCTGGATGCGATGATCGAAAGCTGGAAGACGCGCGCCCACCCCAAGCCGGATCTTGGCGAATGGTGGAGCCGCATTCATGGCTGGCGCGCGCGCCGCTGTCTCGACTTTCCGGAAGGCGGCGATGTCATCATGCCGCAGCGGGCGATCCGCGCGCTGTACGAGGCGACCAAGCATCGTGCCCCGATCATCACCACCGAGGTCGGCCAGCACCAGATGTGGGCGGCCCAGCATTTCGGATTCGAGGCGCCGAACAAATGGCTGACCAGCGGCGGTCTCGGCACCATGGGGTATGGCTTGCCTGCTGCGATCGGCGCGCAACTGGGTAATCCTGACGCGCTTGTCATTGATATTGCTGGCGAAGCTTCGATCCAGATGAACATTCAGGAACTTGCGACCGCTACGCAATATCGCCTGCCGGTGAAGATCTTCATCCTCAACAACGAATATATGGGGATGGTCCGCCAGTGGCAGGAGCTGACCTACCAGTCGCGCTATTCGGAGAGCTATTCGGACGCGCTACCCGATTTCGTGAAGCTCGCCGAGGCCTATGGCTGGAAGGGCATCCGCATCGAGAAGCGCGCCGAGCTGGACGACGGCATCCAGGCGATGCTCGACTATGATGGCCCGGTGCTTGTCGATTGCCGCGTGGCGAAGCTGGCAAACTGCTTCCCGATGATCCCGAGCGGCGCGGCGCACACCGAGATGCTGCTCCAGGCGAGCGAAGTCTCCGGCGAAATGGACGACGAGGCCAAGGCGCTGGTTTGACCGGATTTTGGATCCTCTCCATGCGGGAGGATCGAAGGGGTAGAAATGCACATCAAGGAAGAAGCCATCGAGCGCCACACGCTGGCGGTCATCGTCGATAACGAGCCCGGCATCCTCGCGCGGATCGCCGGCCTGTTCACGGCGCGCGGCTACAATATCTCGTCGCTCACCGTTTCCGAGATCAGCGACGACGATCTGATTAGCCGGATCACCATCGTCACCTTCGCGTCCGCACCAGTGATGGAGCAGATCATCGCCCAGCTCGAGCGGCTGGTGCCCGTCCACAAGGTCGTCGACCTCACCGCCAAGGGCGAGCATGTCGAACGCGAGCTGGCGCTGGTGAAGGTGGTCGGCACCGGCGATCACCGGATCGAGGCGCTGCGCCTCGCCGAAGTCTATCGCGCCCGGGTGGTCGATGCGACCATCTCCAGCTTCGTGTTCGAAGTCACCGGCACGATCGACAAGATCGACAAGTTCGTCGAGCTGATGCGCGAAGTGGGACTGATCGAAGTCGCCCGCACCGGTATCGTCGCGATCTCGCGCGGCCGCGAAGCCGCCTGATATTTTCCGCGCACCCGCGCACCGCTGATTTGAAAGGGAAGAATACCACCATGCGTGTCTATTACGATCGCGACGCCGATCTGAACCTGATCACCGACAAGAAGATCGCCATCCTCGGCTATGGCAGCCAAGGCCATGCGCACGCGCAGAATCTGCGCGATTCGGGCGTGAAGGAAGTCGCGATCGCGCTCCGCCCGGGTTCGGCCTCAGCCGCCAAGGCGGAAGCCGCCGGCTTCAAGGTGCTGCCGAACAAGGAAGCGGCCGCCTGGGCCGACATCCTGATGATCCTGGCGCCGGACGAGCACCAGGCCGCGATCTGGGAGGCCGACCTCAAGGGCAACATGAAGCCGGGTTCGGCGCTCGCCTTCGCGCACGGCCTCAATGTGCATTTCGGCCTGATCGAGCCGCCGGCGGACATCGACGTGATCATGATCGCGCCCAAGGGCCCCGGCCACACCGTGCGCAGCGAATATGTCCGCGGCGGCGGCGTCCCCTGCCTGATCGCGATCCACCAGGATGCCTCGGGCAACGCGCATGACGTGGCGCTGGCCTATGCGTCCGGCGTCGGCGGCGGCCGTTCGGGCATCATCGAGACCAACTTCCGCGAAGAGTGCGAGACCGATCTGTTCGGCGAGCAGGCCGTGCTCTGCGGCGGCACCACCGCGCTCGTCCAGGCCGGCTTCGAGACGCTGGTCGAGGCTGGCTATGCCCCCGAAATGGCCTATTTCGAGTGCCTGCACGAACTGAAGCTGATCGTCGACCTGATGTATGAGGGCGGCATCGCCAACATGCGCTACTCGATCTCGAACACCGCCGAGTATGGCGACATCAAGACCGGCCCGCGCATCATCACCGAAGAGACCAAGAAGGAAATGAAGCGCGTGCTCGCCGACATCCAGTCGGGCCGCTTCGTGAAGGACTTCGTGCTCGACAACCGCGCCGGCCAGCCCGAGTTGAAGGCCAGCCGCATCGCCGCCAAGCGCCACCAGATCGAGCAGGTTGGCAGCGAACTGCGCGCGATGATGCCATGGATCGGCGCCAACAAGCTGGTCGATCAGTCAAAGAACTGATCACTGGCGGAAACCTTAGGTTGCCGGCTGCGCACTAGCTTTGCGCGGCCGGCAGCCTCATTACGGGCGTGACGCAACCACCCAAGGGGAATTGTCATGCGCGCTCTCATTGCCTTCGCCCTCATCGCGGCCGCTCCGGTCGCCTTCGCCCAGGAACTGCCCGGCCAGGCCGACGCTTCCCGTGTCCCAGCCGGCACCTATGCAGTCGATACCGGCCACACGCAGGTCGACTTCACCGTTAATCACTTCGGCTTCAGCCACTTCACCGGCCAGGCCGGCGGCACCACCGGCTCGCTGACGATCGATCCGGCCAAGCCGAACGACGCCAAGCTGGACATCACCATTCCCACCAGCGGCATCGTCACCACCGTCGCGGCGCTCGACAAGCACCTTGCTTCGCCGGACTTCTTCGACTCGGCCAAGTATCCGACGATCCGCTTCGTCTCGACCAAGGTGGTCGTCTCCGGTACCAAAGCGCAGATCACCGGCGACCTGACGCTGCACGGCGTCACCAAGCCCGTCACGCTCGATACGACGCTGGTTGGTGCGGGCACCAATCCGATGTCGAAGAAGCTGAATTTTGGCTTCGAAGCTACCACCGTGATCAGCCGCAGCGCTTTCGGCATGGACAAATATGTTCCCTTCGTCTCCGACGAAGTGAAGCTGCACATCAACGCGGCGTTCGCGGCGAAGTAATCTGCCCGCACGCCCCTTTGATCGCCATTCCCGCGGCGAAGGGACTGGGTAGCAAACAGCGACAACGCCTCGGCGGGGTTAGCCCGCCGAGGCGTTTTCCGTTGCCTGGTCAAGCGAGTTGCTGCCTCGCCGCTGGGAACTCGGGCGGCGGGCTTGCGCCGCTAGTAACTTTGCTGTTTCTGCAACCGGAACGTAGCGCTGACTCGTCCCGCAGGGCGGTCCTGCAGATCGCGTGATGGGCCAAGGGTGCAGCGGCACGGCAACGCGGTCGCCAGAAGGACGAAGGAACATGCACGATCACCACGATGGCCCCGAAGACGGTGACATCGTCGCACCTGCGCCGAAAATTCCGGTGCCGGAGCACGTAGCGGAAGCGATCCGCACGCTTATCCGCTGGGCGGGCGATGATCCCGGCCGAGAAGGCCTGCTGGATACGCCGCAGCGCGTGGCGCGCGCGTGGCGGGAATATTGCGCGGGATATCAGGAAGATCCGTCGCATCACCTTGCCCGCGTATTCGAAGAAGTCGGTGGATATGACGAGATCGTGCTGTTGAAGGACATTCCCTTCCAGTCACATTGCGAGCACCACATGGCGCCAATTACGGGCAAGGCTTCGATCGCCTATCTGCCCAGGAACCATGTTGTCGGCATTTCTAAACTCGCACGCGTGCTGCACGCCTTCGCCCGCCGGCTGCAGGTGCAGGAACGGCTTACCGCGGAAGTCGCGGATTGTATCTGGAGTAACCTGCATCCGCTCGGCGTCGCAGTCGTGATCGAGGCGCAGCATGGCTGCATGACCGCGCGCGGCGTCCGCACGCCGGGCGTAGGCATGGTCACCAGCCGGATGATGGGCGTCTTCCGCGAAGACGAGCGGAGCCGGGCCGAAGTACTCAAGCTGATGGGCTATTGATGCAGCGCCGTGTGCTGGTGACGGGGGGGGCGCGGCGGATCGGCGCCGCCATTTCCCGCTGCCTCGCCGCCCGGGGCTGGGCGGTGGCCCTCCACCACCATCATTCGCCCGACGAGGCGGAAGCACTGGCCGCCGCCCTGCGCATGGACGGCGCGACGGTGGCCGTGCTGCCGGGCGAACTCGCCGATCCGGCTACCCCCGTCGCGCTGGTCGAGGCCTGCCGCGCGGCCTTCGGCGGGACGTTACACGCGGTGGTCAACAACGCCTCGCTGTTCGCCTACGACCAGCCGCCGATCGCCGACTACGCCCTGCTCGATCGCCATATGCATGTGAACCTTGCCGCCCCCGTCGGCCTTGCGACGGCGCTGGCGGCGCAGCGCGATCTGGAGGGAGGAGCGGTGGTCAACATTCTCGACCAGAAGGTGGGCAATCTCAACCCGGACTTTTTCAGCTACACCTGCTCCAAATTGGCGCTGCAGGGCGCGACACACATGCTGGCGCAGAAGCTGGCGCCGCGCGTGCGGGTGAATGCCGTCTCCCCCGGCCTCACCCTGCCCAGCCTGGACCAGAGCGAAGAGGAATTCGCCCGCACCGGCACGCAGAACCTGTTGCGGCGCCCGGTCGATCCGGCGGACATCGCGGCGACGGTTGCATACCTGCTCGAATGCGGCAGCGTCACCGGCCAGAATGTCTATGTCGATTGCGGCCAGCATTTCCTTGCCCGCGACAGCGACGTGATGTTCGAAGGACGCGAGCACCGACCCGATGCCTGATTATGTCATCCACCTCGAAGCGCTCGACGTCATCATGGGGCTAGGCATCCATCCGCACGAGCGCGCGGCGCCGCAGCGGGTGCGCATCGATGTGGCGATGACCTGCCGCTACCCTGCGATCCCGGAGGACCGGATCGACGCTGTCGTGGATTATGATTTCCTCCGCGAGGGCATTCATGCGCTTGTAGCATCCCGACATTTCGAGCTGCAGGAAGTGCTGTGCGAGGAGATCGCCCGCCTTGCGCTTCGCGATCGGCGAGTGGCGGAAGTGCGCGTCCGCTCCGCCAAGCAGGATGTCTACCCTGACGCTCGCGTCGGCTGCGAAATCATACGTAGTTCCGCAGATTAATCGACGTCGCCGCGCCGCGACCCCACCCTGCCCGCTATAATCTACCAAGGCCTTTTCGCCGGGGGGCCGATCGGGGGAGCCGTGCGCCCGCCACCAGAGGACTGTGGATGTCGATTGCCAATTTCGTTCGCAATAGCGCCTTAGCCATGATGGCGATCCTGCTGGCGGGCGGGCTGCTTGCCGCATGGCGGCTGGATCGTATCCGCATGGGCGGCGAAGTGCAGGTGCACCAGCAGGTGAATGCCGATCTGATCGCGGACATCCTTCCCCCCCCGGAATATATCATCGAGCCTTTCCTGGAAGCGACGCTGATCGCCCGCAATCCGGAAACGGTGGGCGCACATGAGGAAAAGCTGTCGAAGCTCCAGAAGCTCTACGGCGAGCGCAACCAATATTGGCAGACGGCATCGATCGACGACGGCCTGCGCAATCAGTTGCTGCAACAGGCGCACCCGGCCGCGCAGGCTTTCTGGACCGAACTCGAGCAGAGCTTCCTTCCCGCCGCTCGCCTGCAGAATCGCACGGCGATGGACGCGAGCTATGCCAAGCTCAGCGCGCTCTATGCCACCCACCGCGCGGCGGTGGACAAGCTGATCGCGATGACGCGCGCCGAGCAGACCCGCGTCCAGGCGAGCGGCGCCGCGGAATTTTATCTTGCGATCGGCATCGTCGTGGTGCTGGGTCTGATCGTCGCAGGGCAGGCTGCGCATTTCTACATCACCATGTATCGCCGTGTCCTCGAACCCGTCGGCACGCTTTCAAGCCTGACGGATCGACTGGCCCGCGGTGAAGTGGCGACCATTCCCTATCAGGATCGCACCGACGAGATGGGTCGCATCGCCTGCGGCCTCGAACATTATCGCGCCGCCGCAGCCGCGCAGAGCGAGGCCGATGCGCACAAGCTGGCGCAGCAGCGCGAAGTAACCGAAGTTCTGGGCAGTGGCCTCCTCGCGTTGCGCGAAGGCGATTTGAGCCGTACGATCGACCGCTGCTTTCCGGCCGAATATGAAGTGCTGCGGCAGAACATCAACGAAGCGATCGCTTCGCTGCGCGCGCGCGTGCAGCTAGTCAGCGAAAGCGCCGAGAACATCCGCACCTCCTCCAGCGAAATCGCACATGGATCGGAGGATCTAGCGCACCGCACCGAAAAGAGCGCTGCCAACCTCGCCCAGGCCACCCAGGCGCTGGAAAAGATCGAGGAACGCCTGCGCGCGACGATGATCGCCGCCGACAACACCGTAAAGCGCGCCGGCGAAGCCACCACCGCGCTGCGCGACGGCCGCGGCACCACGGCACGCGCCGTGCAGGCAATGGATCGCGCCAGCGGCAGCGCCAAGAATATCGATGGCGTAATCGAGGGGCTCGACAAGATCGCCTTCCAGACGCGCGTGCTCGCGATGAACGCGGCAGTGGAAGCCGGTCGCGCCGGGGAAGCCGGCCGCGGCTTCATGGTCGTCGCCGATCTCGTCGCGGCGCTGGCGCTGCGTGCCGAAGATCAGGCCAAACAGGCCCGCGACATGTTGAGCGAAACCCAGGCGGACATCATCCAGGCTGCCGATGCGGTGCACGATACCGATACGGCGCTCGACACGATCTCCGGCGACGTCGAAGCGGTGCACGATCTGATCGCCGCGATCGACCATGATAACCATGCCCAGTCGGCCGCCGTCAGCCAAGTGGCGACGGCGATGAAGGCGATGGACCTGGTGACGCAGCAGAATGCGGCAATGGTCGAGGAAACTTCGGCCGCGATCCGCAACCTGTCCGGCGAAGTCAGTTCGCTGGCCCAGCGTGCCGGCGCCTTCCGCTTCGATCGCGCCGCGCAGGCCCGCAGCGCCGTTTCCGAACGGAACGCGGCGACCGTCCACTAATCCGGAGGTCCCTCCCGCCGAGGCGGGAGGGACGGTCGCCGCCTCAGGCGCGGTTGGCGGCGCTCAGCACTGCCCGCACGGAGGCCGTGGCGATATCGGCGTCGATACCGACCCCGAACACCGTCCGACCATCCTCCGTACGGCACTCGACATAGGCGGCCGCCTGCGCATCCGCGCCGCCGCCCATCGCATGCTCGCTGTAATCAACGACGTCGAGCCGCGGGCCGGTGGAACCCGCCAGCGCATCGATTACACCCGAAATCAGGCCGTTGCCTCGCCCCGAGATCGAGCGGCTATCGCCATCGATCGAGATGCGGCCGACAAAGACACGGCTGCCCGCGCTGCCGCTTTCCTCATAATCTACCAGCGCGATCCGGTCCTTCTCGCCCGGCAGGTACACGCGCTCGAACAACCCCCAGATGTCGGCGGCGTTGAGCTCGCGGCTCGTTTCGTCAGCAAGCGCCTGGACGTGCTTGGAAAATTCGGCCTGCATGCGCTTGGGAAGTTTGAGGCCCTTGTCCTGTTCGATGACCCAGGCGACGCCCCCCTTGCCCGACTGCGAATTGACGCGGATCACCGCTTCGTAATCGCGGCCGAGATCCTTGGGATCGATCGGCAGATACGGCACGTCCCACAGCTGGTCGTTGCGAGCCGCCTGGGCCGCGAAGCCCTTCTTGATCGCATCCTGATGGCTGCCGGAAAAAGCCGTGAACACCAGATCGCCGGCATAGGGGTGGCGCGGATGGACCGGCAGCTGGTTGCAATATTCGACGGTTTGGATCACCTCGTCGATATTGGAAAAGTCGAGGCCCGGGTCGACGCCCTGGGTGTACATATTCAGCGCCAGCGTAACCAGGTCGACATTGCCGGTGCGCTCGCCATTGCCGAACAGGCAGCCCTCCACACGGTCCGCGCCGGCGAGCAACCCAAGTTCGGACGCCGCAACGCCGGTCCCGCGATCGTTGTGCGTGTGCAGGCTGATGACCACGCTATCGCGATTGCGGATATTGCGGCAGAACCATTCGATCTGGTCCGCATAGACGTTCGGCGTCGCCGCCTCGACGGTCGCCGGGAGGTTCAGGATCAGCGGTTTTTCAGGCGTTGGCCGCAGGATGTCCATGACTGCCTCGCAGACCTCGACCGAGAAATCGAGTTCGGCGGTGGAAAAGGTCTCCGGGCTATATTCGAAATGCCAATCGGTGTCGGGCTGCTTGCCAGCCTCGTCGCGCAGCACCTTGGCGCCTTCGATGGCGATCTGGCGGACTTCGTCGCGGCTCATGTTGAACACGATACGCCGCCAGGCCGGCGACACCGCATTATAGAGATGGACGATCGCCTGCTTGGCGCCCTTCAGCGACTGAAAGCTGGTCTCGATCAGATCGCGACGCGACTGGGTGAGCACCTGGACGATCACATCGTCGGGCACTCGCCCCTCGCGCACCAGACCCGAGATGAAGTCGAACTCGGTTGCGCCGGCGCTCGGGAAACCGACCTCGATTTCCTTTACGCCCACCTTCAGCAGCAGTTCGAAGAAGCGGGTCTTCTTCTCGCCATCCATCGGATCGATCAGCGCCTGGTTGCCGTCGCGCATGTCGGTGGAAAGCCAGCGCGGCGCCCGAGTGATCGTACGGCCGGGCCATTGCCGGTCGGGCAGATTCACTTGGGGAAAGGGACGGTATTTCACGCTCGGATCGCGCAACATGGGGCGTATCTCTCTCAAAAGGTCGAACTGCGCCTAGCGCAGCCGAGATGCGTTCGGGAAGTCCGGTTTGCCCTTAGGGGAGACGCGCAGGTGCGAAATCGGCCCCTAAGGGCGGATAAGTCGCAGATCGAGGCGCGCGAACGTCGTCATCGCCCCGTCCTGACGCAATTTGTGCCGCTTGTCCAGATGACGTGCCGCAAGAGTGTTGCCCCGATGCACCACCGCGCCGCCACAAAAACGCAACTCGTCGCCTTCCCGCCATCTCTCGGCTGGACAGGAGGCCCTTCCCACGATCAAAGGGAGCGGAGGGACGTGCATAACCGTGCGAACCGCAGTACATCGTTGCACGCGACAAGGGGGAGGATGCCTCATCGATCCCGAGGCGCTGACGAAGCAATAGCCCCGAAAAGGGGCACGAACAGGAGTAAGACATCATGGCCGAGACCAAAGCACGCGGCGGCATTGCCAAGCCGGTTACCCCTTCGCCCGAACTCGCGAAGATCGTAGGAACCGCCGATCTGCCCCGCAGCGAGATCGTCAGCAAGGTTTGGGAATATATCAAGAAGAACAACCTGCAGAATCCGGCCAACAAGCGCGAGATCCTGGCGGACGACACGCTGAAGCCGATCTTCGGCGGCGACAAGGCGACCATGTTCGAAATGAACAAGCACCTCGCCAAGCACGTCAAGTAAAGCGCTCGTCTTTGCCCTCACCGGCAAGATGCAAGGAAATGGGGCGGGCATCCGATGATGCCCGCCCCATTTGTTTTTCCTGACGGAGAATGCCGGCGGTTCAATGCGCCAGTACGAGCGGCACAGGGCATTCCGCAAGCATCCGCCGCGTAACCCCGCCGAACGCCGCCTCCAGAAAGCGGCTGTGGCCAAAACCGCCCATTACCAGATACGCCGCCTTCAGCGCTGCGACCGCTTCCAGGATCGTGTCGCTCACATTCCGCTGCACCGGCACGATTTGCACTTCCGGCCGCATGCCGTGGCGCGACAGATACTCGGCCGCCGCCGCTGCGGGGACGCGCAACTCGCCTTCGTCCGCAACCAGGATGGTGACGGTCCCTGCATGTTTCACCAGCGGGATTGACGCCTGCAGCGCCGCTTCGGCTGCGCGGGATCCATCCCACGCCACCACGGCATGGCCGTATAGATCGAAGCCCGTGCCATTTTGCGGCACCGCGACGATGGGCTTGCCGGTCTTGATCACGGCATCGCCCACCAACTCGCGCATGTCGGGATAGCTGGTGCCGTCCAGTTCGCGGTTAAGCACTACCAGATCGGCCAGCGCGCTCGCCGCCCGCACGCAGTCCCGGATCGATCCGGTCTGGTCGATCCAGTCATAGGGCACATCTTCCACCTTCAGCCGCGGCTCCATGCGGCTGCGATTCTCGGCTTCGCGCGCCTGCTCGTCGGCAAGCAGCGCCGCCGATACGCCGAAATCGGCATAGTCGCCCATATAGGCCGGGGCCATTGCGACATCGACGCAGCGCAAATGCCCCTCCAGACCACGCGTGAGATCGACGGCCGCTTGGAACCGTGCTTCCTGCCCGGCGTCGTCGTGCATCAGAACGAGAACATTCTTCATCGTCGCCTCCACATCTTGGTTTTACTTGAAGATGCTTCCGAGGCTATTCTGCGCTGGCAGACACCGACATGCGGTTTGTTACGGATATTCGGCCGCGATTGCAGACAGAGCGTCGCGATCAAGCATCACGAAGCTGCGTAGATCGGGAAGCGCTATGACCCCGTCGCGCTTCATCGCCGTCAGCTTACGGCTCACCGTCTCGATCGTCAGCCCCAGCAGTTCGGCCATCTGCTGCCGGGTGAGCGGCAGCGGCACGGCGGCACCCGTCATGCATCCGCCTCGCGCCGCGAACTGCAGCAACAGGCTCGCCACCCGCTCCTCTGCCGATTTGCGGCCAAGCAGCAGCATCCAGCGACGCATATGATCGAGTTCGTCATACGCCCGCGTCAGCAGTGCCTGGGCGATATCGGGATGCGCTTCGACCAGCCCCGGCAGGGCGCTTCGCGGAAAGACGCACAGTTCGGTCTCGGTGAGCGCGGTAACGCAGTGGCTCGACGGTCGATCGCCGATCGCGCCGACGAAATCGGCCGGAAAGGCAAGGCCCAGCATCTGCTCGCGCCCATCTTCCAACGAGGCGGAGAGCTTGACCAAGCCGTGATGGAGGATGCCGACCTGATCGGCGACATCCCCTTGCCAAATCAACGCCTCCCCGCGCCGCAAGACGCGCTTTCGGCCGATCCTGTTGAGCGCTTCCAGCGCCGGCGCGGAAACGCGGCCGCACAGCGAGGCCATCCGCACGTCGCAAGCGGCGCATCGCGTAGGCAAGGTCCATTCCGCTGCGCCGAAGTCCGGCTGGTTCCGATCCATGTACATATCCGCCTCCCCGCGTTGCATGGCGCGCGCGCGGTGGCCTGTCGTTACGTATTGGTCCGAGGCAAAGGGTCAGCAATCCCTTGGGAACATTACCTAGCCGCAACATTGCGCCGGATCAAACCTGCCGCGGTGCGCCAGGCGTACCCGGTCCCTCGTCGAACACGAGGAGATTTGAAGATGCGTACTTCGCTTTTTGTCGGTCTGGCCGCTGCCGGCCTTCTGGCCTCGACGGCAGCTGCCCAGGCCCAGGACGCTGCCGGGATCGCCGCCGGCGACTGGCTGGTCCGCCTGCGCGGCATCGTCGTTGCCCCGAACGAGTCGTCCAGCGGCATCACGCCCGGGATCCCGACCGGCCGGGTCGGCGTCGGCAATGCGGTGATGCCCGAAGTCGATTTCACCTATATGGCGACGGACAATATCGGCGCGGAGCTGATCGTCTCCAGCACCCGTCATGACCTTCAGGGCCGCGAGGCGATCTCCGCGCTGGGCAAGGTCGGCCGCACCTGGGTTCTGCCGCCGACGCTGACGCTGCAATATCATTTCATGCCGAAGACCGCGGTGCGCCCGTATATCGGCGCAGGCATCAACTACACCACCTTCTATTCGGAGAAGACCAGCGAATCGCTGAACAAAGCGCTTGGCAAGACCAGTCTTTCGCTGAAGGACAGCTTCGGCTATGCGTTGCAGGCGGGTATTGATATCGATCTGAACAAGAAGTTCTTCCTAAACCTCGACGTAAAATACATCGATATGGACACGACTGCGCGCCTGAATACCAATGGAACGATCAACCAGACCAAGGTTGACATCAACCCGCTGGTGTTCGGCTTCGGCATCGGCACCCGCTTCTGAGCCTTTTTCCTCCCGTCCCGCCATCCCCTCTCCGGCGGGCGGAGGATCACTGGGAGCAGCGTGCTAGGGCGCGCTGCTCCCTTCGTTCTACGCGCCTGCGGGGGAAATGGTGACCCGGAGAGGATTCGAACCTCCGACCTCTCGATTAGGAATCGAGAGGAAAGCCTTATTTTTCAACGCGCCTTACTACAAATTCTCGTTTTGTTCTCGTACGATATTCCGCGGCTTACGGCGAATTGTCAAAACGCCGTAAGCTTTCGATGTTCTACCCGTGTTCTGCTCTTTAGGCAAAACGACTCGAGGCTTTGTGCTCGCCCTTCGAGTCGCATTTTGCACCGCTTAGTTTCGGTCGCGGCCAGTGCTTGAATGCCTTCGGATTTCGGCTGCTAGCCGGGCAGACGGCTTCCGAGCTCTCCGAATCCTCCTAGTACAACTCCCTACGTAACGTTTTTCACTCCTTAACCGCCTCGCCTGCACAGACGGCCCCGGACACAAACCAGAAAAGTGGGGTCTCCCGTGAATAACTTCCGTCTCGTGCTGGCGACTTCGTGCGCTCTCTTCGCAACCGCGGCTCACGCGCAGGATCAGGCGCTTGGCGAAGGCACCCCCGCCTCGCGCAGCGCCAAAGCAGCGCCGGCCGCAACGGCCAAGCAGTCGTTCACGACGGGCGTCGCCAAGGGACGCGACCTGCTCGACTCGGCCATCTCTGCAAGCTCGATCGACGAAGAGCAGATCCAGAAGATCGGGACTCGTTCGATCGCCGAAGTGTTGGCCAACATACCCGGCATCCGCGCCGAAACCGCCGGCACCGACGGCCTGACCGCAATCACGATCCGCGGCCTGCCCATGGCTGCCGACGGCTCGAAGTTCCTGCAAATACAGGAAGACGGCCTGCCCGTGCTCGAGTTCGGCGACATCCACTTCGCTGCCACCACGGCCTTCCTGCGCACCGACCTCAGCCTGTCCCAGGTACAGGCTATCCGTGGCGGTTCGGCGTCCACCTTCGCGTCCAACTCGCCGGGCGGCCTGGTCAACTTCATCTCGAAGACCGGCGAGGAAGAAGGCGGCACGATCCAGCTCTCCTCAGGCATCGATCATGAACTCGGTCGCGTCGACTTCAACTATGGTGGGCACCTGAGCAAGACCGTGCGCTTCAACGTAGGCGGCTTCTATCGTCAGGGCGAAGGCCCCCGCGCGACCGGCTTCGACGCATTCAAGGGCGGCCAGATCAAGCTGAACGTCACCAAGACGTTCGAGAACGGCTATGTTCGTGTCTACGGCAAGTATCTTGACGACCGCGAACCCAACTACGCGATGATGCCGGTTGCCGTCCGCGGCACCAATGCCGATCCCGTATACAGCACGATTGCTGGCTTCGATCCCCGTAAAGACACCCTCGACTCGCGCTTCAAGTCGTCGATCCTTGCGCTGGACGGTAACAACAACGTCACCAACCTGAACCTGCTAGACGGCAATCGCAGCAAGGTGGCTTCGCTCGGCCTGGAAGCGCAGTTCGACATTGCCGGGTGGACGTTCAGCAACCGCATGCGCTACGCCTCGATCTCGGGTAGTTACAACGAGAGCAGCTCGTTGGCGTTGCTGCCGGCTGTAGCCGTAGCACCGACGCTGGGTGGTCCGGGCGCGACGCTGCGCTATGCCACTGGCCCGAAGTCCGGTCAGACGATCACCAATCTCGCATCGCTGAACGGCAACGGGCTGATGATGTACGGCCTGGCCATCCATTCAGACCTCGACAAACTCGACAACTTCACCAACGATTTCCGCGGGAGTCGCGTGTGGAACGTCGGCGAGGGCAAGCTGACGACAACTGCCGGGTTCTATGCCTCGTCGCAGGCGCTCTGGCAAAACCTGAACCTGATGACGAACGTGTTCGACATCGCGCCGAACGGGGGTTCGGCTTATGTCGATGTGGTCACCGCTACGGGCACCTCGGTTACTCAAGGCGGCGTGGTAAACTACGGTATCTCGGGTGGTTCCGCGTATCGCCGCCGCTACGACCTCGATTACCGGGTGTTCGCTCCCTATGGCTCGATCAACTACCAGATCGGTGCGCTCTCGGTCGGCGCCAGCATGCGCTATGATTTCGGAAAGGTCAGCGGCACGCTCTATGGCGCCGATCTCGGCGGCGGACGCATGGGTACGGCACCGGTCGACATGAACCGCGACGGCACGATTGCACCGGCCGAACGTGCGGTCGCCGTACTGCCGCTCTCGCGCCCTGGCGTGGCAGACTATAGCTACAAATACGCCTCCTACTCCGTCGGCGTGAACTATCGCGTCGCAGAACCGCTGTCGGTGTTCGCGCGCTACAGCCGTGGCGGGCGCGCCACTGCTGAACGCCTGTTCTTCTCGCCCGCCGTCAACCCCGCCTCCGGCGCGCTGACCGATCCGGCTATGGCCTATGGGCCGGTGAAGCAGGCAGAAGGCGGCGTGAAGTTCCGCAAGGACGGCGTCACGCTGTTCGCCACCGGCTTCTGGGCCTCGACTCAGGACAAGAACCTGCAGATCGGCGCCAACGCCACCGGCAACACCGTCGTGCTGCAGATCGATCGCGACTACAGTGCCAAGGGCGTTGAAGTGGAAGGCCTGTTCGAGCAAGGGCCGTTCGGGTTGCGGCTTGGTGCTACCTACACCAAGGCCACGATTGATGCGGACAAGGCGGACAAGACGCTGGTGGGCAACACGCCGCGCCACCAGCCGGACTTGATCTTCCAGGCGACGCCGCAGTTCGAAGTGAAGCACTTCACCATCGGCACCAATGTGCTGGGCACCACCAGCAGCTTCGCCCAGGACAACAACGTGCTGAAGCAGCCGGGCTATGCCATCGTCAGCCCGTTCGTCCAGGTTCGCCCGGTCGACGGCATTCAGATCGGCCTGAACGTGTTCAACGTGTTCGACAAGCTCGCCTTCGTCTCGGTCAATTCGGCTGCGATCCCGGCTTCCGGCATCGTCACCGCGCAGACCCTCACCGGCCGCACGGTCACTGCTTCGGTCCGCTTCAGCTTCTGATCCAGCGGACGTGGCAACGAGGGCGGCCCCGCACTTAGGTGCGGGGCCGCCTTTTCTTTACCTACGAGCCAACGCCTAGTATTGATCCAGTGTCGTAACAATATTGATCCGCAGCATGATGTTTCATTCGGACCACCCAAACCAGATAAACATTGCGCGCCCTTTTTATTTATGGTTAACCTATTATTAGTCTTCACTAGGTAGAAGGCTCCCAGATGGACCCTTGCCTATTCGGGCGCTTCCTTCGGGAGGCGCCCGACTTTTTTCTGACTCGCTGTCCATCAATCAGTGGATCTGCTTCGATCTCGCGACCCATGAAGGCAATCATCGGCTGATTCCCGTGGCTCTCGCACCGCGAGCGCGCAAGATGCTTCCCAATGTTATTTGCGGACTAGTGGGCGTTGCTGTTCGAATGTTGGCACTGACCATCCTGCCGTGCTCACCCCCCTTCCCTGCCGCCAATCTGCTTAGCGGCCTTGCGCCCGTTGCGGCGGTGTGATGCATCGACTCAGCGTAAGCGTCCGACCTGACCCGTATTGCGTGGCAACTTCTGCTGGGCGAGGCGAGTAGCGCTCAGGAGTGTCCTTTCGCACTCCGAAAGGAGAGTGCGGATGGGTCGTATGGATGTCATCACCCATGTGGAGCGTCGCCGGCGCTATTCAGACGCTGAGCGGGCCGCTGTGCTGGCGCAATGCGATGCCCCGGGGGCCACCATCGTGGGCGTTGCTCGGCAGCTCGGGATGTCGCCCAGTCTGATCCATGGCTGGCGCAAGCGGCAGCGCGACATGGCGCTTCTGGCTGGGGAGCCGCTCCAATTTGTCCCGTATGGCGAACTGGCGAGCGGCTCCGATGCCGAGCCCGCCGTGGCTCTTCGGGGCGCCGAGGTGGCTGCGCCATTCCGTGCCGCGGCGCGCGAGAAAGGGCCGACGCAGGAAGAACTGATACGGCCAAGCCCCGGTTTGCGACCTGGCGGCATCGACATCGAATTGCCCGGCGGGGTGCGTCTGTCGGTCGACACCTATGTCAACGAGAAAGCGCTGGCCCGCGTGCTGCGGGTACTGCGGGAAACGGCATGATCTCGCTCCCACCCGGCACCAAGGTGTACCTGGCAAGCAAGCCGGTGAGCATGCGGCTCGGCTTCGATGGCCTGGCGGCACTTGTGCGGCCGCTGTTCGACCAGGAGCCCTATGGCGGGCACGTCTTCCTCTTCCGCAGCCGGAAAGGCAGCTATCTCAAGGCGCTCTATTGGGACGGCACCGGTCTCTGCCTGTTCTCCAAGCGGCTTGAGCGTCATCGCTTTGTCTGGCCGCCGCTGGTGAATGGCGGCGTTATCCTGAGCCCAGCGCAGTTCGCCCTGCTGATCGAGGCGATGGACTGGCGTCGCACGGTGGCGCCGGAGGCGCCTCGATTGCCCGTTCAGATGTAGCGGAAAGCTGCAGAAATCCGCGCATTTTGCTTGGGCGCGAGTCGCTGTTCTGGTATGAAAAGCCATGTCTTCCGATGCGCTGGACATCCCCGACAATCCTGATGCGGTGAAGGCGCTTTTGGCGGCGATGCAGGCCAAGCTCGCAGCCTCCGAGCAGGCGCTGACAGCAGAGCGATCTGCGCATCAGGAAACTCGGCAGCAGCTCGGCGCAGCCGAAAATGCCATCAAGATCACGACGCTGCAGATCGAGAAGCTGAAGGTCCAGCTTGCCCGTTTGCGGCGGATGAAGTTCGGCCAGTCCTCGGAGCGGCTGTTGCTGCTGGCGGATCAGCTGGAGCTTTCGCTGGAGGATCTGGAGGCCGCGCAGGCGCATGCCACCTGCGTGGTCACCGGCGGGACGGCGGAAGAGCCTGCCTCAGAAAGCATCCAGCCGCGCCGTCAGGCGCTCCCTGCGCATCTTCGCCGCGAAGAGGTGCTGCACCCGGCACCGGCAGCGAACGGTTGCACCAGCTGCGGCGGCGCAATGGCCCGGTTGGGCGAAGATGTGACCGAGGTGCTGGAATATGTTCCGGGACGCTTCCACGTCGTGCGTCACGTTCGGCCGAAGCTGGCATGCAAGCGCTGCGATGCGATCAGTCAGGCGCCAGCACCGGGGCTACCCGTTCCCCGCGGCCGCGCCGGACCAGGCTTGCTGGCGCATGTGGTGGTGTCGAAATTCGCGGACCATTTGCCGCTCTACCGCCAATCGCAGATCTTCGCGCGGGAGGGCGTTGAGATCAGCCGATCGACGCTGGCGGACTGGATGGGCCAGGTCAGCTGGCTGCTTCAGCCGCTGGTCGACGGCATCGCCGAGCATGTGATGGCCAGCCCCAAGCTGCACGCCGACGACACGCCGGTTCCGGTACTGTCGCCGGGTAGCGGGAAGACGGCGACGGGCAGGCTATGGGTGTACTTGCGCGACAATCGACGATGGCGTCTCAGTGACAAGCCGGCGGCGCTCTACCGCTATAGCCCTGACCGTAAGGGAGAACGGCCGCGCGAACACCTCAAGACCTTTGCGGGCTTCCTGCAGGCAGATGCCTATGCCGGCTTCGAGAAGCTCTACGCGGCCGATCGGCAGCCGGGGCTGATCACGCCGGTCGCCTGTTGGGCCCATGTGCGCCGCAAGCTGCGCGACGTGCTCGATGCTGATGCCCGCTCCATCGCCCTGGAGGGACTGGTGCTGATTGGCGATCTATACGAGGTCGAGCGGCGGATCACCCGAGATCCGCATGACGATCGCCGCAAAGCGCGCAAATTCTCGAAGCTGAAGGCGCTCGGCTTTTTCCAGTGGGCAGACGGTGTGCTCGCCCAGGTTTCGGCGCGGTCTCCGCTGGCGGAGGCGCTCCGCTATGCGGTTCGCCTCAAGCCGGCGCTCCTCACCTACACGGACGATGGTCGGCTCGAGATCGACAACAACCTGGCGGAGAACGCCTTGCGCGGCATCGCCGTGGGTCGCAAGAACTGGCTCTTTGCCGGTGCCGACTGCGGTGGCGAGCGGGCAGCAGCGATCTACAGCCTGCTTGAGACGGCGAAGCTGAACGGCATCAACCCACAGGCCTGGCTCGCCGACGTCCTCGATCGAATTGGCCGAGGTCACCCCATCAACCGTACGGACGAGCTGCTGCCCTGGAATTGGGTCGACCCAGAAGCCGCTTCGTCCGAAAGTGCGTAAAAAGCGGACCGGCAGCTCGCGCCCAATGGCGGACATTTGTGGTCGCCTGCTTGAAAGGCCATTTAGCTTCTGCAGGGCACCATGTTCAAAAGAACGTCGTCGTGATCACCAACCGCCACCTTCATGGAGGGGAGGTGACGCGGCTTCGCTTCGATAAGAACTAAGCGGTAGCTTTCCACTGGCGAAAGGGTGCCTGCGCCTCGCCTCTCGAACGCAAATCCTGGTTGAACCATGTAGCCGTTCTTACTTCTCTCAGTAAGGACGATTCGGTGAAATGCATTGCCCCCTCCGATCACAACCTGCTTCTCACCCAATACTACCACTGGGGTTCCTGCACCTTTGTAGCATCCAAAGGGAGACGGAACAGGTGGGGTATGATAGAAGCGAGTTATTATAAAGAGGATGGCCCCGACTGTGAGAACTGCGAAAAGGGCAATGCGTTGAAACGGGTTCACGTCTTTGCTGTCGGCGGTCCAACTCATGCCCAGGATGTGCCCCAAATCTTGCTGGGCCACCAGTAGGGGCTGAGGCAGGAGCGACCGCTTCCCTCCCACGTTCGGCCGTTCGTTCGATCGGTCGCGCCGAGAGCCGCCATTCCAGTGGATTGAGGAAGATTCCTCCAGCGAACGACCGAAGGTGGTGGGGAGCGGACATGACGCTCAGGCGCCAGATTTTGCTAGGCTGAACTTCCTTCCTGCAAAAAACTCCGCGAAGAGTGTTTGAACCTGCTCTGTGCTGAGCGACCGCTCCGGATAGGGCGACATAATGCTTCGTTTGATGCGCTTCCAAATGGAACCAGCAGCACGGCTCTCCTTCACCTTCCGGTCGCTGTAATCGGTCGACAATTCGGCCGTGAACGATGCAAGACTGAAGTAGCTGCCTTTGCGAGTTCTGACCGCCCAGAGATCACCGTGCCGGACAGCTTCGATATAGTGTTTTGGCCCTCGCTCGAGCTTGGCGGATTGTCCTGATGACAGATCAGGCAATCCTTTTAAAGCTGCGTGAAGATCACTCCCTCGCTCGACCATAAATTTTTGATCGAGCGGGAGAGAAAGCGTTGCCGGTTGGACTTCAGCTTCAAGAGCGACGGTCATAGCCGGAACATGTCACGTAGGGCCTAACGTCCGCAAGTGGGCGGGAACGGACATGCCGCTTTCCCTCAGACGGCCTTGGTCGGACGCTTACGACTCAGCAGATAAGGAAGAAGGAACCGGGAGGACATGCGGCGTAGGCGCCTGCGCGGAGCCGACGCCTAAGCGCGGCACCCAACCGCAATTTCCCCTAGTTTTGGCGACCGTTAACCACGGTTATTAACCAGTTATCCGATCGGCAGATTGCTCGCCGCAACGCACCGAACGGGACCTCTGATATACGAGAAACCGATCTTGGCGAGGTGATTTGCCCAGCTTCGCCACACCTGGAGAAACTGCAGTGATTGCAACACTCGCCATGCTGTCCGCCATTACCGTAAACACGAAGGCCCAGCTTGATGCAGCCATAGCTAACGCACGCGGCGGAGAAGTGATTCGCCTCCAGCGGGCGAACTACGATACGGTGGTGATCCGGGACCGGACGTTCTCGTCCCCGATCGTGATCCAGAGCGCCTATCCAAACGCCCCTGCCATGTTCAAAAATCTGCGGGTGAGGAACGTTCGCAACGTGACGTTCAACAATATCGAGTTCACCCGCATTCGCGGCACTGATCCGGACTGGGCCAAGATGGTCGACGTCAATGGTGGAGCAAACATCACGTTCAACGGCGGCTTCGTTCATGGTCCGGCCAACGGGATGTGGCAAGATGACATGTACGGCATCCACGTGCGGAACGTTACCAATCTGCGCGTCAGCGGCATAACCTTCCACGATCTGCGCGTAGCGCTGGTTGTTGAGGACAGCACCAACTTCACGATCGAGAACAACGTGTTCAGCCACCTTAGCCGCGACGCGATGGAGATCCCTGGAACGCGAAACGGACGCATCCACAACAACTCTATGTCTATGTTCACTCTAAAGCCCGGTGATCATCCCGACGGCATTCAATGCTGGACCGCTGGCAAGACAACTGGCTGCAAGAATATCCAGATCACGATGAACCGCCTCATCGCATCTCCTGGGAACGAATTCCAAGGGATCTTCTTTGGTGACGAGGCCAAGGTCGGCGGGTATGACAACTTGCAGATCATCGGAAACACATTCGTTAACGTGATGTGGCACGGCATCAACATCGAAGGTCCGGGGACTGGCGTGGTGATACGCAACAACTCGCTCTCGGCAGGCCCGAACTATCGCCCCTGGATCCGGACCGTGGGACCGGCTACGCTCTCTGGCAACATCGCACCGATGTACATAATCGCCGGCAAGCAAGAAACGCCGCCCGGTAACAAGGTTGGCGGCCAATACAAGGCGCAGTGAATGGGCTGTGAAACGGTCGCCCGCTCTGGTCGACCGTTTCAGCTTTCAATAGGTAGCTCACGCAAGCCAGCGCCTCACGCTATCCCATCCCGTCGGCAAGCCGGTGCACTAGCGACTTAAATTGCCGTCCCGATCGCCTCCGCCGGAGGCCGCTGCCGAGAAGCAGTTGCTTTTCGGCAGCCCGCCGTCACCGCGACCGAACAATTAGCTCGGTCACCTTCGCCGGCGCTTTCGCCCCAATCGTCCAGGTCGTGCCAACGTCCTCGACATCGAATCGGCCGAACACCTCCCGCGCGCCGGGCGTGGCGTTGATCGACAGTACGAACCCACCGGCGATTCCCGCAAGCTGTTCAGCCAGCTGCTCGAAGTCCGCGCGGCTGAACACGCCATCGCCATAGTCCCGCTCGCAACCCCAATAAGGCGGATCGAGGTAGAAGAGGGTTTCCGGGCTGTCGTAGCGACGGATAACGTTTGCGTAAGGCAGGCGCTCGATCGTCACGCACGATAGTCGGTCGTGGATCTCCGCGAGCGCCGGCTCCAGCTTGTTGACGTCGAAGCCGGCCGCGGTCGATCGGGACACGCCGAAGTTGCGCCCGTTGACCTTGCCGCCGAACGCCGTCCGCTGAAGGTAGAGGAAGCGAGCGGCGCGCTCGAGGTCCGTCATGCTGTCCGGGGAGGCCGCCACCAGCCGTTCGAACTCGGCCCGGCTGGTTAGCTGCCAGCGCAGCATGTCCATCAGCGGCACGTAGTGGCGTTGCAGGATTCGGAACAGATTCGCGACGTCGGTCGAAATGTCGTTGATCACCTCGGCCTGGGCGCGGAAGGGGCGCCGGAGGAACACACCGCCCATGCCGACGAATGGCTCGACATAGGTCCGGTGGGGAATGGTGGCGATCAACGCCACTAGGCGGGCGGCGAGATTGCGCTTGCCGCCAATATAGGGCGCGGCCGGAGACGCCGGACGCGCGACGAGTAGATTCGACTCCATGATGTTTTTCACTCAGTGGGGCCCCGCCCGGTGCACGGGCGCGGGGCGTTAGCGGCTAGGCCAGCCGCGCGTGACGGGGGTCTGGCTGATGCCCGTCGGTCTCCCGGCCTCTACCGGGAACCCCCGCACGGCCAATGAGGCCGGTGCGGTGGTGTCTCATTACGTCAGAAGCGTTCCTGGAGCGCCAGGCGCCTACCTCGGCGGCATAATCTATGTTGGAACATTAGAAGAACAATCTATATTCCTCGCGGCCCGACCGCTCGGAGGAAGATCGAGAATGTACCCGCCGCCAGATGTGATCCGCCAACGGGTAGCCGAGCAGTGTGCGGTGGCGGGCATATCGCTCGCAGAGGCGTCCCGCATCCTTGGCCGACGGGATGGGTATGTTGCGCGGTTCGTCCGCGACGCAGTGCCCTACGAACTCGCCGTGGCCGATCGCGACAAGCTGGCACGCTTCTTCGGCGTGACTGGTCCATATCTCGCCGCCCCGCCCCGCCCCGACGATCGTCGCGCCTTCGCCGAGCGCCGCCGCCTCCGGCCAAAGTATGGGACAGTGCTGCGACGGGCGACGTGAGGCTATCCGCCAACCCGACCCTCGATAGGCTTGCCATGGCGCTGACCGAGAACGGCGCGAGGACGGCAATCCGCATCATCTTCCAGATGAGCACCGACGAAGAGCTGGTCGCGGCCTGGCAGCGCACCGGCGGCGAGGCGGGCGATCCGCTCGCCGATCTGCTGGCCGCCGAGATGGAGCGGCGCCAGGTGGCGTTTTAAGGGCCCGGCGGCCGAGCGCTTCCTGCCTTACTGGCCTTCCGGCTCCGCCTGCGAATTCCAACGATGCAGGATCGCCGATAGAAAGCTGACGTCCGGCGCGGCGCGATGGTCGCGTAGATCCTTTGCCCAGCGCTTCACCAGTACATCGACCGTATCGAGCGCCATCCGGGTGTGCTTCGGCGTCACGATATTCGTGTCATTCTCAAGAATCGCGGCGACACACAGCGCCAGGGAGTCCAGGACGTCGTCGGCGCGCACCTGCCGGTCGGGCGTTAGCTGGGTGAGGTAGTGCATCAGCGTCGGCAGCAGCGAGGAAGCGATCTCGATCTTCTCCTCGGCGCTGACCTGAAGATCGGGGTGTCTGCTCTCCGCCAATATTACTCTCCGGCTGATCGGGCTCCGTCTGCATACATATGAGCCGGGCGCACGGAGCCAGCAAGGCTGGCGCTTCGAACCCTCTCGGTGCTAGCCCATGCCCATGTGCAACCGAGCCCGATTCCGCGGCGAGCCCGAGACGCTGTTCGGCGCGACCTCCAAGCTGTTCAGCGAGCGCCCGCGCGACAACCGGTTCGCGCCGGCCGAACTGCGGCCAAAGTCTCGCAACTATGTCATCCGCGAGCAGGACGGCGAGCGAGCATGGGACGTGATGAGCTGGGACGTTCTCGGCGGCCAGGCGTCATGGCCGATGACGAACGTGCGAAACCTGAAGCTGCCGCAATGGAAGCGCTTGGCGGAGAAGCCGGAGAACCGCTGCATCGTCCCCCTGACTGAATTCGCCGAGTTCACACCGGAGAAACACGACCTGGGAGACGGGAAGCCGCCGCTGAAGGGCGAGATGTGGTTCAGCGTGGTCGATCAGCCGATCTTTGCCGTGGCGGGCTTCTGGCAAATGACAGCCGCCGGCGCCGGGTTCACGATGGTGACCTGCGATGCCAACGAACTGGTCGTGCCGATCCATCCCAAGGCCATGATCACAATCCTGGCCCCATCCGATGTCGATCTCTGGCTTCGCGGCAGCTATGACGACATCGTTGATCTGCAGCGGCCATATGACGCTGAAAAGATGGCGGTGCGCGGACCGGTATTCCCTACCCGAGCAGGCACCGCAGCAGTAAATTAAGCCTCTGCGCATGCGAGGGGCCTGCCGACCTCGTTTCGACGGTCACTCCCCTGCCGACCGCAATCGAAGGCGGCAACCTCTGGCGAAGTCGCTACCGCCCAGCCGCCTCAATTTGCGCCCAGCCCCGCGTCCGGCACCGCCTACACCGCAGCCTGTCTCGAAACTGCTTCTCCGTCACCGCGCCAGTCGCCGCGGCATACAGATCCTCCGTCCGCATGATGACCGAGTGTCCGCAGATGCCGGCGCCGCGTGGGCACTGGCAGACGATGCGGACACGCGGCGCATATCGGACGTGCTGGTCGAGGGGAATCGAGGGGCGATCGGCGCGGCGCATACCCGGAACATTATAGGAACATCAATCAGAGTCGATGGGATGCAGATCAGTCTCGATGGTGGTATCGTTAAGAAATGGGCATCTACAGAATCACCGGCACAAATCCGTGGCGCGGCTCCCGGCAGCTGAGTAGCTTTGCTACCATTGACTGCAGCTTCGAGCCCACTGGAGAACGTGACAGACCTCATCAAATGTCAGAACTGTAGATATCGGATTGACCAAAATTAAATATAACCGTCCTTATAGAGGAATATTGGTTAATGAACGCGATAATTGCAATCACCATCTTGTTATCAATCGTCATTTTCAGTGTTGTATGGGCAAGCAAACTTGATATGGATCCGGATTAAACGAGCTCGGAATTGATCAAAGGACTTTGTATCGCCGGTGGCTTCGCCGCGCCTCGGCAGAACAGACGCACGGTGCTGTCGCACAAGTTGTAAGCGGGAAGAAGGATATGGCTGGCAGCAGTGAAAAATCAGCCGCCATCTGGCTTGGCGTAGCAGCGTTTTGGCTGATGATTATCGCGCTCTTTATTGTGACGGATATTGTAGGCACTACACGCGCGGGAGCGGAGGGTGAAGCCTACAACGTAGTTCGCTGAAATAGGTCGTGCCGAGGCCGCACACGAAATAGATCGCCGCAGCGTCGAAGCTACACTCGACCTAATCTAGCCTTTAGCGCGGACGAGACTTTCAAAGCCGCCGAAACCTGATCTTACCCTATAGGTGTCACACCGACGTATCAGCGCGTGAAGTGAGGCGAGCCGGTCAAGCGCTCGCACTTCGGTTGCTCCTGCCATGGCCTATCACGAGGCCAAACCGGCCCAACGCGTCGGCGGGGCAAGCTCAAGACCTTCTTCGGGGCAACGAGCAAGCTGCTCACCGATCGCCCGCACGACATTCGGACCGCGAGGAAATCTTTGCCGGCGCCTTGCACCAATGGCTCGCGCGTCGCTGCGGCGCGTCAATCAATACTGCACCGCAACAAAAAAACACAAATTACGCTCCACAAATCTCCTAGGAGGGTTTCGTTCCGCGCTTCGCCGCATTTCCGGGAGGTCAGAGTCGTGATCACAGCCCTAGCCATGCTAACAACGGTAACGGTAAGCACTCCGGCACAGCTTGACGCCGCCATAGGACGAGCTCGTGCAGGCGATGTGATCCGGCTGCAGCGAGCCAACTACGGAAAGGTTGGGATCCGCGATCGCGCGTTTTCATCGCCTGTGCTGATCAAGAGTGCGTACCCGTCGGCTCCCGCAAAGATCAGCGAACTGAAGATGCGTGATGTAAGCAACATAACGTTCGAGGACATTGAGTTCACCCGCATCCGAGGGACTGATCCTGACTGGGCGAAAATGGTCGAAATCAATGGTGCATCGAACATCACGTTCAATCGCGGCTTCGTACATGGTCCCGTCAACGCGCTTTGGCAGGACGACATGTATGGCATGTACCTACGCAACATCACCAATTTGCGTGTCAACGGCGTGACTTTCCACGATCTTCGCGTCGCGCTTGTGGTGGAGGATACCTCCAATTTCAACATTGAGAACAACGTATTCACTCATCTGAGTCGAGACGCAATTGAGATTCCGGGTTCGCGTCACGGCCGCATCTACAACAACTCGATGGCCTTATTCACACTTAAGCCGGGTGATCACCCCGACGGGATCCAGTGCTGGACCGCCGGGAAGACGAAGGGATGCAACAACATCCAGATCGTCATGAACCGCTTCATCGGATCGCCCGGCAACGAATTCCAAGGCATCTTCTTCGGCGACGAAGCGAAGGTGGGCGGCTACGACGCTCTGCAAATCGTTGGCAACACGTTCGTGAACGTGATGTGGCACGGCATCAATATTGAGGGTCATGGGACCGGCATCGCGATCCGCAACAATACCATCACCGCGGGCCCCAACTATCGTTCCTGGATCAGGACGATCGGCCCGGCGGCTGTTTCGGGCAACATTGCCCCAGCGTACCTGATTGAGAACAGGCACGGAACACCTGCCGGCAATCAGCTGGGCGGGCACTACCGGGCGCCGTAGCCCCCAGAAGTGGCTGGAGATCGCCGCCTGACCGGTCAGGCGGCGATCTACCGGCGGCCGCCATGCTGCTTCTCTCGGCCGGGAAGCTCGGCGAGCACCGCGCGCTGCGCGCGCGGGCTCATGTCGCTCCAGCCGGCAATCTCTGCCGGCTTCCGCCAGCAGCCCAGGCATAACCGGATCTCCATGTCGAGGCGGCACACCTTACGACACGGCGACTCCGGCGGCGCGGGGAAAAGACTGCCGAACAACCCCATCAGCGCTTGAAGTTCAGGCCGGTCTTGCGGGCAAATTTGGCAAGGCTGTTGATTACCGGCGTCGGCGCATAATCACGGATTACCCCCTTCACACGGTGCAGGGGCGTGCGCTTGTCATGCTCGGATACCGCCTTCCAGCGCACGAAGTTCGAATAGCCCAGGCCCTCCGTGTCCTCCTCGGCGCTGTAGTAATAGAGGGCGAGCGAGTTGCGCCGGACATTCTCCGGCGTCTTTAGCGGGAAGGGTTGCCCGTGCCACGACTTGCCGGAAACGCGGAAGATCGCCAGCCGGTTGAACTTGGGCACGATGCTGGAGACGCATCTGGTCGCGTCCTCGTCCCACAGCTCCAGATTGCCGCCCCATTCTTCCTGCCAGTCGGGCGTACAGTAATAGATGCAGTTGACCTGCTGGCTGAGCCTCTTGTTCGGATGCCGCGACGCATCGATGTGCAACATCAGGCGCCCGCCGGAACCCGTCGAATGCAAGCCGCAGCCATAATGATTTGGATCCGGAAGCAGAAACTTGTTGCCGGTCAGCCGATCCAGGAAGTTGCAGAAGATGCCAGACTGAAACTGCATCATCATCAGCCGGACCAGGGGCGGAAACATCTCTTCGTCGGAGGTCGTGACCTTTTCGACGCGGCGGTCGCCGCTATGCGCGCTGTCCCCCGGCCCTTCCAGTCGCCAGTTGATATCGTCGAGGCCGGGAAAGGCAGAAGCAAGCCGCTTCGCGACATCGTCCGGCAGGAAATTGTCGATTGCGACATGCTCGTAGGGCTCGGCGTTCACGAAGCGATCGTGATACTCTTCCGCCAACGCATAAAGGCGTTCGCGGTTGAAGAAGAAGAAGTCCGATGTGTCCGTCTTGATCGCCATAAGGTCCCCCTGAGTTTCCTCAGACCTATTGAGCCTAAGCGATTCGGTAAACAGAATTTAACAGCAACACCGCTTCGTTCTCAACGAGACTGAGCGACCGCGATTGCCTTCGGTGCACACCCCATCACACACGTTCAGCACGGTGACCCCGTCTGCGGGCGATGGCGTCTTCCAACCGCCTGCGAACGTGCTTGCCGCGCTCCTGAAAGGGGAGTTCGACATATTTGTAGCTGACGCTGGCTGCCATGAAAACAGTAGCGATATAGATTGGCGTCATCACAAGGGATGCGAGCGACCAATCCGGGATCATCTTCCAAACGCTAATCAAGGCTACGATCACTGTCGTGTGAAGGAGATAAATTGAGTAGCTGATCCTCCCGATCGAGGCCAAGAACGACCCACCGAATAGCTGAAACCTTATGCACGCTAGAAAGATGCCTACACCTGCGAAGTAGCCCGCGTTCGAAGCGATATAACCTAACTGTTCGTTCGACGCTCGCCAGTAGGCCAGAAAATATGCAGCTAGAACTCCTCCGGTGAGCGTTGCCAAGGACACATGGAAGAAGCTGCGCGACACACGACCATCCCCGCTCATGTACATGCGAGCCAGTGTCCCAAAATGCATCGCGGCCAAATAGGTTGGTATGCCAACGGGCAGACCGCTCGCTGGGTGCAGCCATCGCCAAGCGCCCAACGCCGACGCGGCACCGATGAAGCAAACCATCATTGCGTAATGAAACAGTGGCCGGCTCAGTAGGGACGCGACGAACATCGCATAGCAGATGCCGTAAAAAAGCCATTCGATCACGAGCGTCCAATCCACGCCTATGATCGATTTAGTCCCAAGAAACATGTGCAGCATCGTGAGGTTCAAGAGGAACCTCGGCAACGTGATAGGGTCGCTCCCGGTAGCGATTCCGACGATCGCGCCAGCCGTCACTGCTGCCCAAAAGGCCGGATACAGCCGAAAGATTCGACTGATCGGGAACGACACCAGCGGGTTGGATCCCTTAAAGCTGAAGGGGATTACATAGCCGCTGATGCAGAAAAACGCCACGACCGCCATTCTGCCAGGGCTAAAATACTCGCCTAGCAGTGCGTGTGAAATCGCTTGCACGGCAGGGGGGACCTGCTGGCGTGATATCGCCTCGAACCAGTGTGCAAACATGACCATGATCGCTGCGACGGCTCGCAGGCCGTCAATCTCTTGCACTCGATCTGTCTTAACCATCTATGCCCCCCCCGCTTGACGCCGGACCTATATCAAGGGCGAAATCTCAGCGATAGCGGAGGAATTTGCCAAGCTTACGAAAAACTGATCTTCAGTTTCGCACTCGGGAAGGCCGTCGTGCGCTTGAACCTCCAGGCTACTAGGCTAGTCGGTAGAAAGCGTGGTAACGTGTCGACAAAAGGGGGATCAACATGGAAGCACCGCTGACGGTTTTTCAGGAGGTTCTGATTTGCGTCATCGCATTTGTAGCAGTGGCGCGGTTGAATCTTTGGAACCGCGAACAGCTTGAGACGTCATCCGGTCACATCTGCGGAGATCGGCATGCTGGCAATCCGGAGCATTGCGGGAAGTGCCAGAACCACGAGGTGATCTAGCTGACATTTCTACATCATGAGGGCCAGACCGAGCGGAGGCCGTGCTGCGGTGTATCTCCCCCGGTCACAAACACCCGCATCCCTTCGGCCGCTTGGTGCAGACGATCGGGCAGATAATAGTTCGTGTTGAGCGTATCAGGCCCCGTTGCGAACACAGTCTGGCCGCCGACAGTCATAAGCGGGACATCCAGATTTCGGAGTTTGCCTTCGTAGGTCTGCCCTGGCCCAGCATTGTTGTCGGTGAGCAAGTTATATCCAGCAACCTGGCTGCGCTGCAGCGCCCGGTAGCCGGTCCATCCGTTGCCGCCGTTGATGTACCGTTCGTTATTGTTATGAATTTCGACGATCAGCACCACCTCCCAGCCGAGCGTCAGGTAGCTGTTCGCGCTGGCGTTATGGATCAGCGAGTTCACGTTCTGGTAGATCGTCAGCGGGTTATCCGCTGTCGCAATCACCGCCGACTGCGACAGGTCGTTATGACCGACCATCAAGGCCAGCAGATTCCGGCCGCCGGGAATAAGGCACTGGAACCCAGAGGTTGCGCCGCCGATGTCTAGGCGTCCACGCAACGGGCCGTTTGGGGCGTAGATCGTAGTGGACCCCCCGACCGCATAGTTGATGACGCGAACGTCTTTAGGCAGCGCGTATGGCGAGCCCGGATCGGTCATCCACATGCCCGGATTCTCGGCGGGGAGCGTCGGCAGCACTGAGCAAATTCGGCTGTCTCCCTCTAGCGCAAACTGCCCTTTGATCTCCGGGATCCGGTATGCCTCCGAGAGGGCGCGCATCACCAGGTCGAATTCATCATCTCGGAGCGGACGGCTGTAGACGATCAGCTCAATGATATCGCCGGTGTACCAGTCTCCATTTGCCACGTTCTGCGCACCGACCGTGCTCGAGCTGGTGGTGGTCGCAGAGTTGCGCCCAACCTCTAACCCGGCGGCGGAGGCGGCATTCTGATTGGCGACATTGAGTGACTTCTGGTTTACCGCGCACCGCTGGCCCGCAGTGTTCGATGCGGCCGTGCCGGGTGTGCCGATCGCGCCGTTTCTCCAGCCAGCGACTTGCATCTGGCAGCCGAGGGCAAGGTATGGCTTGACCACGGTGTCGGACGACGTGCCGGCGCGCCCCACATAGGGAGCCGCACCGTTCACCCCTGCGGTGGTGTAGGCGAGCTTGCCGCCGCCCGTTGTGGAGCGCTTGCCGGCCGAGACGATCGTCTTGTTATTGGCTCGCGTGTTGTGATCACGGATGATCGCGATGACCGTGGAGGCGAGCGGTCCGAGCGTGGGAGTATCCGCGCTCAAGAAGCTGTCTTGGTTGAACCGGAACGCCTTCAGCCCATTCGGATAGGTGGTTAGCCGCGGCCCTAAGCCGGTCGCCTCGTCACCTAGTGGGTAGCCGTTGCCAGTCAGGTCGCTGACAGCGTTGATCCGCCCTCCCGAAACCGAAACAGTCGAGAAATTCGCGTTCCAGCGCGCGAGCAACCCGTCTGTGACCGGCAGCGCGATATTCGGTGCTACAGGGATGGCGAGCGCTGCCGCCCCCATTGTTGCGCGCATAATCGTCGCGGCCAAGGACATGTTGAGGGTGCTGAGGCGCATTGCCTTCTCCGTTCAAGAATGATGAGCGCTGAGTGGGCGAGCAGCGGAAGCGCTATTCGCCGGGCCGCGGGATCAGGTAGCCGCTGGGCGATGTGAGGCCCTTGTTGACGGTGAAAATCACGCCGGGGCCGAGCAGCCGGCGCAGCATGTAGATCACGCGATAGATCACAGCCTCCGCGCTCTCCGGCTCGCGATCTGGGTTCGGCCAGAGTGCGTGCAGAATGCTCGGAAGCGTCACCGTCTGCCCCCGGCTGGCGAGAAGCAGGCTCAAAATGTCCGCCTCCTGGACGCTGAGCTGCACCACGCGCCCGTCGACCTCGCACTGGTTCCGATGGTACATCGGCCACGTCATGCGAATGTCAGCGGTTGCCGGCGGCACGGCGCAGGTTCCAGAGAGCGCGGAGCCCGGTCACGCTGCCCTTGGTATGGTCGATCACCAGCCACAGGCCGTGTCCTGAGATGAGGGTCGAACCCCAGGGCAGCGGCGTCGCGATGAAGCCCGGGAAGCCAGGAAGGTCGCGTGAGGGCGTCGCGGTCGACGCCGTCACTTGCCCGGCTCCGCCGCCTCGGCGTGGTGGTTCGCCGCTACTTCGGGCCACCAGGCTTGCCAGCCGAGAAGCTTGACGGTGTTGCGCTCGGCTTCCGCGAGGAGGGTAAGAACTTCGTCACACGCGGCGGCGAAGTGAGCTCGGCAGGTGGCGTCGGGATCATCGGCGACTGGCGACCCTCGGCCACGATCTTGATCGGCTCGGGCCGCGGAGAGCTCGCGCATGCGCTGAGCAGCGAGAGCGCGAGAAGCATCCAGCTCAGCCTGGACGCGATCGAGTTTCGCGAGAACATCGGACGATACCTCCTGATTGGTGCGCGCGTTGGCACGCTCGACGGTGATGACGTGGGCCTGATCCTTGGCCTTCGCGTCCGTGCTGGCCTTCTGCGCGTCGCTGACGGCGGCGCCAAGGATCCGGATCTGTGCGAGAGCTGCCTTGGTGGAGAGGGTGACCGGGTTGCCGGCCTTGTCGCGCACATCCGCCGCGGTGGAGGTGGTCGAGCGGAAGGCATCGACCTTGTGCGAGAGGTCGCCGATCACGGCGAGTGCGATTGCCAGCGCCAGGGCGAGCCCCAGCACGACATACTTCAGCGGGTTCATGATTCATCGTCTCCGGAGGAAGGCGTTCGGGTCGCGCCGATGCGGGGCGAGGATCTCCGGGCAGGCCTCGTAGGCGTGGTCCCGACCGCCGCAGTATGTGCAGCGGAGATGCAGCCTCCGAGAGGAACCCGACCAGGTGTGCGGGCAAAGCGGCTTTTGATGGTCGCCCGAGCCGCAGTAGGTACACGTCATGCCGCGCGGGCCGCTCGGCGGCGCGCATATGCGGCGGCGAGGCGCTCGTCGTATCGGTTCTCGCGAAATGCCGTGCCGTTGTACCCCTTCGCGAACGCCGCCCAATCGTGCCGGCGGAGCGCGGCCGCGAGACCCTTGCCCTCGACGAAGCGGAGGAAGGCAGCGAGTTGGTCGGCCTCGGTCTGCGATTGTTGCCAGGCGAACGCCCAGGGTGTGACAGCGCCGCAGATGGCGTGGTTTTCGCCCAGGATCTGGAAGCCGCCATAGCTGGCCGAGGCGAAGCCCGCGTCGACGTCAAGGGCGACGGCATCGAGCAGTTGGCCCCAGCGCCCCACCTGGCGCGCGGGGTAGAGCTTGCGGTTCCAATTCCGCGACGAAATCGCCGGGTGCGAGGCATCGTACCGATGGCCCGTTGCGCGGCTGAACCGGTGCGGCTCGAACAAGATGGTCGGGCGGCCGTCCGTGAACGCCGCCCCGCTCGCCTCCACATCCCATACTGCCCAGATCGCAGCCGGATCGACGCGCAGCTGATCGGCCGCGTCCTCGATATCGTCAGCCCCCAGCTTGTAATCTGGGCCGTCGGTGAGCGCAGAGAGAATGGCAGCTCTGTCGGCAGCGCCGAACGGCGCGCCCTCGGCCGACGGCTGGTAGCCAAGCGCCACCAGCCGCCGCCGCAGCGTCGTCATGTCCATGGATCATCTCCGCTAGGGAAGGCCCGCCCGCTGATCGGCGCGGGCAGGAGTGGTTATTCGGCCTCGCCCGGGCTCTTGCCGAATGCAGCGCGCAGCATGGCGATGGCGCGGTTGCCGAAGAACTCGATCGCCAGCATGCCGGAGAAGCCGAGGCCGATGCCCCACATCACGGCCATACCCGCGCCGATCGGGCGCCCGGCGCCGACGATCGGGAACTCGCCGGTGACGATCAGGAAAAGGATGATGAGGAGGAGCGCGGTCAGCGCCACTTCCTGGTTGAAGGTCAGCTTCCGAAGTGGTGGCGGCGCGATGAACCGCGCGAGCACCAAGCCGATCACCGACAGAACGAGTGCGACGATCGGGATATCGATTCCGAAGGCCGTGATGATGGCCGGACCAAAGGTCGGCGCGGCGACCGCCGCACCTGCCAGCTTCACCGCAAGCCCGCCGCTTTGTACAAGGTCACCCCCACCGCTATGCACAGCACTGCTCCTGTTATCTTGAGCTTGTCCCGAACCATCCCCCAGGTCGGGCGCACTGGAATCACCGCAGGATCCAGCCCAAGCCGATGCTCGATCGACTTCTCGGCTCGGATCGCCAGGAACATGGACATCAGGAAGGGACCGATCGTGGCGGCATCGCAGACGCGGTCGAGTTGGAAGATCCACCACATCGCGTTGTCCGAGGCTTCGCCCCAGGCGAGCAGCAGCAGGACGTCGGGGCCGGCGCCGAGGATGATCGTCGACAGCAGCCCGCAATAGATCATCCGGTGCAGGCTGAGCAGCGTGATGCCGTGCTCTGGCGGCGGTAGCGCAGGATTTCTGATCGCCGCGTTGATCTCGCGCTCGCGTGTGCGCTCAAGGAGCACCGCAATCACATAGGCCAACGCGATCGAGGTAATCAGCGCCAGGCTGAACAAAGCGAAGCCGTAGCTCAACGGATTGTCGTTGAACGACGGCGGGAAGCGCGACGGGGTCATGCGGACGCTACGACGTCGGTCGCCTCAGCTTCCGGGGTTGCCGGCGTCGGAGCAACAGGCTCCACCCAGTTCGCGACCTGGACGCCCATGCTTGTCATTCCTTGGTAGATCGCCTCAAGGCTGACCCCGAAAAAGCTATCATTCTTGGGTCCGTCGCTGCGAATTGCCGACAGCTGCTGGTGGATGGCGATGAAGTGGTCACTGTTCACCAAGGGTAGCAACGCCAAATAGAGCTGGTGGCGCGCGAGAGCCGCCTCGTAGGCCTTCTGGCGCTCATATGCCGCGAGTTGCTCGCGCATCACGGCTGCTTGTTCGTCGGTGATCACGGTCGGCATGGCACTGATCCTCAATAAAATTGGACGCCGACCGGCAGACCGGTCACGTCGACGATGAAGAGCTTCAGGGGCAGGATGTAATCGGGCGGCTGGGTAGGATCGGGCGTTGGTCCGATCGTCACATCGTCAAAGCTGATCTGCTGGGTGCCGACGGTTGCACCGCCGTTTGCAAGGTAGCCACCGTAGATCTTGCCGTCGTTGTTCCAGGTGTACTGCGCATCGCCTTCCCCTGGGGCTCCGGGATCCACGATCACGGGGCCGCCGCTGTTCTCGATCAGCGGCCCGGCGATGCGATGCCCCGCCCACGCACCCTGGCACCACGCAAGCTGCCGGCCGGGGAAGTTGGCCGCCACGCTTCCGACGTCCTCCGTCTCCAGGACCTGGAGCACTCGCATCACGCGCTGAGAGGTCGAGAACACGATCTCTCCCGTCTGCTTCAACACCTCGATGCCGAAGTTCGTCGGGGGATAGGTGTTGCTGCGCTCGAACAGGTAGTAGTTGAAGGGCGTTCCAACCGGCGCTGTCGTCCCGTACCGCCTGGTGCTGGCGGCGCCGTAGACGCCGGCAATCGCCGCCGCGTGACCGCCGCCTCCGCTGAGCGCGATCAGCGCGTTGGGATAGGTCTGCGATCCCGGCACCGCGAAACTGGTCGGGCACGTGTTGCCGACCTGGAAGTTCTCGACGAACGTCGTGCCGCTCAGGCGCAGCACGTAGATCAGCATCTCGCTGGAGATCTGGAGCTTACCGCTGGGCTCAAAGGTTTCAAAGCCGACTGCCATGCGATCAAACCAGAAAGTAGCTGATCGTCTGGCGCGGCCGGTTCACCAGCGTCGGAATGCCGTTGATGGTGACGTAGCTAGGCTGCTGAATCGGATAGGTCCAAATCAGGCTATTGCCCTCGAAGTGCCAGCGAGCGTCGAAGCCTTCGGAGTTGAAGCCCCCATCTATGCGGCACCAGTCTGGCCGGTGCAGTGCGTACTGGGTGAACCTCGGGTCGTAAATGCTCCCTTGATAGGGCTCACCCGTATAGCCGACGCCGATCGTCACCTGGCCGAGGAACTTCACCAGCGGCGTCGTTTGATCGAAGGTTGGCGTGCCGTCCGACAAGGTCAGCATGAGGCCGGTCGGCATCCTACCAACGCCCCAGGCGCACGCACGGGGCGCCATTTTGATAGAAGGTGAAGACACCTCGCCCGCTGAGTACCGCGCTTCCGTCCTGGTCGGCGCCGGTGATTCGGACATCCCCTACGATGTCGACGCCAGCCCCGGCGTTCGCGTCCGCCCACAGACCGATCAGCGCTCGATTGTTCCCGGCGACGGCAAGCACCTGCCAATACGCTGCGGTGCGCCCGTTCAGCCCGGATATCGCGGCTTCGGATTCCACGATGCGTGCGCGGAGGTTGCTGTCTTCTGTTCCGTTCAGCTTCGCTTCCACGCTGCTGGTCCGGTCCGCAACCGCGCGGACCTGGTCAACTCTGGCTGTCGCTTCCTCACGCACGGCCGCATAGAGAGGGCTATCGGTAGTCTTGTTCAGCTTGGCTTCGACAATGCTTGTGCGATCGGCGAGCGCACGGTCCTGATCCGCTCGAGCGGTCGCTTCGTCCCGCACGGCAGCATAGAGGGGACTATCCGTGGTCTTGTTTAGCTTGGCTTCGACAATGCTAGTGCGATCGGCAAGCGCGCGGTCCTGGTCCGCTCGTGTGATTTCCTCAGTCCCGATTCGGGCAATCACATCCGCGTTCATCACCGTTTGCGTGTCGATCTCGGTGCGCGTTGCGGGCCGGATGCCAGCCTTATGCCAGATAGTTCGTAAAAAGCCGGGAGACGGGTTCGCAAAAGCTTCCCAGCCGGCCATGAGGTAAAGCGAGATACGGGTGCTGTCCTCGGCGCACCAGACCAGTTTGCTGAAGCTCCGATTGGGCCGACCGCCCCTGAACCCAGCGCTGTCTGGGTCTAGCCAAAAGGCGAGTGTGCCAAAGGAATGCTCCGTGCCATTCGACCGATAAAACTGCGCGAGCATGCCGGACCCGCGGGTGTCGCCGTCTTCAAAACGACCTTCCATCTCCAGCACGTACCAACCAACCGGAAATTGGCCCAAGATTTCCTGCCTGACGCCGCAATTCCGACCTTGGCGATCGATTTGGAGCGCATAGGCGCCATAGTGGCCATTCCCAGTCGTTTGGTTCCACCATCCGATGTAGGGGTTGCCTTCAGTTGCCCAGAGTTGCCAGGAGGGCGGCACCCCGTTCACAGCCCACGGCTCTGAGAACACGGCATTTCGATTGAGGAAGGTGCTTCGTGCCGCGCGCGCTTCTACCAACGCAGTTCGACCAGCGATCGCATCCACGGCGTTGACCCGCGCGGTTGCCTCATCTCGAATCTGAGCCCGCAAGCCGCTGTCCTGCCCGCCGCCAAGCTGGGCCTCGGTGACGTCGAGCCGGTAGCTCAGCGCCAGGTCCTGCTGCGCCCGCACGGTCGCCTCGCTGGTGACGCCCGCGTCCGCCCCGTCCGCCGTAGTCTTCACGGCCGCCAAATCGACGGTCAGCGTGCCCTCTGCTCCCTTTGCGCGTGCGACTTCGGCCGCCAAGTCGATGCGCGCTTGCGTCGCATCTTCCTGAGCTTCCGCCGCTTCCAGCCGCGCCAGAGCAACGGCCGCGTCGATCGTCGCCTTGGTGGCGGCAAGCTGGTCGCGAACCGGCACCACGTTGCCGGCGGTGTCCTTGATCGCGTCCGCTACCGCGCTTGCCGGCACCCCACCAACGGAAGTTCCCGGCGGAGCGCCCACGGTCGCGTTGTCCGCCGGCTTGCCTGGACCTGTTATGTTCTCCCACTCGATCGCCGCATTGAACGGCACGGCGGGCGCAGCCTTGGCCAAGCCCTCGATCGTCACCGATGCGATACTGACGCGCTCGCCGAGGGTGACGGTGAAGTCGCGGAAGAAGCCATAGATCGTCAGCGTGTCGAGCTCGGCCGCGCCGATCCACAACGAGGGCTTGCCGCGAAGCGTCGCCAGCCGCCGCATCAGACCGTCGATCCGAGTCGTCGCCACCAGGCTGCGACCTTCCATCTTCTTCGCCCAGGCGCGCTCGATCGGCACGGTCTGGCCGAAATCATCGGTGTTCTTGATGCTGAAGTCGGTGGTGCTGACCGTAGGCGCGTCTTCAAGCTTGCCCAGCCCCTCCCGCGCCCCGATCAGCAGCGTGCCAACAGCGACCGAGCCACCACCAGCGGCAGAGATGGTCACCGTGGCAGTGTCACCGGCGGCGAGCGCAAGGTCGAGGAATAGCGCGGTGGTCTGCTCGCCGCCGATCGTCTGGGTGCGGTCATAGACCGGCGCCTGCACGCGAACGGTGGCGCCAGTCGCGTCGAGCACCGCTATGGCGTCGGCGAAGGTGTCCGGCTTCAGCTGGACCTCGATCGGACCGATCGCCGTGGTGGCTGTGCCGAGCGCCTGATCGAACATCGCCCAGCGGTTCGTCGGGCCGACGTCGAGCCAATGCGTGCTGTTGGTGGCCGGGTTGTGCCCGGCGTTGCTGGCGGTCAGGCTCTCATAGGCGCGGTGCGTCGCCGGCAGGATGACGCGGGCGCCTGCGGCGTAGCTGGTGAGGCTCGAATAGACCGGGTAGTCGCTCTCCGGCACGCTGGACGCCACCAGCGCAGCATCGGTGATTTCAGCCGGGCGAACGACCTGGAAGTCGCTGACGCCGCTCACCGCTGGATCCACGGCGGGCGTGGCGATATCCGCCGCCGGCAGACCGTCGATCGACAGCGAGCAGGTGCTGATACCCTGCAGGCTGATCACCTGCGAGAAGTCTTTGTAAAAGCCGTAGGTGATCAGCCCGGCATTGTCCGCCTTGCCAATCCAGAGCACCGCCTGCGCGCGGAAGGCGGCGAGCTGGCGCTGGATGCTGTCGACAGCCGCTGCCGGGACGCGGCACGTCGCCTCAATCCGCTTCGTCCAGCTACGCTCGACGACGGTCGTGACGCCAAACTCGTCCGTATCGCGGCGGCTGAAGTCAGTCAGGCCGACCGTCGGCGCATCGGCAAGCTTGCCCAGGTCAAGCGCCGTGCCCGTGATCAGCTTCCCGATGATCGCCGCCGCACCCGCGGCTGGCGTGATCGTGATCGTCGCTGACCGGCCCACCCCGGGAAGCAGGCCGAGGAACACCTCGCACGCCGCCGGCACGCTGCGCGTCTGGTCTAGAATGGTCGCGCTGCCTGCGGAGATCTCCAGCCGCACGCTCGCCGCCTGCAGGTCGACGAGTCCAATAGCGTCGACGGCATCCGGCAGCGCGAGCGTCACCACGATCGGGGCCGTAGCGCTGGTGGCAGGACCGGCGGCTGTCTCGAACATGGCCCAGCGGTTTGTCGGGCCTACTTCTGTCCAGAACGTAGCTGCTGTCGCAGGGTTGTTGCCCTGATTGCCGCCGACGGCGCTCTCGAACACCCGGTGAAGTCCCGGCACGATGACGCGCGCGCCCAGCGCATAGGCCACATCGGCCGCCCACGCCGGATGATCATTCTCCGGCACCGAGGACGCCGTCAGACTGATCGGGAGAGGACGAACGACCTTCATGCCGCAGCCACCGCTAGCGCGATGCCGCCGGCGGCCTGATTGACCGTGTCGAGAATCTTCGCCGTCTTGCCGGTGTTGCCCGCCGTCGCGGCGTGGCCGGCGTTATTATCATCGCGCAACTGCCGGACCTCCTGCTTCAGGTCGGATATCAGTGCGATCAGCGACGCGATCGTCGCCGCGCTGTCATTCGAAGGCGAGGCTGCCGCCTGCGCGGTCGCGGCCGCCGCCAGCAGCGCATTGTCCGTAGCCGAGGTTGCGGCGGCGCCCAGTTGGCCGATCGCGCCGTAGGTCGCCTCAAGGCTCGCGGCCGTCTGCGCCTGCACCCGGGCCAGCTCCTGCCGGCTGGTCGCGGCGCTTGTCGCGGCAGCAAGCAGCGCCTGCGACAGCTGCGGCAGCGACTTCGCGGCATCAAGGTCGCCGCCGCGCGCCGCCGCCGTCGCCGCGTTGAACCGTCCCATCAGGCCAGCGAACGTGTTCGCACCAGTGGCGTCGCCGAGCCCGCGGATGCGGCGGACTTCGTCCATGATGCCGTCGCCGACGCTCGTCCACGCCTGCCGCAGTTCTTCGGCAGCCGTCGCGGCGGACTTCGCATCCTGGATTGCCCAGACCTGCAGCTGTAGCGCGCGATTGCTCGCGTCCAGCTTCGCCAGGTCGAGCTTGCGGATTTCGTCGGTTTTGCCCTGCAACTCCAAAATCTGCCGCTCAAGTCCCTGGCGTTCGCTCAGGATGTCCGCGGCGCTCTTGGCGCCTTGCAGCGAGGTCTGGAGGTCGGCGAAGGCGGGGGCGAGCTTCAGGAGCGTCGCATAGGTCGCCTGTCCGGCCGACGTGGTCAGGTCCTGCGCCTCCACCAGCTGGCGGAACGCATCGAGCGTGGAAGGCATCGCGAGGCCCAGGCTGCCGAACACGGTGGAAAGCTGCGCGGTGCGGGCCGCCGCCTGCTCGGCGCTGGTGTAATAGGCCGCAAAATAAGCGGTGGCGGCATCGTTTAGCGCCGACACGCTCTCGAACTGGTCGGCGAGGCCCAGCTTCGCCGCGATGCTCATGCCCCGGGCACTGCTGCCTAGGAGATCAAGAGAGGTACTGACCTGCTCCACCGTCGTGGCGACGCGGGTGAGCGTCTCGAAGGCGCCCTCGCCAACGCGCTGGAATTGCGAGATCAGCGGAAAGGCTGCGGTGGCCATGTTGTCCGCCGCGGCGCCGAACACCGCACTCAGCTTCTCCTGGATTTGCTCGCCGGTCAGCCCCTTCAGGTCGATCTTGCCGATGTTGACGACGAAGCCATTCAGTCGCTGCTGGATCGCGTCCGTGGACTCGCCCAGCGGCACGGCGGCCGCCTTGATCGCATCATTGAAGCTGCGCAGGATCAGCGTGAACTGATTTTCGAGCGCCGGATCAAGGGCGCCGTACGTGGTCGACGACGACCGGCCCGTGACGATGCCGAGGAATTTCTTCGTTTTCGTGACGTCCGAATAGGCCTGGGCGTCGAACCCGCCATTCAGCACGCTGCCGATGCTCTGCGCGCCGCCATAGATCCCGCTCCCGGTCACATCCGTGCGGGTCCCGAACAGGCCGCTGAGCGCGCCGCCGATCAACGGGATTGAGCCGAGCACCGATCCGACCAGGTTGGGCTTGAAGCCGGTGGAGACATTAGCGCTCGCGTTGATGTCGCCGCCGCGCACGATCACGGCTGCTACGCCGCTGATCTGACTGTCGATCGACCGCAGCGATTCGAGCATCTGGCGCGAATAGACGTTGGTCAGCGTGTCGACCTGCTTCAACTCGTCGATCGCGCGCTTCAGGCTCTCGCTCTGCGCCGTGCTATCCCCAAAGACGGTGCCGGTTCCGGTGTTCGTCGGCGCCTGCTTGGGGCGGCTCCCACCAAATGCGCCACCGATGGCGATCCCCAGCGACGCAATGACCGCCGCAGTCGCCGCGCCGGCCGCGATGTTGAGCGGGAACGGGAGCGAGGCGATCGCTTTGGCGACAGCCTCCACACCATGCGCGGCAGCGCGGGCTCCGCTCTTGAGGATCGAGCTGCCGGTTTCGATCGCATCCTGCGCCATCGCCCGCACCGAAAGTGCAAACTCGACGGCGCGGAACGCCTTCTCAGCTGCAGCCATCGACCTGTAGCCAGCCGTGTTCTCGCCGAAGAACCGCTTCGCGGCGTTGGCGGCATCGCCGAACGCGCCGACCTGCATCGTCGCGGTGCGAAGCGCGAATCTTGCATTCTCGCGGAGTGCCGCGGCTTCCCGCTCCCGCGCGTCGACGATACCGTCGATACGGCTCAGTTCCAGCTTGTGCGATGCCGCGACCGCTTCATGGTCGGCACGATACTCGGCAAACACCGATGCCAGGTCACCGAGCGCCCTTCCAGCCTCGCCGAACGAATCCGCCATGCCTTGGCCGGCCCTCTGCACGTTGCGCGCAATCAGGTCCCACCGGTCGGCGGCGAACGTCAGCGATTCGTTATAGGCGTCCTGGGCTTGCGCATTGGCCAGCGTCTGGACAGCGATATCGCCCTGCAGCTTCACATAGGCGTCGACCTGTGCGGGATCGACGCCGGACAACCCTACGGTCTCCTGTCGAGCTCGAAACTCCGCCATGGATCGCTCGCGCACATCGGCAGCCGCGATGACAAGCCGAAACTCCTCGCGAAGTTCGGCGAGGCGGTCGCTGCCGGTCTGGATCGATGCGTTGAGCCGTGCCCGGCTCTCGGCGACAGTAAGGCGGACTCGTGCCGCGCGCTGATCGTCCAGCGCCTGCGTTGCGCGCGCCGCCTCATCAGCCAACCCACGCTGCTGTGCAGCTTGTACCGCGGCGAGCAGCGGCAAGTCGGCAATTTGATCGCGCACCATGTCCGCCGCCTGCGACGCCGGCACCAGCCCGGACGCGATGGCGGCATTCACCCGCTCCTGCACTCCGGCCTGGTCGCGCAACGATGCCGTGGCCTTCGTCGCATCGGAGACGCGCTGCGCGATCTCCAAGCGGATCTGTCGGTTGACGAACAGCGCGGCATCGCCGCGCTTGTTGATCGCGTCAGATTCCGCCTTCATTCGCGCTTCGGCAATCAGTGCCTCGGCGCCAGAAACCCCATAGGCGTCGGCAAGCGCATAGAGGTTGCGGATCTGCGCCTCGATCGCGCGGTTCTCCCGTCCCAGGCGCTCGGCGAGCTTGTCGCTCTTTGCCTTTTCGGGATCGAGATAGCCCTTCTTCTCGGCATCCTTGCGGATCCGATCCTGAGCGTTCCTGCGGGCTTGAGCGATCACCGCGCCTGCGGCGTTGCCAAGATAGTCGGTCTTCATCGACTCGCCGAGCGTCGCGCGGAACGCGTCGCCGAAGTCTTTGGCAGCCCCTGCATACTGGTTCTTGACGCGCTCGATCTGCGGCGCACCCAGTTCCGGGAGCTGCATGAACGAAGGAAGGATCTTGTTGGCCTGTGCGCCCAGCCAGTTGATACCCTCTATGGCTTTGCGCACCATCATGTTGATGGCGTCGATGTTCAGATTGACGACGCTGAAGAACACGTCGCCCAGCGCTGCCGGCAACTGGCTCCACGTTGCTTTGATCGCACCGAACCCGCCCACAAACGCACCAATCACAAAGTTGACCGACGTTTTGGCGCCGGCGCCGACCGCTTCCAGCCACCCCTTCATAACCGTCCAGGTCGAGGTGACGGCCGGGCCTATGCCGTCCCAGATGGCGCGGCCCGCGACTTGGAAGACCGCCTTGGTCGTGTCCCCGTAGGTCACCGTCACGTTGTCGAGTTGCCTGATCTGCTTCTCAGTCAAGCCCAGCGATGCGGCATATTGCTTCATGCTGCTGCCGCTGTTCGCGGCCTTGTTCATGAGCGCGATCGATCCCGCCACAGCGCCGGCCGTAGCGGCCAAACCCAGCAGGATCGGATTGGTGACGACGGCGATCAGCGCAGCCTTCGACACTTCGCCGATCGAGCGCGCGAAGCCCTTCAGCCCGCCCTCGGCCATCATGCCGACCTGCGCGATCTGGAAGCCTTGCTGAATGAAGATCGTCATCGGCTTCTGACCGGTGAGCAAACCGCCGATCACGTCGGGCAGCTGAACCGCCACTGATTGCAGGGCGAAGGCGTTGTTCCGGCCTGCCTTGGCTGCCAGGTCTTGCTGATCTGCAACACCGCGCAGGCGCTGGGTCAGCACCTCCTGCTGGCGAGCATATTCAGCGGGGGCAGTGACGCCGGCATGATAGAGCCGGGTGGACTCCGCGATCTCGGCATTCAGCCGCTTCGTGGCCGCATAGAGCGGATCCGTGGCCATGCGCAGCTTCTCGGCAGCAGCCGCATCAGCTTCCTGCGCGGCCTGCGATCCACGGACCTGTGCGACCAAGTCAGCATGCTCGCGCGCCAGCCGTGTGGCGGCGTCAGCTTCTGCCCGCATCGATACACTGTGCGCATCGCGGGCGCTGCGAAGGGTTTCAAGGCTGGCGGTCAGGCGGTTTGCGGCGTCGGTGTTGCCGTGTTTGGCGGCGGTCGCGGCCAGTTCCTCGACGCGCGCCTCGCGCTGCTGCTCCCGGCTGCGGCCGACGGCTGCGGTCTCCCGATCGATCTGACCGATCAGGCGCTCGATCGCCTGTTCGGTGCGCAGCTTCTCGGCGCGCGTCTCGCGCTCTGCGCGGGTGGTAGCGGCGGTGATCGTAGACATCCGGCCGACGATCGCTCCCGCATCGATCATGCTGCTGGTCTGGCGCTCGATGTTTCCGGCCATGCGCACCGCGGCTGTTTCCGTCGTGTCCAGCGCGCCGCGCAGCTCGGCGAGAGCTGCCTCCGAAGAGGACGGGTCGATCGTGAAGCCGACCTCGAGCATTGGGCTACCGTCGTCCATGCGCGGCCTCCACGGAAAAAGCCCCGCCGAAGCAGGGTTAGAATGAATGGTGTCGGTGAAGTAGTTGGACCGAGCGAAGAGCTATATCAGGGCAGCCGTCTCGGCCTTATTGATCGTGTGGTTAAAAGGTTGGGCAACTAATCTTCAATGTCGGCCGCTTTGATGACCGCCGAAGTTCGCCCATCCAGCCACTCCGCCTTTGAGAATTTCACAGCCACAAGGTATCGGCTGATCCACACATCTACAGGTTCGTCAACGGTCGCATCAGCAACCAGAGGCATCGAGAGAACGGGCGACTTACTGTTAGCCGCAGAGACGAGGATTCCGCGTAGTCGCAGCCGTAGAGCGGCGCTCAGGCTGCGTGCGGCGGGACCATCAAGGGTGGCGCTGAAAGCGATCGGCCTTCTGCTGTAGAACTTGCCTGGAAGAAGAATGCCATAATAAGCGCCGCGGCGCTTCGTCATTGCTACCTTGGCGCCAAAGGCATTCTGGCCAACACCTCGCGTTTCCTTTTCCTCTCGAACAAGATCAATCCCGTCATCCATGGTCGGCGTCGAGGCCACAAGGGTCTGCGTATTCTTATCGTATCTAACGCTTATTGCTCGCGCGGGAAGGTCTACAACGAATTCACGACCGACATACTGAATCGTATGATCCTCACTGAACTGGTCGCCTTCTTCTTTGGCCTTCAGCCGAGCGATCGCCACAATATCAGCGCCCGTCAAAACACCCGATGAAAGGATCTGATGTTGCGGCGGGGTGTTATTGCGGTGCTGTGCAGTGGCCGATCCGCACACCAGGCAAAGTAGAAAAACGGCCGCGCGCATGACACCTCCCCAGCTTTCTAGGAGGTATAGCTGTGAGATCAGCCGAGCACCATCCGCAACTGCTGTTCGCCTATCTCGCGCTCGCGCTGCGTCACTTCAGCACGCCAGGGCGGCGGGCAGGTCTCGCTTTCGGCGCGGTGCTGCTCGGCAACATATTCCACCGACAGCTGCCGCAGCAAACGCACTTCCCACCTGCTGAGCTCGATGCCGGTCGCTTGCTGCCAGTCCGCGATCGATCGCCAGCTGATCGGCCCAATGCCCATGCCGGCCGGTTCGGTCAGGCCGATTTCCATCAGCCGTTCGACGACATGCGGCATAGGATTTGGCGGCATCCTGATCGGCAAGCCATCGCGCTTCATTCGCGCGGCGCGGCTCACTCTCGGCGCATCCGCCTGTGTCTGCGCCCGCTGCGATCGCTCATCCGGCTTTGGCGCGGTGTTCAGCCACGCCAAATGCCGGACATAGAGGGTCAGGCGGCGGCTGACTTTCCCGCGAAGGCGCTCCACTGGCCCAGGCTCTGCACCACTTGGCGAGTGATGAAGCCAAGCCGCGGATCCGCGTAAACGGCACGGTAGAGCTCAGGGCCACTCATGCCGCCGTCGCCATAGGTGAAATTCTCGAAACCCGCGGTGATCATCGTCAGGTCGTCGGCAGTGTCGCGCTGCCGCTCTTCCGCGGTGACAGGCACATAATCGCCGTCATTCGCCTTCAGTCGCGCCGCGCTGCGGGTCGCCTGTCGGGTCTCCAGGCCGGCAAATGCCTTGCTGGCGGGGCCATAGATGACGATCCGGACCGGCTTGGTGCGCTCGGCATCGGCATAAAGCGGCTCGCCGGTAGCGCTCTTGATGTGGATTGCGGCGGTCTCGCTGACCGCCTGGCTGGTGATATCGAACATGGGACTTCCTTCGCGGTAGGATGGTGCACCGGCCCGCCGCGCGTCCCGCGATCACGCGAACGGGCCGGTACAAAGGTATTGCCGGCGTCGCGGGCGCCGGTGGGGAATGGGTTACGGAGCGGCGACCTTGACGATGTCGGTGCAGATCTCGAGCACCGGATTCGCCATTATCATCGTATCTGCGCCGCCCACCGTTTCCGGCATGCCGAACACACGGGTCCCGAAATAGCGGATCGCACCGTCCGAGTAGGTCACCTTGACCGAATAGAGATCCTGGCTCGGATCCTCGGCGGCGGTCTGCATCAGCGCCTGGCCAGCGTCCTCGCTATCGAGTTTCAGAGGCACGGTCAGCGCACCATTGTCGCGCGAGCCCTTGTACTTCTCTTTGGCACCATCGAGTGGCTGGAACTCCACCTTGGCGAAGCTGGCGCCGAATGCGCCGAGCTGCTCGACGCCGCCGACGGTGGTAAAGGTCAGCGCGGCATAGCCGGTGGCATTTTCGCTGGCGGGCTGTTCCGCCGAAATGGCGAGCTTCGTGCCCGCCGCGGTCTGAGAGGACATCGTATTTCTCCTGGAAGGCGAGCCGGACACGCCGGCGGGGGCCGCACCCGGTCACCCGGGCCCGGGGTTCACGCGGCGGCGTTCTTCGCTGCCGTCTTGGTCTCGGGATTGGCGCCAGCAGCGGGCTTGCCCGCGGCCTTGGCTTCATCGTGGTCGGGGCTCGCGATCAGGCCGGCGGCTTCGTAATTGGCGAACTCACCTTCGGTGAAATCATACGTCTTGCCGGCGGCGAACCGCTTCTTGGTGCCGGCGTCGCGAAACGCCTTCAGGGCGATGCCCTTCTTGTCGGACATGGTCGGTCTCCATTTCGGGGGTGTGCTGGCACGGCGGTCCGCCGGCCATTTCACGCGTGATAGTGGACGCGGAAATCCTGGGTCTGGTCGAACGTGTTGGCCGGCCCGCGCATATCGGGGCCGCGGCCAGCGGTGAGGATGGAGACGTTGTCGAAGTCGGCGATTGTGCCGGTCTTCCCGGCGCAACAATCCACGACCAGCTTCATCATCAGCTTCTGGTCTGCGTAGCTCGCGGCGCGCACCTTTACCGATACGCGCTCGCTCTGCGGTGTCGTCTCGCCGCGCACCAGCGACTGCCGCTCGGTCAGGCTCGTCGAGGTGATCAGCAGCGCCGGCAAGGTGACATCTTCGGGTAGCGCGCCCGATTTGATGCTCGCCAGCGCAACCTTCTCCAGGATCGCTGCGTCGGCGCGGATCAGTGTTCCGATGATGGTGGTCCCGCTCATGGCGCGTCCTCCGGCTCATCTGCCCCGACGATCTTCCCGCCGACGATCCGGCTGTTGATGTACGCCTGCGCGGCCTTGATCGCGTCTGCGGCGCGGATATCCAGCGCTGGCCGGAGGAACGGGCTTGGGCGCGCGCCAGGGTGGTAGACCGTCTCGCCGACGAACTTGCCGCCGATTACGAGCGAACCCGCCTTCGCCAGCTTATTGATCCGACCGATGCTACGGCCCTGACGTTGATCCTCGGCGACACGGATGAAGTGCGGTTCGGTCCCCCATTCCTGCCAGACGCCTAGTGAGTAGCTCCATCCCTGGCGGACGGTGATCTTCACCACGATACGGCCGTCACGAGACGAACTGCGAAGCACAACGGCATCGCGAACCTCATTGGCTAGCGCTCGCTCGCGCGCCTCGTCAGCGACGATCTCCCCGCCTGCGCGGCCCGCGCCACGTAGCAGCTTGGTCTCGATGTCCTGGGGCAGTTGATCGAGATAGCGATCGAGATGCGCCTTACCTCGGACGGTCACCATCAGGCGGGGTTCCCAGCGGGGCGATAGTCCTCGACCATGAGCTCGAGCCCGTCGCGGTTGCCGAGCGTCGCCGGCCCCGAGACGATCTGCATGATGCGCTCGGGCACGCCCTTCCTTAGCAGTACCAGGCGCATGTCCGACCTCACGTCGTCACGGTACCGGATCCTGACGCGCGCCGGGCGCGCCGCAACGTTGATCCCTTCCGCCAAGCGCTCGCCGCGGCTCGGCAGCACGTCTTGCACCTCGGCCCAAACTTCCTTCACGAGCTCCCAGGTGCCCGAGCCCGCCCCGTCTAGGCTGGTGTCTGGTACTGGGCGCTCGATCCGCACCCGGCGGTTGAGCTTGGAGGGGTCGAAGACCGACGTCATGCGAGAGCCGGTTGCCGGAAGCGGGCGAGCAGTGCCCGCGCCGCGGTTTGCGCATGCTCGTAGCCGCCTTCCCGCTTCCCCAACATGCCGGCGACCAGCACGATGATGGCCTCGATCATGGAGTGCGGGACCTCGCCGGCGTCGTATCCTGCGGTGTAGGCAACGGTTACGCCGCCACCAGACCGGAGCGGCGGCCACCCGGAAGCGCTGGGGTAGATGCGGAGCCCATCGCGAGCGGGCAAGAACCCGCCCTGCGCAAGCCTCGCAGCACCGGCAGGGCCATCGTAGGTGATCGAATCAATGGACACGACTGGTCGGCGGTAGAGCTCGAGATGTACTCCCCAGCCTTGGAAGTGCTGAACCAACGTACGCTGCGCGACAATCCAGCCGGTATAATCCTCTACCCACTCGCGCGCCGCGCGGATCTTCTGCTCAATGAGAGGATCCTCCTCGTCCTCCTCAATCTTGCAGTGCCGCCGCACCTGCTCGACGGTGACCGGCTCCACGATCGGCAGCGATGCCGGGCGCCCGTCATCGATCAGCGCCGCGTAGGCGGCGACCACTTCCGCGTCGGTGGCGCTCTCCGGCAAGCCGACGATCTGGCGCATCTCCGCGATCGTCATTCAATCACCTCGAAACGCGCGGTGTAGAAGGGACCGGAAGGGTCCTTCGTGGTGGTCAGCCGGACGGGCTGGCCGCCGAGCATGCCGCCCTTTACGCTCTCCGGCCGCGCTGTTGAGCGGTTCGGAAGGAACGACACCCTGTTGCCCTGCACGCCAGCCACTCCAGAGAACACCCCGGCGATTTCCAGCTGGGCGCGGCGGCCGTTGTCGATCTTCACAGCTGCCGCACCGTCAGGACCGCCGTGCGCTCGTAGCGCTTCGCCGGACTGCCATCGGTAAGCACCCGCACCGACAGCGGCAGTTGCACCCCGCCAGCTGCAAATTGTGCTGCCTCCCAATAAGCCTGATCGATCAGGAACCACACCTGGACCTTCTGACCCCCGACATCGATGATTGGGCGGTAATTGGCCGACTCATCGATGGCGATGCCGAGGAGTGCCGCCGTCGGGGACACCTTGATCGCCTCGATCTTGGCGATGCTTTCGCCTTCATCGAGTAGATCGGAGAAGTCAATCGCATAGGGCGCATGGTCGCCAGGGTCGTACGGCTGCGCCCAGGCCGCGGCGCCGAACGGCAGACCGCTCGCGCGCGCGACGGCTGCCGGCACGATCGTCATCACCGCCGTGCGGTCCGACGTCGCAATCACGTTGCCCTTCTGGCTCGTGCTGCCGTCGTCGACGGTGAACAAGCCAAGGGCGATCAGGTGCGTCAGCATGGCGCGCCTCCTATCAGCCAGGAATAATGCGGACCGTCGGGAGCAGGTCGGACGTAGAGGCCAACGTGATCGCACCGCGGGCGACCATGACGGCGAACAGGCTGGTGCCGGTTGGCAGGCGGAATGGCAGGCCAACCGCCACGTTCTGGCCGAGCGCAGCTGCACCAAGCGACGTCCAGCTGCTGAGCGAGACGACGCCGATCACCTTGTCATAATCGGCGGGCGCGACGTTGAGCGCGGCCTTGTCGGTAAAGGTTGAGGCAGTCGGATCGGCCGAGAAGATGATCAAGTCGATCTGCGCGGTGTTTGCCGACTTGCAGAGAACGCTCGCGGCTTGGATCAAGCTGGCCGCGCCAGCCGTGCGGGCGACACCCGGGAACTGGAACTTCGTGCCCAGGACGTTGCCCGCCGCATATGTGCCCGCGCTCGTTGCCGGCGGTGCGGCAGGCGCGCAGACCAGCACGTCGCCGCCCGTCTTGCCGATATAGTTCTCGCCCGCCGGCGTCGGCGCGGCGAGCAAACCTTCTACGCCATCGAGATGACCTTCAAGCTGATCGACGAAGCCATTGGTCAGGGTGAGCAAGTCGGCAATCGCCTTGAGGCGCCCAAGCAGGGTATTTGCCGCCGGGGCAGCCGTAACAAGCCCCATCGCATCGGCACCGGCCGCGTCGTTCAGCAGGTTCTGGGGGAATTTGACGCCGCCGATATCCTTGGCGGCGAGCACGGTCGCGTCGGCAACCGGTGTGGTCAGGTTGTCGGGCATTGTCGGCTCCTAATCGAGATCAGAGATTGGCCGGCCGGGCGTCACGGCCCCGCTTGACAGCCAGCTGCCAGCTCTCGCCGGTGTCAGGTTTGGCTGCGGTGTCTTCGTTCGCGATCCACAGTGATCCAGCCCAGGTGACGGCATCGCCGGCCTTGTACTGACCTTCGCGCCAGACGCCGCGGTAGATGGTCACCGGGATCGCCAGTTCAAACGACTTCGAAAGGCCGCCGGCGCTGAAGGACAGACGGATCGTGCGCCCGCCGTCAGCGCTCTCGACGGAGAGATCATCGAGCGAGAAGGCATCCTTAGGCTTCGGAATCGCGTCGACCATTTCCTGCAACTGGCGCTGCAACGCTGCCATATCGGCATCCCGGCCGACGACTTGGCCCAGCTTACGGATCGATCCGTCGGTCAGGGTGAGCACCAGCTCGCCAGAGCGATCGATGAGCGCGTCTGCTAGACCAACGCCGTCCCCGGCGGGCGGCAGCGCGGCGACGGCTTCGTCGATCATCGAGCGAACCACCGCTGGATCAACGCTCTCGCCATCCTTCGGCGCGGGCAGCGCGGCAACAGCGCGCTGCACCGTTTCCTCGATCAGAGGCGCCAAATCCTCCGCAGTGATTGCTTCCGGCGCTGACGGAGGCGGTAGGGCAGCAACCGCCTCATCGACCATGCCCCGGACAACCGCCGGGTCGACACTCTCGCCGTCCTTCGGTGCGGGTAATGCCGCAACCGCGCGCTGTACCGTTTCCTCGATCAGATGCGCCAAATCCTCCGCGGTTATGGCTTCCGGTGCTGGCGGAGGCGGTAGAGCAGCAACCGCCTCATCGACCATACCCCGGACAACCGCCGGGTCGACGCTTTCGCCATCCTTCGGCGCGGGCAGCGCGGTAACAGCGCGCTGTACCGTTTCCTCGATCAGATGCGCCAAATCCTCCGCGGTTATGGCTTCCGGTGCTGGCGGAGGCGGTAGAGCAGCAACCGCCTCATCGACCATGCCCCGGACCACCACCGGGTCGACGCTCTCGCCATCCTTCGGCGCGGGCAGCGCGGCAACCGCGCGCTGTACTGCTTCCTCAATCAGCGGCGCCAGATCCTCCGCGGTGATGGCTTCCGGTGCTGGCGGAGGCGGTAGAGCAGCAACTGCCTCATCGACCATACCCCGGACAACCGCCGGGTCGACGCTCTCCCCATCCTTCGGCGCGGGCAACGCGGCAACCGCGCGCTGTACCGCTTCCTCAATCAGCGGCGCCAGATCCTCTGCGGTGATGGCTTCCGGTGTCGAAGGTGGCGGCAAAGCCGCGACAGTGTCGTTGATCATAGCACGGACACTGTCGCGCCCAGGCTGGGCGGCCAATCGTTGCTCCAACTCGCTGATCCGCACCACCAGAGGCGCCGTGGCGCGCTCGACATGGTCGCCAATGAGCTCGGCGATCAGGTCAGCTAGCGCGTCGGAGTCGATCATCGAGTTTGCCTTTCGCGCGGCGGCGAACGGCCCATAGGTCGATGACCTTAGCACCGGATTCGGCCGGAGTGTCGGTTGCGGGAGGCGCCGCGGCCGGTGGGGGCGGCGGCGTTGTCGCCTCGATCGGTTGCGCGTCGCGGCGCGCCAGCCATTCCAGGCTGTGATCCTGCTCCTGCAGGTAGACCGTGTCGCCGCCAGGTACCGGCTTCACGCCGATCCGCTTGCGCTGCTCGTTGACCGTCAACTTGCCCTTGGACTTTTCGAGCACGTCCATTTGCGTGCTGCTGTCCATGCGCAAAAGGCCCTCAAGGTCGAACTCGGTGCCGAGCGTCTGCCCGACCATGCCAAGGCCCTCATCGAGGCAGAGTTCGATCGCTTCGATCAGCACCTGCAGCGCCTGGCTGTAATATTCGATATTCAGCGACTGGATGTTGTTGTTCGTCGGCATCTGCCCGAGGCCGATCTTGTAGGGTGGCACATGATAGGTCGAGCACACCACCTCGGCAGTCCATTTCAGCTGCTCGATCAGCTGCGCATCCTTGGCCTGCACCGACATCGATTCATACTTCAGCCCGTCCCCCAGCACAGCGACCTTGCCTGCGTTGGAGCCGGTGAAGTTGGCGTCCCAGTAATCCTTCAGCCGCTTGGCGTTCTCGGGATCGATCTGCCCGGGCGCGGTAAGGATGCCACCCGGTCGAGCGCCGTTCTGAAACAGACGCGTGCTCGTCTTCTGGATCGCGTCGCCCTGCATCGCAGTGATGCCGTTGGCATAGATCGGCGAGAGCCCGACCAGGGGATGGAAGAAGCAATTGAACCGGTCGTGGATGATCTCGCGGGCCGGAACGACGATGCAGTCGGGCAGCCCGGAAAGATCATCGGTTTGGAGCTGGTAGAAGACCGACCCGTCATCGGAGACGAGCGGGGTCACCAAATCAGGGTTGAGGACGTACATGCCGACGACCACACCGCGCCCGTCGCGGCGCTTGAGCACATAGGTATTGCCGCGCTGCAGCTTGGACAGCACCCATGTCTCGTAGAACTGAATGCGGTTCTGGTAGTGGTTCGGTTTGCGCAGCACCGGCGAATAGGCCGGGTTGGTTACCTCCGACCAGATGCCATCGCCGTCCTGCTGGACCAGGCGAACGCGCAGCTTTGAGATGTCCGACGCGATCAGCGTCTGGCAGGCGAACACCGCCGGAAAGGCAAGGACAGTGTCCTGCCGGACCTTGATATCCTGCTGCCATGCTCCCGGCTGCGATTCGAGCACCGTGTGCCAACCGCCGCGCCATTCCTGCGGCGGCGACAGCGACTTGCGGGCTCGGGTGATCTCGAACCCGAACAGCTTCACGCCGCACCGATCTTTTCGGTCAGCGTCGCCGCATCCCAGCCGTGATAAGGTCGCTTGCCGAACTTGACCTCATAGGCCTTCCGGAGCGAGGCCAGATCATCACCCTTGGGCGCGGGGGCCTGCGGTGCAGGATCCTGCTGCTCGTCGGGTTGATTTTCGCCGGCCGAACGCTGGGCGCGCTTCAGCGCGATCAGCAGGCGCTCGTGCGCGCGGGTGCGCGGCTCGAACGTATCGCCCGCCTTCAGGCGCCGGGTCGCATAGGTGAATGGCTTGGTCGCGATCAGCATCGGCTCAGCCTCCTGGGTAAGGGGAGCGGGCGGGAGCAAACCCCCGCCCGGCTCGATGGACGCCTGGTCGTTACGGGGTGACGGGCGTGCCGTAGTCGGCGTCGCCGACGTAGGCGACGGCAGACGCGCGGCGCTTCGCGAAGTTCAGCGGTCGCACCACCTTCAGTGCCACCGATTCCGTCTGGAACATCGAGACGACGCTGGCATTGGCCGTCGGCGTGTCGCTTGCACCCGCGGGGTTATCCGCCATCTCGATCGCAGCCTCGGTAGACATCGACACTTCGACGCCGCGGTCGCCGATCTTGTAGATGTCCGACGGCTTCATCAGGATCAGGTCGCCAGCGCCGACATTGCCGCCGCCGCTGATTGGATCGCCCTTCAGCGTACCGCCGGATGCGGTAATGCCCGGGAAGGCGTCCTGCCCAAGCGCGTTCTGCATCAGGCCGATCGACTTCGCGAGCGACTCAGTGGTGGCATACTGGAGGCCGCTGGCATTGTTCGCGGTGATGAACGGCGCATAGAGCGCCTTGATGTCGGTGATCAGCCCGTCGACGTCATTGCCGGCGCTGGGGATAGCCGTCACGCCGTTCAGAATGCCCGCCGGCGATACACCAGGAACTGCGGCGGCAGCGCTGAAGAAGGTGCCGTCCACCTTCTGCGCCGATGCCTCGACCAGAGCATCGCGAACCAGCATCTCGGCCGCCGGCGTGCTGTCGCGCAGCAGCTCCTTCGACACCACCGCCAGTGCAGCAACCTTCAGCGGCGTGAGATTGACGTTGAAGAAGTCGGGCTTCGACACGGGGATCGACTTGGACTGACCGACCCAATAAGCGGTCGCCGTGCCGTCCTGGCCCTTGATCGTGACGTTGGCCGGAACCTCGCGCAGCGGCAGATTATCGAACAGCGTGCGGGCATAGAGATAATCGATGAAGTCGCCCGTATAGCGGCCGTCTGCGGTGACAAGCTCAGCGCCCCATTCGCCGCTGTCGCTGCCGCCGCCGGCAACCGCCGCGCGCACGACTTGGACGAGCGTGGGGTTACGATCGGCCCAGCGCTTGCGAGCTACTTCGAGCGCAAAGCCGACACCCTCGATGCGGGCGAGCGTCTTGGCGATCACCAGACGCGTGAAGTTCTGGCCCTCGAACTTCTCGTCGGCATCACCCTTGATGATGATGGTGGGGCCGCTGCGCGACTGAGTGCCATCGACACCGTTCTTGCCGGTCACGGCCTGCGCCCTGCTCGCGGAGCTCTTCTCCATCGCGCGCAGGCGCACCAGGTGCTTGTCGATCGCCTCGATATCCTTCTGGTTATCGTCGAAGGCCTCTTCCTGGTCGGCGTCCAGCGTCGAACCGGCTTCGGCGGCCTTGGTCATGATGCCTTCATTGGTCGCGACCAGCGCAGCCCGCTTCTGCTCGAAAGCGGTGATCTGGTCGGCGATCGGGACGCCGGCGACCGCCGCGAGCGCGATGGTGTGACCGTGAGCAGCGATGCCGCTCGCAAAGACATAGAGGGTGTTGGCCATATCGGCCGCCTGGGCGGGCATGGCGATGAGGATAGCGGCGAACACCGCCGCGATCAGACCGATGATTTTCATGATGTAACTCCGGTAGAAGGCTGGCGGCGAGCCGCGCCCTTTGAGGTCACGTGCGGATGATGTTCCGCACGACGAAGGGTGCCACCCGGTCGCGGGCTGGCGCGTCCAGCTTCACCACCCTGACGGACTTGCCTGTCGCGGCATTCGTGGGGGCTTGCGGGATCTGGAATTCCGGGACGCCCTGAGCTTCCCGGTAAATGCGGTCGAACTGCTTCACGGCCGAAATGACGGCATCCGGATTTGCGGGAATGGTCACGCCTGAAAGCTCAAGCCAGTCCCACTCTTCGAAATCGATGCCGCCATTGTCGAGGAACGAGTATTTGATAGGGTTGAAGCCGATCGAGGTGGCGCGCACCAGCTTCAGCTTGAGGGACTGCCACGCCATGTCGAGCAAGTCTTTCAGCTTGCCCGGCTCGTCGGTCTGCGCCAGCTCAGCCTTGAACTTGATGCCGGATGCCTTCACGTCGGCATCGATGACATGACCTACGGGCTTGTCATGCTGGTGCTGCCAGAGGAACGGGATCGGCAGCGCGAACTTAGCACCGAGCGGATTGACACGGTCCTGCATCCGGTCCGGCGACGGCGTAGTGGCGGTTCCCTCGATGGTGCGCCTGGCGTCATCGAACACCTTCACCTCGATGAACGAATAGGCCCGGTTGAGCATGTGCGGCCTCCTCAGCCGATGATGAGCATCTGATAGTCGGCCCGCCTGGCTGCCGCCGGATTGCGCGACATCAGCATGACCGCGTTGAACAGCGCTATGAGCGGGTCGATCTTGGCCTTGCCTGCGATCTGCTTTGTGATCAGCACGGCGTTACCGCGCTGTTCCGCTCTCGCGTTACCCACGCACCAGTTCATGAGCTCCTGTACGGCGTGGAGCAGCGTGCGGTCCTTAAGCTTGCGCTCCGATCCCCACACCGCGGCCGACAGACGAAAGCCCTGCGAGATCGCCAGAAGCTGCTTCTCGGTGAAGCCCCGCCCGATCAACTCGTCCACGATGGCAGTGACGCCAGCGGGATCGAGTCCGATCGCATATTCCTCCGGAAACAGGTCGGCGTCCTTCACCTGCTCGAGGATGTCAGCCAGTTCGACGAGATCCTGCGTTGGATCCTCGCACTTCGTCAGGGTGCCTTCGACAATGAAGTCCTGAAGCCGGCTGACGATATCCTTGCGACGCTCGAACACGTCCAACTGTGCCCACGCGTGCGACCAGCTCAGCCAGGCCTTAGTCTCTCGATGCCTCCCGAGCAGCGTCAAGCCGAGCAGGTCGTCGAGCCCGCCCCCGTCAATCCCCGCGACCGCGACTTCGCAGATCGCGAGGAACTGCTCGAGCGTGCCGTCCCATATTTCCGGAGGCGCCGCGGCAGCTTCCCAGTAGAGCGCGCCCGCCCATGCGTTGTGTCTAAGGCCGACGCCGATCTCAACGTTGAGGTGCTTCGCGTAGAAGACCTGCTTGGTGCCGTCCTCGGCGTTCTCGACCTTGCGAAACTCGCTCTCCAGCCACTTCTGGCTGACCGAGCGCCCCAAGTTGGGGTTGGTGATGTAGAAGTTGGCGGGCAGCAGGTGCTCGCCGGCAGCCATCATCTCCTCGGGGAACTCGTAGAGCACCGGGAGGAATTCGTTGTCCTGCACCAAGCCGTCGCGGACGTCGCGGGCATAGGCCAGTTTGTCCTTGAATACGCCCGCCGGCGGCTCGTCCGATTGCGTGGTCAGGTAGAGGGTGTAGCCCTCCGGTCGCGAAACTTGCCCGCCCGCCGCCTCGCGGAGCATCGCGTCGGCGGTGGCCTTCTTTCCGAACAGCCAAAGCTCGTCGACAAGCACCCGACTGGCCTTCTTGCCCGATACCGTCGCGCTGTCAGCCGCCACCACCTTGAGCGTCGCCTTGGTGACGCGGTTCGTGATCAGCCGAATGTGCTCCTGGATGTGGAGCAGCGCGTCAAGCTCCTCATCGGCCCGGATCATGTCGCATGCGGGCTTGAAGCTGTTACCGGCGACCTCGATCGTCGGCGCAAGGATCAGGTTCTCGTCCGATTCCCGCCAGCCGCAAATCAGCTCGGTGAGCATGATGCCGGCGGCGATCGTCGACTTCGTGTTCTTCTTCGACACGAGCAGCATGCCTTCGCGGATCAGCTGCTGCCCCGTCTCGTGGTCGTACGCGCCAAAGATCGCAGCAGCGAAGTCGAGCAGCCAAGTATCCGCGGACTCGCCGATGGTCGGTCGCCCCGGCAGGTCGACGATGCGCAGCGATTTGAAGACCGCCATTTTCGCCTCGGCTGAAGGCGGGAACAACGGCTCGAAGGGCACAAGTGTGCGGCGCTCGCGGATCCGGGTTTTCCAGTCCACGCATGCGGTTGACCAGACCGGCACCGCCTTACTTTACCGCCTTGAGCGTGGGAGGGCCAAGAGCGGCGAACCTCGACCCACCCCCGATCTGCGCAGCCTTCTCCTGCTGCGCAGCCTTCTTCCCTTGCGGCGCCGCCGCCTCGTTCAGCGTCTTCAATGCGAGCGCAAGCGTCTTCATGGTGTTCGCTCGATTGCCCAAGCTGAGCAACTTCAGCATCGCGTCGCGGCGGCTGTCGTCATCATCACCATCGGTCGCGGCAATGATCAGATCCTCAAGCTCGCCGCGACGGCTAGTGACCGCATCCAGCTCGTCGAGCATGCGGGCGACCAGCGAGCGTCCGTCGTCGGCGATCTGGTTGTGATCGCGAGGCGCCTCTGGGTTCGAACGCGGAGGCGGTGGCGGCTGGCGCTCAGGTTCGCACCGGTTCGCAGTGCGAACCTCGCGAACCCATCCCTGCGCCTTCGCCCGCTTTCGAATAGCTGCGTCCGAAATCTCGTGCCGGTCAGCTATTTCGCGGATGGAATCTTCACCCGCCAAGTATTCAAGCTCGATCCGCGCCCAGTCGATAGTTGATTTCCGTTGCGCCATCGGCGGCTACCTCCGGCGAAAGTTCGCACCCTGGACCGCTCCACCAGGATTTTTTCTCCGCGTGGGACGGGGGCGGTCCAGTGAGCCCGAGCTTCGAACGAGATTGGTCACCCCCCCCGGGTGATACCGGTCGTGCGATGGGCGCTAGGGCCTCGCTGCTCCGCGCTGCTCCGATCTCTGCTTTGCGCCGTCGTGACAGGCCTTGCAGAGGGTTTCGATATTGTCCTCATCCCAGAAGAGCCGCTCGTCGCCACGGTGCGCTTGGCGGTGGTCCGCCACCAATTGCGAGGTGTTCGGTTCGACGCGTTGACATCCCGGCCACTGGCAGCGGAAGCCGTCACGCACGAAGATGCGAAGTCGCAAAGCTCGCCATCGGGCCGTCTTATACCATTGCCGCCACGGGCTTGCTTGCGCACGACCTCGCCCGCCGGCATCAAACGAAGCGATCCGCGGAGGCAGCGGTGAAAGTCTCGCAGGCAGTGAAGTAAGCTTGCTTTTGCCAGCCATAGATCCTCCGGCACCGTGCAAGGAAACCCCCGACACAAGATGTGCCAATAGGGGACTCACCTCCCGATTTGGCGTCTCCGATCTAACGTGAACTTATTAGGTTTCAGCACCAAGTACTTGAGGAAGAGGCGACACTTGCAACTGCGATGGATCGTTAAGGGGGCGTTAACACGGGTGCTTCTTGGCAAGTCTCGCGCGTGATACGAACTCGCCTAACTTGAAAGGGGAAGCGATGAAGTACTTGCAAGCATTGAGCGTTTGCGCGCTGTTGGCGTCGCCCGGCTCGGCGTTGGCGCAGATCTCCGTTGACGGACAAACGACGACTGCCGGTAGCTATTTCTATGCCGGCTCCGCCGTGTCCGGTTCCATCGCTACGGACCCGTTCGCACACCAAAATTTTGACGGCTCTGACTTCGCTACAAGCGGCGGGGATACCTCAACGGGTCGGCTATATGCGGCTGTTGGGGCAGCGGGCGTGGCTTCGGCGTTCGCGAGTGCTTCGTGGAACGACACTCTTCGATTTACCGTCAACGGTGCTAACGCCAACTCTGTTACCACCGGCTTCTTCTATGTGGATCCGTTGTGGGGCGGCTTCGCCTTGGATGAGGGCTACGGCAACATCTTCGCTCAAGCGTCGCTCACGCCTACGAATGGGATCGGCTCAACCGGCACTGTCCGTATCGAGAGCATAAACAGCTTCGCCCCCACCTCTGAAGGCTGGAACGACGTCTACTACACCACCTCCTACGCTGAGTTGTACAGCTTCAGCATCTTCGGCGATCAGCAGGACTTCACGTTCAACGCCCTCGTGCAAGCCGCTTCGGAAAGCTTCACCTTCACCGGCGCGTACATTCAGGCGGACGTGCAGCTGATGCTGAAGTTTGCGCTTCCAGCCAACGTCTCCCTGTCTTCTTCATCGGGAACCATCCCTACCCTCTCGATCCCGGGTTACACACCCACCGAGGCTGCAATGCCGACGAGCATCACTTCGAACGGCGGGTTCCAGTTCGACTTCGTCGCCGTGGAAGGTGAGATGCTGTACTTCGATCCAGAGGTCGCAGTCGGGTACGATTATGAGGTGTCTAGCGGTAGCCCAAACATCCTGGCTGCGATCTTCCCCACCATCACTGGGGATCTGGACGGCTACGATATCTACGCTCTTAGCGATCTAAATAATCCGCTGTTCACCGGCGTGATGGGCGGCCAGCTCATTGACTTCACGTCCCTTGCGGGTTTCGGGTCAGGCATCTCGGGGTTCGCTCTCCGAGGTATTGATGTAGGCGCGAATTTGGATCCCGCCAACACAATGGCATTCGTCACGGGCCTCACCTTCGCACAGTCCGGCGTGGCTTCGCTGACGCAAACCCCCGTCACAGTTTCGGTCGGCGGCGCGGTTCCCGAACCCGGCGCGTGGGCCATGATGATCGCGGGCTTTGGCCTTGCTGGTTCGGCCCTGCGCCGCAAGAGGCTGCACGCGGCAGTTTCTTGATCCACGACCGGCGCGTCTGATTTGCTCAGGCGCGCCGGTCCTCGTCTTGCAAGCAGCCTGGACGTGCTGGCCTAGACACCTGGAAATACCTGCCGCAGTTACGTTCCCGGTGCGGGTCCACCCGTTTGTGCGATGCGGCAGACAGTGCTCGGCAGATTGAGCAAATGCGATCAATCTAAGTTATTGTTTCCTATGCGACTCGAGGATGCCGAACTATTCGCCATGCAGATGCTGCACCTTCATGGCGACCATGCTCCAGGGGTGATCGTCGACAAGCTTGTCGCAGCAATCAAAGCGCATAATCTCGATGAAGCTCACTTCTGGGATCATGTCGGTGATGCCGTCGACCTTCTAAAGAGCGGAGGCTTTCAACAGCAGCCTCCCGCTGATGATTGACGACATTGTTCTCGAATTGGTCAACGTAGGTTGTAGGCAGCCTTCGGACTTCGCGAGAAGCGTCTGCTTCCCTGCGTTGGTTGGAGCGGCGACCTGGGTCAAAAGCCCTGCCGACCTGCTACCTTAAGCCGCTATAGCGGCGGTCCCGGTTGGGGTGTTCCCATTCTGTATCGCATCTTCGACCAGAAGAAAAGAGGCAACGCGCACGCGAAAGGAGCCGCCGAAAGCAACGAGAGCGAAGCGCCCGTTGCCCTCCTCCACAATACCGTTCATGCCGGCGAACGGCCCGTCCGGCACCTTCACCATCGCTCCGGGCTCGAACTCCTTCTTGGTCGTGCGAAGCCGCGCCTTGAGCTTCCGCTCTTCCGCCAGCCGGACGCTCACCACATCGGCGTCAGCGATGAACGGAAAGCGGCCGGCATGTCGGAAGACTGAGAAGGGCGGATGGCCCGACACCGGCGAGGCGCAGATGCCCAGCAACTCGCCGAGGTGACGCGCACGAACGAATACGAACGTCGGCATGATCGGGATCTCGCGAGAGAAGGTCTTATGGCTGCGCGGGACACGCTGCTTGATGACATCGATCGGGGTCCAAGCTTCAATGCCAATCTGCTCGAGCGAGCGGACGACCGAGATCGTACGGCCGGGGCTCGTACGCACGATGCACCATTTCGTCTCGATCATCTGCGCCTCTTCCATCTTGCCCCGCCACATACTCTCAACCCTCCCAGGAATCACGCTTTGTTCTCGTTCTCACGCCGCACGCTGCTCCGGCGCTTCAGCCGCGCGCTCTTCCGCCGTGATGCGGTCGAGCTGCTCCTGAGGGATGTGACCAAGCCGGAGACCCATGCGCCGGATCTCCGTGCTCATCCGACGGACCTGCTCGTCGGTGACGGGCCCGCAAGTTTCCTCCGCGGCTTCACGCTTGCCGTTGCGGAGAATGTACCTGGCAACGTTGATCGCATGCTGCTCCGGGCTGACATAGGCCTTCAACCGCTCCTCGATCTGGCGCACCGTCGGGAACCAATCGAGCTCCTTCAGGCATCGTCGGCAGGCATAGGCAAGCGCCGCCGCGTCGCAGCCACCGAGTGCGGAAACGTAGGCATTCAGCTTGAGCCGCCCGGCGACCTCGCTCGTGGATTGGGCGGGCATCGAAGCAGCTAGTGTCCCGATCGACTGGCGGATGGTTCGCTCGTCGGCCGGCTTGCTCGGCGCGACAGCCTTCGCGATTGGTTCAATCACGGCGATGTCGCTGGCGCTGAAGGTCGCGCCGTCTTCAGTGGCGCGCGCCAAAACGCTCCTGGCGCTCGGCGTCAATGACGGCATCGAGCAGGCCGTTGCTGCCGTTGCGATCCCGGTTGCGGCGGTGGTTTGCTGGTCGGTGCCCATTGCTCTGGTCCTCGTACTCGGATGGATCGACGATCGTGCCCCAGCCCTTCTCGGCTGCTTTCTCGACGAGCCGGCCGGGCGGCCACTCGGCGGTGGCGAACTGCGCCAGCAGCTTCAGCTGGCCGCGGTAGGCTGTGTCGGTGTCGGTCAGCCGTTTCTTGCGGCGATTGGCGCGGAAATCCCGCCAGTGCTCGGGGTCAACGCCAGCCGGGCAGGCCCAAGCTCGGGCCGTCGCAGGCGCATCGGGCGCGGGCCCCTCGTGTGTGTGCGGGGTGGGGGTTAATTTTTGGGGGTCTGGGGGGCTTTTATTGGGGGAGGGGTCAGCGTCACTATGCGTCACTTGTGCGTCACTGGCGTCACATGTGACGCTTGGTGACGCTTCGTGACGCTCCCGATAGCGGCGCATGCGCAGCGCGCCCTTGGTCGGCTGGGTCGCCGCTTGCGCCTGGGCCTGTGCCGTGGCGAGCGCCATCGCCACCTCACCGACCAGGTCGGCGGGCGTGCCGGCGGCGATCAGCCGGGCGAGCAGGTCTGCACTCATTGGGCGATCTCGATCGAGACGAGCACGCGCCCGCCCTTCACCGGATCGGCCATGATCGGTCGCTGCAGGCGGAACAGCTTATCGTCGACGCCGAGCGCGGTCGCTATGCCGTCGAGGTACGCCTTGAGGCTGGCGATCGCATTGTCCTCATCGGGCGCCGTGCGCGTCTTCGGGTGGAAGGTAAGCGTGACCGCGAGCGGCGTGTCCTTGGGAAAGCGCGGGCGGCCGGCCGCGATCACGGCCTCGCCGCCGATGCGCCTGGCCTTCTTCTTTGCCGCGTGAAGGGCCATGTGGTGCCCGCGCCCGTTGGGGCTGAGGATGCGGGGCGGCCAGGGTAGCTCTGCGATCATCAATCTGGATACTCGTGCGCGTGGAGGCGGTGCACCGCCGAGCGAACCCGGCGGCGCTGTCGTGCTCAGGCTTCTGGCTTCCCAACCAGGACGGGCAGCTCCGTCTCGGCCCGGACGCGCTCCAGCGATTCACTGAAGGCATGGTCGAAGGTGCGGTCGGTGCGCCACAGCTCGAACCAGAAGGTCAGGCGCCCCTGATAGGCGCGGTACCGGAGCCGGGCGGCGAGCCGGTACAGCGGCCCGTTGCGGAACACCGGAATGGCGATCAGGAACAGTGACGGCACCTTGAGGGGCGCGCCATTCTCGTCGGTATGCCGCGCCTGGAAGCGCACGACGCCCTCCCCGCTCGACAGGTTCACAGCCTCCTGCACGATCGCCTCGTCGTTCACCTGCAGGCCGCGGGCGAGCTCCATCAGCTTGTTCGGCGTCGCGATCGTGTCCGGGCCGCCGAGCGTGTCGACCAGCCGCTGGAGATCTTCCGGCAGCGTGTCCTCACCGGGCACGAGGTACAGCACGTCGATGATGCGGTTCTCGAGGAAGGCCGCGAACTCGGCCATCGTCATCTTCTCGTCGTTCGCCTCGGCCCAAGCCTGCCACTCGTCGGAGAGCGGGAACGCGAAGGTCGAGCGGTGCTTGCCGAAGCGGGGATCGCCGGCCGCGCCAATGCGGTGATAGTCAAGGACCGCGGTTAGCGACGGGTTCTTGCGATCATCGTTCGCGAAGATGATCGAGTCGTCGTCCTTGAACCGGTTGACGTGCTCGATCAGGCTATCGAGCGACAGCATGGTTGCGGTGCCATGCCGGAAGCGCGGCGCGTTGCGATAGGGCTCGAAGATCTTCGGGTCGATCGGCTCGATGCTGTTGCCGGACCGGACGGCCAGGGCGCAGACGCCGGTCGCCGGATCTACCAACGTGATGTCCTCGGCCTGGACATAGTCCTCGACCAAGCTCCGGACCTGCTGGACGAGCTCGCCGCCCGAGGTGGTGGGGTAAACCATTGGTGTTTCCTCTCTGAGAGATCAGGCGTCGCGGAAGCCGCCGGCGCCGCCGACTTCGCGGACGCCGAACAGGTGGCCCTGCGCGGGATTGCTGGGGGTGAAGCGCATGTCCTCAGTGGTCCACATGACCGACTTCGGGCGCTTGGCGACCGGCAGGTCGACCTTGTGCTTCGCGGCGATGCTGAACACGCGCCCTTCGAGGGCGAAATCGAAGGTCAGCGTCAGCTTGCCCTTCGACTTGCCGCCGCTATCGATGGCGGCGTTCGCCATCTCTCCGGCGAGGCTCTTCATCACCTCGGTCAACTCGACGTCGAACTGGCCATCTTCGAGGAAGCGGACGAAGTCCCCGAAGGTATTGGCGGCGGGCGGCATGCGCCCCCCGTCGGCGGGCGGGATCGGCGGGAGTGCCGTTCCTCGGTCAGGCATGGTGGTCACGGTGGTCTCCTTTCACGAGCTTGAGAGCTTGGACGCGGTTACGGAACTTGGTGGCCTCGCCTTTGCGGGCGGCCGCCTGGCGGGCGTCGCGTGCGCGGCGGCGGTCGGCGAGCGCGCGGTCGAGATCGCGGGACAGCCTGGCGCGCCGCAGCCATCCCGAGAGGCGGCGCGCAGCTTCGGTGATTGCGGCGCGGGACATCAGTATGCCTCCCGCTGCCGGCGCTCATGGCGGAGCTGCCCTTGCAGGATGTGACTCGCGACGACCCGCTTGCCGTGCTCGGCGGTGCCAGGAATCTCGGCCTCTATGATCCGTCGCGCCTCGGCCGCGCTCAGCCGCTGACTGGCGCACAACTGGCGGTACTGGTCTCGCAGCTCGGCCGGGCACCAGCCGAGCGTGCGCTCGGTGCGGGCCGCGCCGGCCTTGCGTTTAGCCTCCGGGCTGTTGGAGCGCGCGAGAACGTCCGGGCGGGCGAGCACCTCGCGTGCCTGGCGCAGACCGTGCTGGCGGCGCATCTCGCGATGCTCGTCAGGGATGTTGCGATTGTACTCGGCGAAGCGGGCGGCGTGGCGCTCGCGTACTCCAGGCTGAGCATAGTAGCGTTCGATCGCCGCCAATCGCTTTGCGGTCAGCTCTGGCGAGGCGTTGAGGTGCCGGGCAGAGCAGGACTTGCAGCGGCCGGTCTTCGATTGGCGCGAGATCGGCGCCGAGCAGTCGCGGCAGATCATCTCAGCCATTCGACACCTCGGCGGCACCGACGCGAGCAGCCATCGGAATGAACATGAACCCGTCGATTTCGTGGCGCACGGCGGAGACGCGCTCGTCTTCCAGGCGCCAGACGCCACCAACGCAGCGCGGCGCGCCGCAGTCGGGCCAGGCCTCGGCAACGGTGCGGTGGGAAAGGAACGGGTACCGCTCCTCTGCACCGGCTTCAGCGCGCAAAGATGCGCTCGCGGAAGCTGCCTGCGCAGCCGCCGCGCCTTTGGTGGCGATCATGGTGCACTCCTTCAGCCGGCCCCGCCGGCGCGTGATCCTCGGTTAGGAAACCAGCCGCGGGCGGAGCCGCTCGCGGATGCGGTCGATATGCTTGCCGGCGCTCTCGACGGCGGCCGCCATGGCAGCCAGCTCGCAATCGTCGACGATGTTGTCGTCTTCCAGCGCCTCAGACAGCTGGGCGAGCAGCGTCGCGAGCGCAGTGAACCCCGCGCGATCGCTACCCGCACCACTGTCGATCTCGACCAGCTTCATGCCGACCAGCGCCAGCGTGGCGTTCGCGAAGCGCCCGTCCCAGGCGCGGCAGCCGCGGAGGAACGCAACAACGCCCATCTCGCCCTCCGCCTTGCGGTAGCGCTCGGCGGTATCCTTGTGCTTGCCCAGCACCGCGCCAAGGTCCTCGTCGTTGGCGCCGTCCTGGCGACGGATGTCGTCCAGGCTATCGCCGAGGGTCTTCAGGAGCAAAGATGCCGGTACGGTCGTGAATCGACCGTGGATTTGCTGGCGGCTCAACGTGCAATCTCCTGAGCATGAAGAAGGGGATCGACATCGGCGGAAACAGCGGGCGCGGGCCCCAGGGAGGGGGTAAGACCCGCGCCCGCTCCCGACGCGTACATTGCGCCAAGGGGGTCGATGTCGGCAGCGGCGAGGCCGCAATTCGGGAGCTGACAGCTCCGAGCTTCCGGGTGCCAGCCGCCCACGCCGCAGCGGGTGCAGGTGGCGGCGAGCCGGACGCGCGCGCCGCTGTCGTGGTCGAGGCTGATCATGCCGCCTGGGCCTCCTCTCGGGGGTACAGGTCCGGCCGCAAGTCGTGCCGGGATCCGAAGCCCGCGCGCTCAGCCGGGAGCACGTATTCAGCGGGCAGCGGTCGACGGTTCTTCAGCCAGTACGAGACCAGCTGTTGCGAGGTGCCGATAGCGGCTGCGAACTTCGACTGGTTGTTGTCCGCTTGTAGGACCGCCGCTCGAAGCGCATCGTGGAGATCGTCGCTGGCCATATCCTCATTCTCTACAGAAATGTTGTAGGCCATGCAACAGCACTTTTGTAGCACCGGAGCGACAAAAATTTTTGTAAGCGCTTCGGTTATGACGACCTTCCCCAAAGATCCCGCCGACGCCGCGCGCTGGATGCGCGCTGAGCGCAACAAGCGCGGGTGGTCGACGATCGCCCTCGCTAATTATGCCCGTGCGATCGCAGAGCGGGAGGGCAGCTCTCAGAAGCTCACCCAGCAATCAGTTTCTGGTTTCGAGCAGGGCGCGGCCAAGCGCATGCCGGAGTGGTTCCGATACGTCACCATGGCGTTTGAGGAAGGCGCTCCACCGGCTCACCAGGAGACCTCGCGCCGAGACGAGCTTATCTATATCCGGCAGGTCGATATCCGGTACGCCATGGGCGACGGCGCCTCGATCGACGACTACCCCTCTGCGACCCTGATCCCGTTCAACCTCGGATTCGTGAAGCAGCTTACACGCGCGCCGGTCGAGAAGCTCTTCCTTGCCTCTGGCATCGGCAACAGCATGGAGCCGACCCTGCTGAAAGACGACCTCGTGTTGGTCGATACAACCGAAACGCGATCGTCGTTCGGAGATCTGATCTGGGCATTCGAGTACGCGGGCGCCGGCTACATCAAGCGGCTCGCCCGCGTCATCCACGAGGGCAAGGAGATGATCGAAATCATCTCCGATAATCCGAGCATCCCCTCTCGGTTGGCCGATCCAGAGTTCATCCATATCGTCGGCAAGGTGATCTGGATCGCGCGGAGCATGTGAGTGCCGATTTCTGAACTAAGCCTAGCCGTGGTCGGGGTGGCCTTCGAGAACGCCGACGGCGGCAATCGCAGGTCGGAAATCATGTTCTGCTCGCGAGGCGAGCCGGTTGAGCTCGTCCCCGAGCCGCGCAACCCGGTCGATCCGCACGCCGTGATGGTGCTGAGCGCGCGACACTTCCAGATCGGCTACCTCAGCGCCGAGCGCGCGCCATGGATCGGCGCGATGCTGAGGGATGGCCGGAACCTCGTTGCCGTTTTCCAGGAGCAGACGCCCTACGGAGCGGTTATCCGCGTCAATCTAGATGGCGCGGCACCAACGCTGCCACAGAAGCAGCAAGCCTTTGAAGATCAACAGGATAACGACCCTGATTTCTGGCCGGACTTCGAGCCGCCGTATGACTTCGGTTGAAACTACAAAAACTCTGTTGACATAGCTACAATTGTTTTGTAGCTCTCGGGTCATGAGGTCGCTCGTCTGAGCGGCTCGGACGAGAGGCTACAATGCTGACCCATCCCTCACTCAACGACCCAGACGTGCTGCAGGCGGTCGACGACTTCCGCGCGGTCGTGCTGGAGATCCGCGACATCACCCGCCCGCTGGTCGGGATGCGGTACGGCGATCCGCGCCGCGCCCAGATCGGCGCGCAGGTGCAGAGCCGCTTCGACGACATTGACCTGCGCGCCGAGCGCCTGGGCATGTCAGGCCTGACCCTCTTCGAACTGATCAACATGGCAATCGACGCCGAGAGCGTGGCGGTGGCGGCATGAGCGCGCCGTTCGAACCCAACGATGTCGTGGTATGCGTGGACGACGGCGCGTGCGGCTGCGGCTGCGGCGACGACACAGGCCTGCGAATTGGTCGTAGTTACCGCATCTTTGCCGTTGAGGATGTCTCGTTCTGGTGGCCTGAAGACCCCTGGAACGTGATCCTGTGTAATTTCGACCACACGGGGCCACATCACCCGGACGGTGCAAGCCTTGGGGCTCGGCGCTTCCGCAAGATCGACGACGAGGTGACTGAGGAGTTTCGCGAGCAGCTGCGCAAGCTGCCGGTGCTGGAGCCCGCAGCATGAAACCGGCCTACTCCCGCCTCCGCGCCAGCGAACGCCCGGAGCAGACGAAGCGCTGGGGTGCTGTCTGGATCGCGGCCGATCGCCGCGCGCCTTTTCAGGTCGCGCAGCCGCAGGAGCGCCCTCGGCGCCGCTGGTGGCTGCTGTGACGTTCCCCCGGCAACGCGACAAGATCGTCATCGCGCCGTCGAACCAGAGCCCCTGGGTGGGCTGGCTCGACGCGCCGGGCGACCGCTTCACGCGCGCCCAGGTCGGCGCGATGAAGGGGAACGGCATCGATCCCGACACGCACGGCGTGTTCGTCACCGTGTTCCGCGAGGCCACGTCGCGCGAAATGTACTGGCCCCGCGGCGTCGCGCCGCCGGTGTTCCAGTTCGACTGCCCGGTCCTCTCGGTCACCCGAGACGGGCGGCTGCGCGTGATCGCGCCGAGCGGCGACGTGAAGATCGTGCTGCGGAACGGCTGGGTGAAGGAGCCCAGCTACCTCAATCGGCACTTGCTCACTCAGGGGAAATCCTAATGCGGAAGCTCTACTTCGGCAGCGTCTGCGGAGTGGGAACTCTGCTGCTCGCCAGCATGCTTTTTCGGTGCGTCCTCGCGGCGTACCAGCCCCGATCCCCCGAGGTGGCCTCCACATCCACCCTCGTGGTCGCAAGCAGCGCACAAGCGCGCACCCTCGCTCCGGCCGTGGAGGCCGGCCGGAGCACCTATCAAGGTCAGCTCCAATGATCCCCTATACCTCACCCGAGGATATGGCCGCGTGGGCGCGTGCCCAGATGCAGCGCCAGCCCGACTTTGTGATCGGCGAGCCCGCGTACATGCGGCGCTGGTGGATCGTCCCGCGCAACGAGCAGATGAACGTCTATCTGCACCAGATCCTGCGCGACGATGATGACCGGGCGCTGCACGACCATCCGTGGGCGAACACGTCCTATCTGCTGATCGGCCGCTATCGCGAGATCACGCCCGAGGGAACGTTTATCCGCGATGCGGGCTCGATCGTGCACCGGCCGGCCGAAGCGCTTCACCGGCTCGAGCTGATCGACGGCGAGCCGGCGGTTTCCCTGTTCTTCACCGGGCCTAAGGTTCGCGAGTGGGGCTTCGCCTGCCCGAAGGGCTGGGTGCATTGGCAGGACTTCACCGGCGGCGTGAACGGCGAACTGGTCGGCCGCGGCTGCGGTGAGCACGACAGCCGGGAGGCCGCATGATGGAGGCCTGGCCTATGAGCGCCTTCGCCGCCGCGCGCCGCGCGATCATGGCGCAGCGCTGGACCGCGAGCCAGGCGGACGAGCTCGCATCGCTGATCAGGGTGGGCGACCTGCCGGGATCGCAGAAGCGCATGCTGTTCGCGAGCGCGCCGGACGACGTCACCGGGACCGAGGGGCTCGGCGTCGAGCTGCGCACCGGCGCCGACTATGCGGTCGCCCGGGCGCTGACCCGTCGCCGCCTCGGCCAGTACGACGGTCCCGGCGGCTCCCTACCGGGCATGTACTGGTCGAATGGCGAGGGCCTCGCCCTCCGCAAGATCCTGATGGAGCGCGACGCTGCGCAGATGACCGAGGTGGCCAATGGCTGACCGCCGCCAGATAGTGCTGGAAGCACTCAGCAAACGGATCGGCCGTCAAGGCGACATGGAGATCCGCGTCCACCGCAACACCATGCGGATCATCATGAAGCTGCTCGGCCTCGGCGACTGGGAGTTCGGGCAGGACAACTTCCGCGAGGTCGACGCGCTGGCGCTCGACATGCTCCGCCACCTGGCTTGGCAGCGCGCAATTTTTGGAGACCGCCTCAATGGCTGACACGATCGACGAGGCAAACGCGCTCGCCGAGCAGCACCTCGAGCGCAGCCTGCGCGCGGCGCGGCAGCCGATCGCCGTCGGCGCGCCGGGCGAGTGCGAGGAATGCGGCGAGGACATGCCGCGGCTGGTCAACGGCCGCTGCGCGCCCTGCCGAGATGGGAGCAGGCAGTGATAAGGCGTCAGTCTGTTTCGAGGTCCCAGCGCCCGGCTACATCGCTTAACGCTCGCTCGACAAAGTCCTCCATGCCCTCTGGGCATTCAACGACGACGTCCCAATTATGCTCGAATGGCCAGTCTTCATCCATTTCCACCGGCGTCGGCAGGTGGAATTCGATGCTCTGGTCCTCACTGTCGGCAGACATAAGGGCTGCCACCCTATCCAATTCCAATTGGATTTCCTCGGCAGTGTGCGTCGACCTGGCCATGGAGAGATCCCGTCTTAGGAGGGCACGTCGTATTAGAACACCTCGGAGCGCAGCATGATCCTCACCACACTGGCAGGACGGCAGAACTTCACCCGCATCCACGACGGTCACCGGCCGCTCTGGTGCGCGGAGGGGGCCCAAAGACGCATCACCGGCTCCAAGTGCCTGAACGCCGAACTCGCTAGTTCTAGCGGCCATGGCCGTTCCAGCTACGTTTTTGAAGACCCGCAGGAGTCAGCGGAGGAGGTTGTGCCGTGGGGATCCTACCGCACCCAAGTCAGGTTCCACCTAGCCGCGACGTCTTCGATTGCTCGGTATGCGAGGTGCTCCAAGCCGGTCGGTGTATCAACGCAGACGTCCCAATTATGCTCGAATGGCCAGCGTGGCCCGGCGAGGAACGGCCGCCGGAATTTCACCTGCTCTCCGTCTTCAGGCGTGCTGATAGAGGCAGCGACCCGCTTTAGCTCGTTCTGGATCTCGGCTGCTGTGTGCTGCGATCTCGACAAAGCACGTACTCCGGCATTCGGTGATGTGGTGCCCATACTAATTGATGTAAAATCATGATGCTGCTCGGAGTACTACTAGGTTCGCTCGCTCTGGAGCAGCCGTTCACCTGCACCGTCACCCGCGTCCACGACGGCGATGGTCCCCTTTGGTGCGCCGAGGGGCCGAAGGTCCGCATCGCTGGTGTCCAGGCGCCGGACTTCGCATCGGCCACGCCCTGCCGCCAGGGCCGCGCCGAGTACGTCTGCAGCGACGTGCGGGCCCGGGCGAGCCAGCGCACCGTCTCGGCGCTAGTGCTGCGCCGCCGGCTCACCTGCCAGGCTCTCGAGCCAAGCTACAACCGCATCGTCGCTCGCTGCCGCTTACCGGACGGCCGCGACCTCGCCTGCGCGATTACCGCTTCCGGTGCCGCCACTCGGTGGGATCGGTACTGGCGCCGCTACCACTTGGACCCCTGCCCCGCTCCCCGCGGTGGGCGGGCACCACAACCCTGAACGGAGAAGCCGACCATGGGCGCCGCTGAGAAGCTCGACGGCACAATCCCCTTCTGGCCCGCCGCGATGACGCGAGCGATGGCGCTCGCCTATACCAGTGTCTCCGAGACGCAGATGCGGCAATGGGAGCGTGAAGGTACAGTTCGCTTCCGAGCGCGCGGGCCGAACGGCTCGATGATCACCGAGCGTGCGCAGCTGGACGACGCGATCCGGAAGCTATTCGGCGACGTGGCCGAAGACATGGACTTCGGCGATGGCGACTGAACGCCTCCCCCATTATGTCAACGTGCGGAGACTTGCCAGCGGGCAGAAGGCGTACTTCTGGTGTCGCCCCGCCTGGGCGGATCCGAAGCTCGCCTCCTCCCCCGATGAGAAAGTTAGACGAAAGGCGCTTCGCCACGGCAAGACCTGCCCAGTTGAGAGCACGCCGCTCGGCACCGACGTCGCCGAGGTGATCGTTCGCGCCCGCGTGCTGAACGAAGCGTTCAAGGCTTGGCGGCTCGGCGACAAGGCGGAGGTGCCGCACGGCACGATCACATGGCTGTTCGACTGGTATCGGCAGCAGGATCGCTTCACCGAAAAGCGCCACCAGACGCGCGTCGGCTACGAGCGCGCTATGCGGTACGTCGAGGAAATGTCGATGAAGACCGGCACTTTTGGCCAGCGCCAGGCGGGCGCGGTCGACGGGCCCGCTGCGGACAAGCTGTACCAGCGCGCGATCGCCAAACACGGTGAGCGACAGGGCTCCTACATGATGCAGGTCTGCCGGCTGGTGTGGAGCTCAGCGTGCCGGCCGGGCTACTCCAAGCACACCGGTGTGAAGGTGAACCCCTTCAAGGGCATGGGCATCAAAACAAGCGTCGGGCCCGGCAAGGGCAACCGTGCAGCGACCCGGGCCGAATACGACCTCTATCGCGAGACGGCGCGCGCCATGGGCCGCCAGTCAATGGCGACAGCCGCGGCGCTCTGCTTCGAGACCTGCCAGCGGGTGACGGACGTGTTTGGGTTCGAGGATCCGGACAAGAAGGTCGTGCGAGGCTTCTATTGGGACGATTATCGCCCGGGCGAGCAGATCGCCGTCATCCAGTCTAAGACGGGCAAGCCGATCACCCTGCCGCTTGTCGACGGGGAAGGTGAGGATGCGGTGCAGCTATACCCGGAGCTGGAAGCAGAGCTTGCGCGCACGCCGCGCACTGAGGGAGCCGAGCACGAGATGATCGTGCGGGATGAGCGTACCGGGAAGGCGTACGGCATCGACTACATGCAGAAGCTACACAAGCGAATCCGTATCAAGGCCGGGCTGCCGAAGGACCTGCGGTTCACCAGCTTCCGACATGGTGGGCTGACCGAGATCGGCGACTCCGGTGAGGTAGATATCCGAGCGGTATCTGGACACTCGGAGATCAAAACAACGAAGATCTACGACAAAGCCAACCGCGAGAAAGCGCGACGGATCGGAAGAGCCCGGCGAGAACATATTGCGAGGATCACAGGCGATGCGTCTCTTGTCGAGGTAAGCGCCCGTATCTGATCCATTTCCTTCGGGTGCAGAATGGTTCTGCTAGGCGGCTCGCATGTGCGCTTGCTCTACGAAGGCTGCGTTGGCGTTCTGCTCCAGAACTTCGAGTAGCGCCGCGACGAAACGCCTCGCCTCCTCGCTCTTAAGCGAATAGAACACCTTCTGGCCCTCCCTCCTGGTGGAGACCATGCCAGAGGTTCTGAGTATCGCGAGTTGCTGCGATACGGCGGTCGTTCTTGAACGGATTGCCATCGCGAGTTCATTCACCGACTTCTCGCCATCGAGGAGTTCACAGATCAACATGCAGCGCGTGCGGCCAGCAAGAATCTTGAGGAACGCCGACGCGCGCTCCGTGAAGTTGTGAAAGTCGTCGCTCATGCTGTGCAGCGTATGTGAGACATGCAAAACATGGAAGGCTTTGAACGTATTAAGATTTCCGGGCGCCATATTGCTACGGCGTAGCAATATGCCCGAAGCCGCTCGAGAGGAGAGAGGAAAGGCGGGCGCTTGAGCGATCGGTTGCCCGGAGACGTCGCGTAACGTTCGATATCGCGTTCCGCCACCAGCGGGCTCTCGATCCCCAGCGCTCTCACCTCCATCGGGACGATGCTTCACGCGCTCACCAAAGCGATGAACGATTGCCGCGATGCTGGCGGTAGCCGCCATGGCGGAAATGGTGGGAAGCGGAAATGACCGCTTTTGGAGAACGAGACCGGCATAGCTGCCGTTGAGCGAGCCCCGGCGTGGGGCAGCTCACGACCAGCTCAAGACATTCAGCGTCGTTGATGTGAGCGGCGGCTCTTGCTGAAACCCGCCATTCATTTCTCGCAAATCAGCCGGTCGGCTTTGCGCCCACTGGCTGTCATTCAGCGAGCTGACCACTCTTCCCATAAGCGGACGCAAACGGACGACGGCTGATGGCGACACGACAATTCAGCCTGCCCTTTGCCCCCTGATGGCCCGGTTCGGTATGCCGTCGAGTTCGATGGATAGCTCCTCCTCGCGGAGAGCTTTAGAGAAAAGATATCCCTGTAGTTCGTTGCAGCCTATCGTTCGGAGCAGGGAGCCCTGCTCCATAGTCTCGACGCCCTCGGCTGTGACGGACAGGTTCATCGCGTGACCCAGGGCGATGACCGCTTGGACGATTGCAATCGCCTCCTGGTCCCGTCCTATCCGCTTGACGAAACTCTTGTCGATCTTGAGACGGTCTACCTTGAATCGTTTGAGGTAGCTCAGGCTGGAATAGCCAGTGCCGAAATCATCCAGGGCGATCCGGAAGCCTGCGCCGCGCAGGTCATGGAGCGCGGCGCGTACTTCTTCGGCATCATCAATCAGGATCCCCTCGGTCACCTCGAGCTCGATCTGCCGTGGATCCACGCCGCAGGTCTGCACGGTGGATCGCACGGTTGCGGCGAAGCCTTCCGCCTTGAACTGGACGGGAGACACGTTGACCGCCATCGTGAGGCCGGGCCATTGTTTGGAGACGCGGCATGCTTCCGCCAGCACCCAGCCGCCCAGCGCGTGAATCAGGCCCGCTTCCTCCGCGATCGGGATGAAGAGATCGGGCGTTAGCAGACCCTTTGCCGGGTGATCCCAACGGACAAGCGCCTCCAGCCCGACCACCGTCGCGCCGTTTGCATCCATTTTCGGCTGATAGGCGACGAACAGCTGCTGCCGGGCGCCGAGCGCCTTTCGCAAATCCTCTTCAAGCTCGCGCCGATTGGCGAGGCTCTCGTCCATCTCCGCGGTGAAGAAGCGATAGCCGTCGCGGCCGCTGGCCTTGACGCTGTACATCGCAATGTCGGCCTTGCGCAGCAGCTCGGTGCGATCGGAGCTGCGCGGAGTTCCCGTGGCGATGCCGATGCTGCCCCCGATCTGCACTTCCGATCCGAGAATCGGGAAGGGCTTGCGCAGCTCGGCGAGGCAGGCTTCGGCAAGCGTGCCGAGCGATTCCGCCTCGAGATCCTCGGTCAGGCAGATGGCGAACTCGTCGCCGCCCAGCCGCGCCAGCAGCCCGCCGTTGGGCAGCCGGGCCGAGAGGCGGCCTGCCACGCTCTGGATGAGTTGGTCCCCGGCAAGATGGCCCAGCGTGTCGTTGACGTGCTTGAACTTGTCCAGGTCGATGAGCAGCACGCCGAGCGCCTGCTGGGCGACATTTCCGGCGGCACCATCGACAACGCGATTGAATGCAGCCCGGTTCGGCAGGGCGGTAAGCACGTCGTGGTTGGCGAGATACTGGGCGCGCGCTTCCTTCGCCTGAAGCTCGAGCCGAGCGGCTTCCAGCGCACCGATCGAACGGGCATCCCTGAACATCAATCGCCCGACGACGAAGACGAGTGCCGCCAACAACGCGATCAGCGCAGCTGCCGCCGCGCCGCCCCGCTTGGCTATCGACCGCAGGATGTCGCGGCCGGGCATGTCCGGCCGCCAGCCGAGATGACCGACCAGCATGCCTTGCGACGACCGCAGGGGCACGCTGTACATGCCCGTCTTCGTCGACGCCGGTGCGGACACTATCTGCGCGTCGCGGATACCCCGGATGCGGCTCAGGTCGCCCATCAGCTTGCCGTCCAGGAAGCGGATGCTGATCAGCATGGGCTGCCGCCCTGGAGGGCCGGTCACGAGCTTGGAATCGGGGATCATCCGCATCACGCTGGCCGCGGCCGCACGCCCGGACACCTGTACGAGGTCGGTCGCGTGGAACGCGGCTGGGGAGGTGCGCACCGTGCTGTTCTGCGCCAGTTTTTGGCCAGGCAAGCGCTCGTGGGTGTTGGGTGCCCGGCGGAGCGAGCCTCTAGCCGCCTGGATCAGCGGGAGCAGCGCCGGTCGGACGCGCGCGAATATCGCCGGGGTGGCGCGCTCACCGCCTCGCATGGCGTACACCGGCCGGTCCTGGCCGTCGATGATGATGTCGAGCTCATGATTGAACACGTAGTTCAGCCAAACACCCACGTTTTTGTCGAGCCACTCTGCGTCAGGCTTGGCCTTCTGCACCTCCGCATAGGCAGGGTCCCAGATGGCGACGCCCGCCTGGCTCTGCGCGACGTCGTCGAGCACCGCGCCCAAGGCCAGATGCACGTCGTTCGCCTGTCGTCCGCGGATTGACTCATCGACCTCAGTGGCCGTCGCCCACAGGCTCCAGGTTCCGAACAGGACCAGCGCGGCCGCGAGGCAGAGCGCAGGCGCCGCCACGAAGGCAGTGAACCGCAGAGCAGGGCTGAGAGGGGGAAGGTGAGAACGATGGGACATGCATCTGCGCAACTAAAGAAGGGTCCGATGCAAGGTATTCAGGCTTCAATATTCAGAACAATTGCAGCCTGCACCGCTTGCGCCTCAGGGTAGGGCGCAATCGTTGTTTTTCGGTGAACTGCCACCATGCAGGTGTACCGCGTAGCGATTGTCGTGCCAGGATCCTCCCTCCTTAGAGGTTGCCTAATTAGGGAACGGGCCGGCCAGCACCGCCACGGCGACCTGTGAAGGGGGAGCGGCAAAAGGGCGGAGAGCACGGCCTCATCGGCAGCTGAGCGCCCAGTTCCAGCCGTTCAGCCGGCTCACCGAGTCCCCCGAAAGCCGGCGCAGACGGAATGGTGGCAAGGGGTGGCTGCTGGCTACACGGAGTGGCAGGAGCCGACCAACTTACGCCGTTCAGACGCGGTGGCAGGAACGTCCGCTCACACCGGAACCGGTCATTCGCAAGGAATCGATACGGTCTGGAATCGGGTCGAAGAAAGAAATCCACATTAGTTAAGACATCGTCATTGCGCGAGCGCCGGGACCGGTTGGCCGTCCTGGAACATGGGACCTTGCCGCATAATCGTCTGTTTGGCGCCACGTACTGTTGTGGTCTTCACGATGGCCGGGGGCGCACGAGGAGCTTTCGCCGGGGGATGAGAATGTTCGCGGGAAGAGATGTCGATCGGAGCTTCGATAGCGTTAGCCCCGCCCCAGCCCGCCGGCACCTGCAGTAACGAAGCTGTCGGCTGAACTGCCTGGATTTCAGGGGCCTAGCAGGCGTTAGCCAGAGTACGTAATCTCCCTCGGTTGCACGGAGCAGGGCGCGCCGTTGGCCGGGACCATCTATAATGAGGGCGTTCTACCGCGCTGCGCGGGTTGCGGCGATGACACCAGAGTGCGTGCTCCATGATCGATCTTGTGAACACAACCATTTCGAAGCGCTTGCGGCTGATTGCGACGCTGCCAACTGCTGCGGCGCTGTTGTTCGCGGGAAACATGCTGTTCCACCAGGCCGCGGCGCGCAGCGAAGCGGCCCAGGTGGCAGCCGGAACCGCGCTTTCGGTGCAGTTGGGCGACTTGGTACACGAACTACAACGCGAGCGGGGTTTTTCCGCGGGCTTCACAAGCAGCAAGGGGGGCAAGTTCGCCGACGAGCTACTGCGCCAGCGCGAGCAAACCGATCGCCAGGTTGAAAAGCTCAGGGGCATCGGAGCTACGGGCTCGCTGCACGAGGTTTCACAGGGGCTGGAGGAGCTCGGCCGGATTCGTGCTGCCATCGAGCAGCGCTCGCTAACGGTTCCGGTGCTTGCGGCGCGGTACACGAAGATGGTGAATACCTCGCTCCATGCGATCCAGCGACTTGCTACCTCCAACACGTCGAAGTCACAGGCGAAGGCGCAGGCCGCCTATATCTACATCATCCAGGGAAAAGAGGCCGCAGGGCTGGAACGTGCGATGGGCGCCACCGGCTTCGGTGCCGGTCGCTTCGATCCGGCGACGTTTCGATCATTCGTGGGCGTCATTGCGCTGCAGGACGGGGCATTTGCAAATTTCGGGCAGGCTGCGACAGACGCGCAGCGTGGCGCGCTCGATCGGTTATTGGCGGATCCCAGTGCGCGCATCGTGCAGCAGTATCGTGATGCCGCGTTCGCGGCCGGCGCGTCGGGCGCGTCGCTCGATCAGGATGCTGCGATGTGGTGGAAGGCGGCGACCACCCGCATCGAAGCCCTGAAAACGCTACAGGACTCGGTCGCGGCAGGCATGATCGCGGACGCTAACGCGCAGAAGACGCGCGCTGACCTTCTGCTGGCCGGCGCGGCGCTGCTTCTCCTCGCCATCGGCACGGCCCTGATCTTGCTGGTGCGGCGTATCACCCAGAGCATCATCGCCCCCCTGTCGCAGATCCGTTCCGCGACGGATGCAATTGGCCGCGGGGAACTGCGCGGCGATATCGCACTGCCCGGCGGCACCAACGAGCTCAGCGAGTTGGGCAAGAGCGTGGCCGTCCTGCGAACCCAGCTTCGGGAGGCGGAGGATGCCAAGGAGGCGCAGACCACGCTGATCGTCCAGAGCGTCGGCACCGGCCTTGCCGCCCTTGCGCGCGGTGATCTCGTCCACCGCGTGACTACCGAATTGAACGGCCCCTTCGCCATCCTGAAGACCAACTTCAACGCTGCGAGCGAAAGCCTCTGTTCGTTGATCGGCAACACCCTGCGGAGTGCCGAAGCGATTCGGGCCGGCTCCAAAGAGATTTCGCACGCCGCAGCGGATCTGGCGCGCCGTACTGAAAGCAATGCGGCTACGCTGGAGGAGACCTCCGCCTCGCTGGTGGAGGTTGATGCGCGGGTGCGTGCGACCGCCGCTTCTTCCGCCGAGACGATGCGCCGGGCCGACGATGCGATCACCACAATGCAGCATGGCCGCTCGATCACCAGCCAAGCGGTCGATTCCATGGGCACAGTGGCCATGAGTGCTCGGGACATCGACTCGGTGATCGAGGGGCTGGACAAGATCGCCTTTCAGACGCGCGTGCTCGCCATGAACGCCGCCGTCGAAGCCGGTCGCGCCGGCGAGGCGGGGCGGGGTTTCGCGGTCGTGGCGGATCTCGTTTCCGCCCTTGCAATGCGCGCGGAGGAAGAGGCCAAGCGAGCCCGCGAACAGCTGACGGTTACGCAGGCGGGGATCGCCACCGCCGTGGACGCCGTACGACGGGTCGATGGCGCGCTGGACGCCATCGCGGAAGGCGTCGCGACGGTCCACCAGCTGATCGGTACAATGAGCGACCACAACAATGCACAGTCGGGTTCCCTAAGCCAGATCACCAGTGCGGTTGCGGATGTCGATCGCGCGACGCAGCAGAACGCCGCCATGGTGGAACAGACGTCGGCCGCTGCGGCGAGCCTTGCCGAGGAGGTGGAAATCCTGGCCAGCCAGGCGAAGCGCTTCCAGGTGGATTCTGCCAACTCGCGATCGCCCGCAGCGGAGCGATCGCCACGCACGCGACCCCGTCATCAGAGGGATGCAGTACCGGCATAGATGCGTGCCGGGCCGCCCCCCTTTGCCTGGGGCCTCTACACTGCACGGTTGCAACTTGAGCGCAGGATGGACGCTGAATCCGCAGTCGAGCCCTGCTGGTACACCCCCTTGTTCCGGAAGGGCTGTCATCAAGGCTGGCGACACACGCACACCGGAACATCTTTGCCCCGTCGATAGGGCGTCTAGTCTTCAACTTCGAACGGACGCGGATCTCTTGCTACGAAGCGACGCCGGCCGGCGTCGCTCCTTTCAGCTATGTGGGTACGGCCCGCGGAAAATAGTAGATGCTGCCGCGGCTGATGTCGAGCCGCTGCGCCTGAGCGGCCAGCGGCAGCGTATCACCGCTGACAGCTCGGCAATTCACGTATCCCCGCTGTTCAAACGCCCCGAACAACCTCTGTCCCAGATTACGGTTTTCTAACCCCGAGGGCGCAGGTAGAGCGTGCCCCCCTCGGCTTCGGCCTGCCGTACCCATTGATCGGACACGCTTTCCATGTCTCAGATAGAATCGCATTCTGTTCGTTCCGACGACGCGCCTTCCGGCGCAGCGGCCCGGTCGAACGCGAGCGCGGAGGACGCAGTTTACCGTACGCTCCTCGAATCCACGCGTGCCATCCCGTGGAAGATCGACTGGGCGACCATGCGTTTCGAATATATCGGCCCCCAGATTGCGACGCTGCTCGGCTGGCCGCAAGACAGCTGGGTCTCGGTGGAGGACTGGGCGTCCCGCATTCACCCGGACGACCGGGAGCATGTCGTCAACTATTGTGTCGCTCAATCCATTGCGGGGGTGGATCATGAGGCAGATTATCGTGCGCTCACGCAAGATAGGGGGTTCGTCTGGATCCGCGACGTCGTCCACGTCGTTCGCAACGCCCAGGGAGATGTGGAGAGCCTGATCGGCTTCATGTTCGACATCAGCGAACGCAAGCGGATCGAGCAGGAATTAGCGAAGATGCAACGGAAGCTGGAAGCCCTATCTTTCGAGGACGGACTGACCCGGATCGCGAACCGTCGGCGGTTCGACGAACGGCTCGAAGCCTGCTGGGAGGAGGCGCGTCGCACGCGCCGCCCGCTGTCGATGATCTTGCTCGACATCGATCATTTCAAGGGGTTCAACGATCTATACGGCCATCTCCGTGGCGACGAGTGCCTCGTGTCGGTCGCCGCCGCGCTGAAGAAAGTCGGACGCGAACAGGATGTCGTCGCGCGGTTCGGTGGCGAGGAGTTTGTCCTGCTTCTACCCCAGACGGACGAAGCCGCTGCGCTGGATTTCGCGCGGCGTTGCTGCCATGCCATCGAGGCACTCGCAATTCCCAACGCAGCGTCGGACTGCAGCCCGTTCGTCACCGCGAGCCTGGGCGTCAGCACCGTGGTCCCGTGCGATGGCCAGCATGTCCGCGACTTCTGCGAGGGCGTTGATCGGCTGCTGTATGGCGCCAAAAAGAACGGGCGGAATCAACTGCTTTCGGCTTGACGCGTGCACTACGCGCGGCGCGTTATGGGCAACCCCGGCATCCCCGCACCGTCTGCAGCCGTCGAGGGTCATATCCGAAGCGGCGTGGCCGACGCTGATGCGACTCGCTGGCGAACTCGACGAGCTTCTTTACGATCGATGTTGAGATCGCTCGACATGATGCGGAGGCTTAGGCAGCACGCCAACGGATGACAATCCTACATCAACCGGATCGGGCGCTGGTGGCATGTTCAGGCGACTACCTCCCGCAACGGATGTGCCCGGGGGAGAGCGAAGCAGAAGACAGCCCCGCCCTCGACGCGGTTCTCCGCCCAAAGTCGCCCACCATGCGCTTCGACGATGGTGCGGCAGATTGGCAGCCCCAAGCCGGTGCCGGTTGTCTTCGTCGTCCGAAACGGCTCGAACAGGTTGCTGAGCATCGCCTCATCAAGGCCTTCACCGTTATCTGCAATTTCCACCAAGACCTCCTCCTCGGAGACCCTGGTCACCATCCGCAGCCAAGGCTCCGACCGATGTTGCGTCGCCTCCAATGCGTTACGCGCCAAATTTGTCACGACCTGCTCAAGCTGAAGCGGATCTCCCAATATGGTCGCAGGCTGGGTGTCGAAGTCACAGTCTAAGGTCGCACCCTTGAAGAGGTTGAAATGCTGGATAGAGGCTCGCGCACTTTCGATGATGGCCGAGAAGCTGATCAACTGGGTTTCAATTTCTCCGGTCTGTGCGAATGCGCGAATGCGCCGGATGATTCCGCCTGCGCGCTGCGCCTGCACGTTGGCCTGGTCCAATGCATCCAATTCGGCGGGGTCGGTGTCGGTGCGTGCCTTCGCGATGTACTTGCACGTCGCGATATAGTTGGTCAGCGCCGCGAGCGGCTGATTCAGTTCGTGCGCGAGGGTGGAAGCGACCGCCCCCATGGCGCTCAACCGCGCAACGCCGAGCAATCGCTCATTGGCCTCTCGGAGCCGCGCCGCTGCTTCGAAATCGCGGGTCACGTCCATCACGAGGCCGAGCAGCCGGGGCTTGTCGGGTTGCAAGTCGCAACTTCCGTACATTCGAAGCCACCGCTTCCGCTCGTTTGCCGGCAAGACGCTGATTGTGCAGTCTATCACCCCGCCGGCTATCGCTGCCTTTGACACCGCCGTCGTCAGCAACTCAAACTGATCCTCCGCGATGATTTCTTTCAGGCTTTCGAACGGCAGGGCGTCCTCCCGCGGTTCCTGCCCGAACAGGCAGGCACTTTCCGCAGAGTGGTGCAGCCGCATTTGCGGCAGGTCGATCTCCCATACCCCTGTGCCACTGGCCTCCAGCGCGAGACGGAGTCGTCTTTCGCTTTCGGCGAGCGCGTTGCGAGCTTCCACCCGTTCGGTGATGTCGTTGGAAACGGCGATCAGATGGTCGGGGGTGCCGTCGGGCCGCCGAACGATATTGGTTGCCACGTCCAAGATGCGGCAATTGCCCTGACGGGTGAGGATAGCACGCTCCTCGGAAACATCACAATTTCCTCCGAGCGCTCCGGCTGAAGGAAGATTTGTGCCATAGGGAGGCGCATTGGGTTCGAGGAGCCGATAGTCGGCACCCACGATCTCTTCCCTGGCATAGCCGCAAATTTCCAGGCCACGCGCATTCATCTCCAGGTATGTGCCATCAAGCGATAGAAGCGCCACTCCAACACCATGTTGGTCGAAGACGGCGCGATATCGCTGCTCAGCGATCTTTCGATGCGCGTCCAATCTCCGTTTGTCTGCGAAGGCTGCCAGCAACAGTGTGGACGCGCTGACGACCGCGACAAATCCTTGGGCCAGCAGTGTCCGGGAGTGCGGGGGCGCAAGGGCGAATGGTCCTAGGCCCAGGCTGGTGCCGCACAGAACGATAAGCGTCACGATTGCAGTAGCGGTCACCGCGCCGCGGAGGTGATAGACAAGGGCTACGCAGATAAGAGGCGGGTATACCAGCCAAGCGATCGGATCCGTGTCGTTGCGCAGGAATGTCCATGAAGCCACCGCCGTGGTGATCGCGAGCAGGGAGGCAAGGCCGAGCCAATCCGCAATATGCCATCTCTGCATCGGAGTGGCTGCCCACACGAGTACCAGAGGCGTTGCTATCATCATGCCCAGGCCAAAACGTATCCAGCGGCCAACAATCTCCGTCGGCAACTCCACCGGTCTCATCAGCGCTATGCCGACGCCGCTGATCGCCGCGGCTACAAGGGACCCTATTGCAACCGCGCCGAGAACCCGGAGCAGCGCTTGCGGTTCAAGCAGGTCGCTCGACTCCACGCTCGTCCGTCCGATGACCCACGCAGTGCAAATGCCCCCGATCGTCAGGGCGGCGGTTGTCGCAACCGGCTCCACGCCGACGTGAAACGAGTTCAATAGAAGGAAGGCGCAGAATATTCCCATTGAAACTGCCGGCCACCTTCTGATCCCTCCTGATGTCAGTCCGGCGACGGCGATGCCGATCGATAACGAGATCGGAACCGTTACCTCAAAGACGCGGAACCAAAGCAGCCAGAACGTACTGGCGGCGAGGCAGCCTGCGAAAAGCACAGCATCATAATGGTAACGATGTATAATCTTCAGCAGATTTGGCATGGATGCCTCGCACCGCCGATCTGCGGCGTTATTTTAGAATTATGTCATTATCGAAGATCGCGCAAGAAACGTACTTCTCGACGAGAAGGGTGCTGATTGGTGGGTCGCGTCCCTCAACGAGGGTGTGATTGGGTGTGGCATCGGTGACGTGCTTCCCTGAACTCCTCCAGTTTGCGCTACGGCCCTCAATTGAGTCAGCTGCTGCCCGGTCTCGGAGCACCTGTGCTCACATCGCCACGCATCAGGACCTGCGCCTTGCCATTCGGCTCCCGCCGGATCGGAGCGAACCGCTTCAGCTCCCCGCTCGGAGAACCGGTGACTATCGGGGCTCCCAGCCTCGGTGAGAGGCACTTGCTATTGATGTGATGCCCAACCCTCAGGGTCGAGGAGTTCCCGATTGTGCCGTGCGGCTCGATAAAACCGACAACGGCTTCTGGAGGCGTGATGGAGGCGGCTTAACGGCAGGGCGCGTTCTGCATCTACCGGCTCATTACGCCGTGATCACCGGTGTGACGCGCACGGTGCGGCCGGAGCAGGCCGCCGTGCCCCCGCAGCACGTCCGCCAGCGTGTGGCGGCGAATCACGTCCATGAACGCGCGTCGCGCCTCGTCCAACACCCCGGGCAGATTGCAGCCGCGGGCCAGCCGGCAGCCGGTGCAATCAACCATCGGGCAGCGTGGTTCGGTGGCGTCAAGCACCGCGCCTAGATTGATTTCGGCCGGATCGCGCGCCAGCCGGATTCCACCGCTGCGCCCGCGCACCGCCTGGATGAAGCCGGCATGCGCGAGACCGTTGGCGATCTTCATCAGATGGGTGGCGGAGATGTCCTGCTCTTCCGCCACGGAGGCGATGGAGACGCGCCCCAGCCCGGTGCTGCCCAGATGAATGAGCAGACGGAGCGCATAATCGGAGTGACGGGTCAGTTGCATGCCGGGGCCTTCTTACCTGGCCAAGCATGCAGATGCAGTGGGGAAAGCACGTAGTTTTGACATTCGTCAAAGTGGCGGGAGTGCCGGTCGAATAACTGGAATTCGAAATTCAGCTTTACTTGGAGACCGGCAATGTACTGCGTCCAGTGCGAACAATCGAACAAGGGCGGCTGCGCTGCGAAGATGGGATCTTGCGGCAAGACGGCGCAGGTCGCCGATCTGCAGGACGTGTTGTTGCGCGTGATGCAGGGCGTCTCGGTCTATGCCGATCGCGCGGCCGCGAGGGGCGCGCGCGATGCAGCGGTGGACGCCTTCACGCCGCACGCCTGGTTCACCACGTTGACCAACGTCAACTTCGACGACACGCGCTTCGTGCCGTTGATCGGGCGCGCACTTTCGATGCGGGAGCGGGCGCGGCTGCTCGCGGAGGCGGCCGGCGCGGACCTCTCGGCGCTTGCCGAACCTGCCAGCTGGAATCCCGGCACCACCGCGTCCGAACTGGCGGCGGCCGCGCCGTTCGCCGCGATCCAGCGCTTCATGGATCGTGATGGGCCCAGCATCGTCGGGCTTCGTAACCTGATCCTGTACGGGCTGAAGGGCACCGCGGCGTACGGCGAGCATGCCCGCGTGCTCGGAGTCGAAGATGGGGCGGTCAGCGCCGAGTTCCACCGCATCGCCGCCTTCCTCGCCGCCGATCCGACCGACGTGGACGCGCTGCTGGGCAACGCGCTGGCGATCGGCGCGCTCAACCTGAAGGTGATGGAGATGCTCGACGCTGCCAATACCGGCCGCTTCGGCCACCCGGAGCCGACGGCGGTGCGGATGACGCCGCGCGCGGGTAAGTGCCTGCTCGTCTCCGGCCACGACATGGGCGATCTGGAGGCGATCCTCCAGCAAAGCGAAGGCACGGGCGTGCTGGTGTACACGCATGGCGAATTGCTGCCGGCCAACGCCTATCCGGGCCTGAAGAAATATGCGCATCTCGCCGGCAATTACGGCGGGGCCTGGCAAGACCAGCAGAAGGATTTCGACGCCTTTCCGGGGGCGATCGTGATGACCTCCAACTGCCTGATTAACCCCAATCTGAAAGGCTATGCAGACCGCATCTTCACCGCCGGGCCGGTGGGCTGGAACGGGCTGCCACACCTGACCGATCACGATTTCGCGCCGGCCATCGCCTGCGCGCAGGCTCAACCTGGCTTCGCCGAGGACGCTGCCGAACAGACCATCACCATCGGCTTTGCCCGCAACACGGTGATGGGTGTGGCCGACACGCTCCTAGGCATGATCGGCAAGGGCGAGGTGAAGAACCTGTTCCTGATCGGCGGCTGCGACGGTGCGCGTCCTGGCCGCAACTATTTCCACGACCTTGCCATGGCGACGCCGCAGGACAGCCTGGTGCTGACGCTCGGCTGCGGCAAGTTCCGCTTCAACCGCGAGGAACTGGGCAGCATCAACGGTGTGCCGCGCGTGCTCGACATCGGCCAGTGCAACGATGCCTATTCGGCCATCCGCATCGCGACGGCGATGGCCGAGGCGCTGGGCGTCGGCGTGAACGACCTTCCGCTGCATTATGCGATCAGCTGGTTCGAGCAGAAGGCGACTGCGGTGCTGTTGACAATGCTGCACCTCGGACTGCGACGCATTCATCTAGGCCCGACGCTGCCGCAGTTCCTCACGCCCGAAGTGCTCGGAATCCTGGTCGAAAAATTCGACATCCGCCCGACCGGCGATGCCCATGTCGACCTGCAACAGATGCTGCAGGCCGCCTGACAGCGATCCCGCCCGGCAAGCCGTTACAAGGCGTGCCGGGCGGGCTTGTCTCATGCAGCGACACCGTATTCCAGGATAGACAGTCGATGCCGTTATGGTGGCGCGCGCCGGCTTCTCAGCTGTAGTCCGCCGTCACTCACACCCCAGACGTCGTCCAGGGGCCCCTGCCATCCTGCTGGAGGGCGCTACGGAGTCGCCGACTTGTCTGCGCCTAGCTGAAATAGGCGATCGCGCTAGCCAAAAAAAATCAACTGCCGGCGTCAGCTCGAGAGCGGCAACTTGCTATCGTCGGCGGCATGGCCGCCACGCCCGCAACAGCAACTTCCCCCAGATTGGCCGCAGCGTGTCCGCGAGCGGCCGCTTCTTCCGAAACCCGACATTCACGGTAATCCTCTGGAACGGCGGCGAAGTCCCACGATCCGGCGATCGCCTGCGGCGGTACCGACCCAAAATTGGCCGTTCATGGCAGCTTCGGTGAACGTCCGGTCCTGATAGAAGCTGCTGTTCGAGATTTGCGAAGCAGCCGGTTGCGCGAAAGCCCTGCTGGCCTTTCGGTCGAGGGAGTTACGTAGATTCCTTCAGTGCCCCTTTAACCGCTGTGTAGTGCCTCCTGTGCTTAATTACGCGAATGCCTCTGGATTCGAGCTTCCCTCTGCGCCAGACAACCGGCCGAGTCGGCATGGCAGCGCAAGCAGCCCTTGTGTTTGCATCGTCGCTCGTTGGGCTTGCACCTCCCGAGCGCGGCTCGATGCTGCTTGTCCCTCTCACCGCCCAGGCTTCTCGGGACATTGACACGCTTGTTGCGCGGTCCGGAGCGGAAGTGACGGGCATCGGCTACCTGCCGAGCTCACGCTTTGTGCGGGGCGAGCGGATCCCCTTATTGCCCCAGATGCTTCGGAGTGGCGTCCTTGTGGTCTCCGGGAGCCCTCCCCTATGCGGCAAACTTCAGGGAAATTGATGCAGTGAATATGCTTTCGCTTAATGCGCTGCGCCTCATCGGGATGCGCTTCCTGGCGGTCCTTATGGCGACGATGGCGCTAGCCAATGTCGCGGGTGCCGTCGTGACGGGCGATTGGTCGCTAGGTCTCATGGCCACGGTCCTAGTCGCTTACCCGATCTTCCTCGCGCTGAAGGGCTCTGGCGATACGCGCGCTCGCATGATCGTTACCATGACCATCGTCGCACAGCCGGCGCTCTTGCTCATCCTTTTCAAAGGCGAAGCGTGGCAGGTCGATCTGCACATGATCTTCTTCGCAGCACTCGCTGCAAGCGCTGTCCTTTGCGACCCGAAGGCGTTGATCGCAGGGACGGTCGTCGTCGCCGTGCACCATCTCCTCTTAGGCATGCTCATGCCCGATTGGGTTTTCACGAACGGCGGAGGCCTCGGCCGCATCTTGCTGCACGCAGTCGTCCTGATTGCCGAAGCCGGAGCCCTGGTCCTGATGGCGACCAGCATGACACGTCTCCTCGAAGCGCTGCGACTGGAGAGCCAACAGCGCGCCGAAACCGAAGCCGCGACTTCCCTGGAGCGTCAGCAACAGGCGGACGAACTCCGGTCGATCATCACCACGGTGAGCAGTGGCCTTGCAGCGCTTGCCGATGGAGATCTCACCCAATCACTGAAGGGGCGGCTGCCCAAGGCCTACCGGACCTTGGAACAAGCATTCGATCAGACGCTCAATCAGCTCCAGTCCCTGCTCTCGGCGATCAACGACAGCACGGTGGCGATCCATGGAGGCGCGACCGAAATTGCCCGCGCATCGGAGAATCTCGCCAAAAGAACCGAGGCGAACGCTGCCGCGCTGGAGCAGACCACGGCAGCCATAATTCAGATCGACCAGCGTCTAGTTGAGACCGCAAGCGCCGCGCGCCAGACAGTTACTCGGGCCGACGCTGCAGTGAGCACGGTAAATGCGGGTCGAGAGACCGCCAGCGAGGCCGCCGAGGCTATGGGTAAAGTCAATGACAGCGCAAAAGGCATCGACAGCGTCATCGAAGGCTTAGACAAGATTGCGTTCCAAACGCGCGTTCTTGCGATGAATGCGGCCGTCGAAGCTGGGCGCGCGGGGGAAGCAGGTAGAGGGTTCGCCGTTGTCGCAGACTTGGTGTCGGCATTGGCCATGCGCGCCGAGGAGGAGGCTGGCCGAGCCAAAGACCAGCTGACGACGACACAACTGCAGGTCGAAAGCGCCGTTGACATGGTCCTCCGCGTTGGAGTCGCCTTCAACGACATCACCAACGACGTCGATGAGGTCCGCTCGCAACTCTCGACCATGGCCTCTGCGAACCAGTCGCAGTCGAAGGCAGTGAACGAGATCAGCGTCGCGCTCGCGGAAATGGACCGGTCGACGCAGCAGAATGCAGCGATGGTCGAAGAAACGTCCGCCGCTGCGCGACAGCTCGCACAGGAGGTAGCGGTGCTCAGTGAGCAGGCGAGCCGCTTTCGCTCGGAAGGCTCCAAGCGGGCAAGACCCGCCGCCACTGCCAGCGCGCCACCGCGTGCCGAGCGATCAGCGGCGGCTCGGCAGAGCACTGTGAACGCAGGAGAATGGGCAAGCTTTTGATGCTATGCAGCCGAGCGAAGCACGTTCGAAAGTTCGCCGCCTCCGCAAGCTGTCCTTTTGAACGTCCGATGTTCGGCTGCAAGCCGACGCTTCACGAACACGCGGTAACGGCAGCTTCGTCCCAGGCCTCGTCATTGCAGCTTCGACGTCAGAGATGAACAAACGGCAGGTGTCGGGTTCCACAATTGCGACGCTGAACGACTCGGATTGGGCGGGGAGCCGACGCTCTTTTTCGCGCAACGGCCGCCACCGGACGCTTACAGCGACGGGAACAGACCGCGAATGTCAAAACACGTGTCCAAACACATGTCAAAACGGCCCGGCACCAGCATGCGCCGAGCGTCCAAAAGTCTCGGTTTATAATGGTTTGTGTGGTGGCCCGGAGAGGATTCGAACCTCCGACCTCTCGATTAGGAATCGCTTGCTCTATCCTGCTGAGCTACCGGGCCACGCCGTCGCTGGTACCGAGCCGGCGCCGGCAAATCAATTGCAAGCCTCGGGCGGCACCACCGGCACCAGCAGCGGCGCCACCGGCACGCCTTCGTCCACCAGCGCCTTGGCCTCCGCGATCGTCGCTTTGCCGTGGATCGGAGCCTCGGGCTCCTCGCCCTGGTGCATCGCCCGCGCCTTTTCCGCAAAGGCCGTCCCGACCCATTGGGAACGTTCGAGCTGCTTCGCCTGCATTTCGGCGATCGCGGCGAGCGCAGCCTTCATTGAATCGGCGGGGACCACGGGCCGTTCAGGCTGCTGGTTGCCCTTGGCAGCCACGGCGGGCGCCATCACCGCCTTGCCAACCTCGCTATCGCCACAGAGCGGACATGCGATCAACCCGGTCGCGCGCTGCTCCTCATAGGCGCCGCTCGACTTGAACCATGCTTCGAACACGTGCCCGCCGCCGCACTTCAGATCGAACACGATCATGATGTCGCCACGGCAGGAATGGCACGGCGATGGCGCAGGACCGGCACGCGCGCCCGTACTTCTTCAATACGGGCCGGCGCGATGTCCACGAAGCCAAGGCCTGCGGGCTCCCCCAAGTCCAGCAGCACGTCGCCCCAGGGATCGATCGCGAGGCTGTGCCCATAGGTGGTGCGGCCATCCGCATGCACGCCGGTTTGCGCTGCTGCGATCACGAACGCCGCGGCTTCGATCGCGCGGGCGCGGAGCAGGACGTGCCAGTGCGCTGCCCCTGTCGGCCGTGTGAACGCCGCAGGCACCGCAAATATCGTGGCGCCGGCATCGCTGAGCGCCCGAAAAAGATCCGGAAAGCGCAGGTCGTAGCAGATCGCCAGACCCAACATGCCGAGCGGTGTATGCACCACCACGGGACCGGCGCCAGCGGTATAGCTGTTCGATTCGCGCCAGCTTTCGCCGGTGGGAAGATCGACGTCGAACAGGTGCATCTTGTCGTAGCGGGCGCGGATCGCCCCGCTATCGTCGACCACGAAGGCGCGGTTGGCGAGCTTGCCGTCTTCGCGCAGCACAGCGAGGCTGCCCAGATGCACCCAGATCCCGTGCTTCGCCGCCGCTTCGCGCACTGCCGAAAGTACATGATCATCGCGCTCATGCGCATAGTGACGCTGCGCGCGCTCGCGGTTGCCGTCGAGGAGGCCGGACATTTCGGGGGTGAACAGCATCGCCGCACCACCGGCCTTGGCCTCGGCCACGCCGGCCGCCAACGTCGCGGCGTTGCCGGCGGGATCGATCCCGCTGGTCATTTGGAGCAGCGCGGCGCGGGTCATGCGGCGAGCAGCGGGTCCAATCCGCCCTTGCGATCGAGCGCGGCGAGATCGTCCGATCCGCCGATATGCCGCCCATCAATAAAGATCTGCGGCACCGTCGTACGGCCCGGCGCGCGGTCCAGCATCTCGGCGCGCTTCGGTCCACCCATGGTGATGTCATATTCTTCGAACGTCGCGCCCTTGCTGGACAGGAGCTGCTTGGCGCGGGTGCAATAAGGACAGAACGCCTTGGTGTAGATTTCGACTTTTGCCATGATGCCTCCAGAGGTGTGCGTGGTGCCCCGGCTTGTCAATCCAGGTCCTCACCGGGAAGAACGCGCGCCCAGCACAGAAGGATCACCCGCGCTGCGCCGCCACGCTTGAGCAGACGGGCACAGGCATTGCCGGTGGCGCCGCTGGTGTGCACATCGTCGACCAGCACCACCGTCTTGCCTTTGAGCACCGCGGCAGCATCCGGCGCTAGCGCGAAGGCGCCCGCCACGGCCTTGGCACGGGCCCGCGCGCCCAACCCGCGCAGCATAGGCGTGGCTTTCGTCCGCCGCAGCACCGCCACATCGACCGGCACGCCGCTCTGTCGGGAGAGGCCGCGCGCCACCAGAGCGGCCTGGTTGAACCCGCGCGACCACAAGCGCCACCGGTGCAGCGGCACCGGCACCAACAGCTCCGCCTCCGTCGGCATCAGCCGCAGCATCGCGCGCGCCATCGTCTCCGCGGCCGCCAGCTTGCCACCATATTTGAGCTTCAGCGCAACCGTTCGCGACACCTCCCCATAGGCGACCGCTGCGCGAACCCCGTCATGCGGCGGCGGGCTTGCAAGACAATCGATGCAGCACGCCCCCTCTCCCCGATCGAAGGCGAACGGCACATGGCAGGCCGCGCACCAGGGCGGACCGAGAAACCGCATCCCTTCCCAGCAGCACACGCAGAAGCGATGGTCCGCCTCTACCAGCGCGCCGCAGCCGGGGCAGCGCGGCGGCAAGGCCAGATCGATCAGGCGGGAGAAGGGGGCGCGCAGATCCACGCCGCTCTTGTCGCCGCCCGCGTCCCGCTGCACAAGCGCGGCCGTGTCCGACTCCGAGATCTTCGACCGCGCCCTGCGCCGCAAGCGCCGCGATCGCGCCGCCCGCAGCTATGAGAGCTTCCTGCGCGAGCACATGCTCGACGGGCTGTATGAACGTCTGGAAGGCGTAAAGCGCGAGTTTCGCCAGATCCTCGATCTCGGCAGCCATGATGGCAGCTTCACCTGGCCTGGCGCGCAGATCACGCGGCAGGAGGCCGGCGCTGCCTTCGCCGCCGCCAGCGGCGCGATCCACGCCGATGAAGACATGCACCCATTCCCCGAGGGAAGCTTCGACCTGGTGGTTTCCGCCGGGGTACTCGACACGGTAAACGACGTGCCCGGCGCGCTTACCCTCGCCCGCCGCGCGTTGAAGCCGGACGGCCTGTTCCTGGGCGCGTTCCTCGGGGCCGGCACGCTAGCGACGCTGCGCGCCTGCCTGATCGGTGCCGAGGCCGATCGCCCGGTGGCCCGATTCCATCCGCAGATCGACGTGCGCGCCGCCGGAGACCTTTTGTCGCGGGCGGGCTTCACCCTGCCTGTTGCTGATGTGGAGACGCTGACCGTCCGCTACACCGGCCTCGCCGGGCTGATCCGTGACCTGCGCGGCATGGCGGCGACCAACCTGCTGCCGGGCACGCCGCCGCTGCGCCGCGAGACTCTGCTCGGCACGGCCGCTGCCTTTGTCGAGCGCGCCGATCCCGACGGACGCACCCCCGAGCGGTTCGAGATCGTGTACTGCACCGGCTGGGCGCCCGACGCGTCGCAGCCGCAGCCTGCGCGGCGCGGCAGTGCCACCACGTCGCTTGCTGCGGCGCTCAAGCCGAAGGGATAACCGCCATGCAGGAGCGAATCGCCTGAGCGAAGACGCTTCCGCCGGCTGGGAGGCCGTAGTCGAAGCGTTTGCGGCGGCTCGATCGCCGGTTGGGGCGGACGTGGTGCGCCGCTGGTCGCGCAATCTGCCGCGCAATGGTGCGATCCTCGATATCGGCTGCGGCACGGGCTGGCCGATTGCGACGACGCTGGCGGAGCAGGGCTTTGCGATCTTTGCCATCGACCCCGCACCCGCCATGCTGGCTGCCTTCCGCCAAAACTTGCCGGACGCGGCCGCGGCGTGCGAAAGCGCGGAGGAAAGCCGCTTCTTCGACCGGCGCTTCAACGGTGCGATCGCAATCGGGCTGATGTTCCTGTTGCCGGAAGCGGCGCAACGCCGGATCATCCAGCGCGTCGCACAGGCGCTGCATCCCGGCGGCCGATTCCTGTTCAGCGCCCCGCAGGCGGCCTGCGAGTGGGACGATATCCTGACGGGCCGTCGATCCCGCGCCCTCGGCGCGACACGCTATCACGCCCTGCTGGCCGCGGCCGGGCTCAAGCCTCTCGGCAGCGCAACCGACGAAGGGCAGAATCACTATTTTGAGGCGATGGCGACGGTGCCGTCCTGACTGCGTGGTTTTCCGAGCAGCGGCGCCAGCGCAGCCGGAAACGGCAGGTCTGCGGGCGGCATCGGCAGGGTACGCAGCGTCGCGTGGTCCGCCCAGCATAGCGCGGTGGCATGGCGTGGCTCGGGCGCGCCCTGCCAGCGATCCAGCCGGTAGAGCAGCAAGAGCAGGTGGCGATCGCCCAGCGCTTCGCTGGCGAACGTGAGCGGTACCAGCGCGGCGGGGTCGACGCCGATGCCGAGTTCTTCGTGCAGTTCGCGGGCCAGCGCATGTTCCGGCGTTTCGCCCGGCTCCACCTTGCCGCCGGGGAACTCCCACAGGCCGGCCATCGGCGTGCCAGACGGCCGCTGCTGCACCAGCACTCGCCCTTCCCGGAGCATGGCCGCGGCGACGACCGTCAACAAAAAGGGTTTCGGCAGGGCTGCGTCCATCGTGGATTCCGTTCCGTGCGGGTGGTGCGGCGCAGGCTTGTGGACGAGATCGCGCCTCGATGCGAGCCCGACACCGTATCGCCCCCAAGGGCGCACTTAGCCGCTTCTTAACGCATCCTGGTTACGGTTCGGCCAGCGTCGCCCAGGGATCGGGCGAAGCACAAAAAACGCACGTCCGCAGGACGATGGAGTTGGGTATGCAGAAGATTCGGAACTTCCTCAAGAACGCCAAGGGCGCAACCGCGATCGAATATGGGCTGATCGCCGCGCTGATCGCCGTGGCCGCGGTCACCGCGATGGGCAGCCTGGGCAACCAGCTCAAGACGACCTTCGGCAACGTCACGTCGAACATGAAGGCTTCGTAAGCCTCACAGCCGCAGGGGGTGCCGCCGCGGTGCGGCACTACCGCACATGCCGAACGCACCGCACCCGGATGCGCTTGGGAGAAGGGAAAGCATCATGAAGAAGTTTGTTCGGACCCTCATCGCCCATCGCAAGGGCGCAACCGCCATCGAATATGCGCTGATCGCAGCGCTAATCGCCGTCGCGGCGGTTACCGCGATGGGAACGCTGGGCAATCAGCTCAGCACCACCTTCGGCACCGTTTCCACGAAGATGCAGGCATCCTGATCCCGGGCTGCATCGTTCTTGCGGAAGCAATCGGGCGGCATGCGCACGCCGCCCGTTTCCCGATCTAGATCCGGCCCATCGCCAGGAACTTGGCCCGCCGCGACTGGCGCAGCGCCTCCGGCGACATATCGGCCATATCGCGCAGACAGCGCTCGATAGCATCGCCGAGCGCCTGCACCGCCTGCCCCGGCGCACGATGCGCTCCGCCCAGCGGTTCCGGCACGATACGGTCGATCACGCCCAATTCCTTCAGGTGCTGCGCAGTGACCTTCATCGCCTCTGCGGCGTCGGGCGCCTTGTCGGCGGTGCGCCACAGGATCGAAGCGCAGCCTTCCGGCGAAATCACCGAATAGACCGCGTGCTCCATCATGAGCACCTGGTTGCCCGCGGCCAGCGCCACGGCGCCGCCCGAACCGCCTTCGCCGAGGATCGAGGCGACCAGCGGCACGCCCAGCGCCAGACAAGCTTCGGTCGAGCGCGCGATGGCTTCGGCCTGGCCGCGCTCTTCGGCCTGCACGCCTGGGAAGGCGCCGGAGGTGTCAACGAGCGTGATCACGGGGATGCCGAACCGATCGGCCAGCTTCATCAGGCGGATCGCCTTGCGATAGCCCTCCGGCTTACCCATGCCGAAATTATGTTTGAGCCGGCTGGCGGTATCGTCGCCCTTTTCATGGCCGATCACCATCACCCGGCGGCCGCGGAATCGGCCGAGACCGCCAATGATCGCATTGTCGTCGGCAAAGGCGCGATCGCCGCCCAGCGGCATGAAGTCTTCGATCAGACCGGCGACGTAATGCTTGAAGTGCGGGCGTTCGGGATGGCGAGCGACCTGCGTCTTCTGCCAGGGGGTGAGCCGGGCATAGGTGTCGAGCAGCAGCTTGTCCGATTTGGCCTGAAGCGGGGCGATCTCCGCGGCGATGTCCACTTCGCCGCCCTGGGCAGCGTTGCGCAGCTCATCGATCTTGCCCTGGAGCTCGGCAATCGGCTTCTCGAAGTCGAGGAATGTCGTCATGGGGCGTGGCGCTACGCGGAGCCGCGCTTCGCGTCAACGAGGGTGCGTAAGGTGACAGTGGGCGCCGTGCCCGTTTCCCCGCGGGCGAGGCTCGGGCAGGATTGCTATTTTCTACCCGCGAGAGCCTCGCCCAGCGGGTGGCGCTCGTTGACCAGTTCGACCAGCCTGCGGCTATCGACATGGGTATAGATTTCGGTGGTGGCGATATCGGCATGGCCAAGCATCGCCTGCAGCGCGCGTAGGTCGGCGCCGCCCTCCAGAAGGTGCGTGGCGAAGGCATGGCGCAAGACGTGCGGGCTCACGCGATCGGGCGGGATGCCCGCTTCCGCCGCCAGCGCCCGGACGATCTGGTACAGCCGCACGCGGGTGAGGTGCTTCTTGCCTGAGGGGAACAGCCAGGCCTTGTCCGGCGGCACCTGCCCGCGCCACAGCGCCACCGCGGCGCGCGCGCGATCGGAAATCGGCACCAGCCGCTCGCGCCCGCCCTTACCCTTCAGGATCAGGAACGGCCGGTCGGGATGGATGGCGTTGCGCGGCAGCGACACCAGCTCCGTGGCGCGCAGGCCCGATCCATAGAGCAGCTCGATCAGCGCGGCGAGCCGCAGGTCGAGCGGATCGGGCGGTACGCGCGCCTGCCGCGCGGCGATGGCAGCGAACAGCGCATCGACATCCGTCGTTCCCAAAATCTTCGGCAGCCGTCGCGCTGCGCCGGGACGCGGCAAGGCCGCGCCGGGATCGTCGGCACGGTGCCCCTCCTCTGCCAGGAAGCCAAAAAAGCGCCGGAGGGCCGCCGATTTGCGGGCGACTGTGGCCCGCGCCAGATCCTGCCAGCCGCCCGCCAGTCGCTCGATTTCTGGGCGACCGGCTTCGTACAAGCGTCCGTCCAGCGCCTGCGAGGCGAGCCGCAGATCAGTTTCATAGGCCGCGATGGTGTTGGCGGCGGCACCAGACTCGGCGCGGAGCATCTCCAGGAAGCGCTCGATCAGCGCGCGATCGTCGCTGACGCCCTTCACGCCGCCCGCGTCACCGCCTCCACGGCGATCAGGCGCGCATAGTTGCTCATCCCCGCCGCACGCATGGCCGAGACGATGTGGAACAGCGCCTCCGGCGTCACCTGATCCCAGCGCGGCGACTGCATGCCCGTGGCAGCGAGCAACGCGACCATGCCGGGCTGGTTGGCAGCAGCGGCGCGATCGATCGCCTGAATCCAGCGGTTGACGCCACCGATCTGCACCTGCGTTGCCTCTGCCCCCCGGCGTGCATCGGTGGGGGTAAGCCGCCCCAGACCGGCAAGGCCGGCCAGCAGCATCGCCGCCTTGCGCGGACTCGCGGCACCGACATAGCGTTCGAAATCGGCATAGCCGATCGGCCCGCCGGCATCGGCAAGCGCCAGCAGCGCCCAGCCCTCGCTGCCCGGCGCAACCACACCGCGCCATTGCAGCGCCGCCGCATCATAGCCGGCGGAGAGCATCGAGGCGATCAGCCGGTCGGGCTCGGCGACATCCTTGCCGGCCGGGATCCACGCCGCCGCCTTGGCAGTCAGCACCAGCCGGGCATAACGGGTCCGCGGCGTTTCGGCGGCATCCCACAGCGCGCGCATCGCCTGCACCCGCTCGGCCGGCGATCCGCCATTATAGGCGGTGCGCAGCTCGCGTGCCGTAGCCTGCAGCGCATCGGGAACATCGCTGCCCTGGTCGATCTCGGCATAGAGATCGACGAGCCCGGCCGTGGAAAACACCCCTGCCGCCGCGGCGAGCTCGGCAGCCGGCGCGCGCACCACCGGCGATACCGCCGGCGACAGCGCCTGCCAGTAGCGGACTTCGGGGCCCGCGGTGGCAAACAGATTGTCCGGCACGTCGACCCCTGCGGCGCTGGCCAGGCCGAAGCGCCAGGGGGTAAGCCGGGGCACGCCGATCCAGTCGATCGTCACCGCCCGGCGCGAATCGGCACCCATGCCGACCAGCTTGGCGGCGAGCAGATTGTCGATGTTGTTCTGCTGCGAGCCACGGCGCGCCGCTTCCAGTCGCTGTTCGGCCTCGCTAGGCTTGCCGCCGAGCGCGGCGCAGATTGCCTGAGCCAGCGCCCAGCCCCGATCCTGCAACCGCGCTGCCGCGCGATCGACGACCGGGCAGACCGCCGCCGGATCGCTGGAGGCGAGCGCAACCTGCATCACCGCCTGGTCCAGGGCGTTGGTATAGTCCTCGGCGTCGACAAACCCCACCACCGCGCGCGCAGCAACCGCTTCGCCCATCCGCAGCAACAGCCAAGCCCGTTCGGCCGCAAAATCGGCGCCGTTTACACCGGCTGGCGTATCGATGGGTGACATCAGCGCACGGCGCAGCGCAATCGATACCCAGCGCGAGGCGACGGGCGCATCGAGCCGGTGCAGCAACGCCATCAACGTACGACCGGGCACATCGCCGAACGCATCCGCCGGGAAGGGCGCGTTGCCCCAGGCGAAGGTGCCGATGCGGTTCAGCCCATGGCGCGCGGCCCTGGGCAGATCATATTGCGACAGATCGATCGGGGGCAGTTCAGCAGCGGAGACATTGCCTTCGCCCATATCGAACGATTCGTCATCACCCGCCGGCAGCGCCGCCGGATTCGGCGTAGCCATTTCCGCTGCGGTCGACGGGGAAGGCGACGGAGAAGGCGCGCGCGTGGGCGCCGGCTGCGGCCGTGAGGGCGCCTGGGCCGGCTGATCGAACCCCGGTGGCAACAGCGACTCGGGAGCATTCTGCTGCTTCTGCTGGCTGAACGCCGGCATGCCGAAGCCCGCCAGCACCAGCGCACCCAAGGCGAGCCGCGAAACCCTAATTGGCCAGGTTTTCAAGCGCGACGGCCTTTTCCATGCGCACCGGCTCTTTCACGGTGTTCCGCCCGGCGAAGGCAAACATCGCCGCAACGAACAGCGCCAGGACAACAAGCAACACGACAAGCAAACGCAGCATCAGAAAAAGTCCGTATCCTCTGGTCGGCGCGCCTTTTGCCCGACACGGGGGCACGCTGTATAGCCCTTCGCACGATGTTACAAACGCACGCGCAACTTCAGGGGTGGACCGGCAAGCCAATCGTATTGGTGGGGCTGATGGGGGCTGGCAAAACCACGGTGGGCCGCCGCCTCGCCCAGCGGCTGCGGCTGCCGTTCGTTGACGCCGATGCGGAAATCGAATCGGCCGCGGGGATGAGCGTCGCCGACATCTTCGATCGATTCGGCGAGCCGCATTTCCGCGACGGCGAACGCCGGGTGATCGGTCGATTGGTGGATGGCACCCCAAAGGTGATCGCAACGGGCGGCGGCGCGTTCATCAACGACGAGACCCGCGCGCTGATCCTCGACCAGGCGATTTCGATCTGGCTCGATGCGGAGCCCGCGGTGCTGGCGGACCGGGTGCGCAGGCGCGACACCCGGCCTCTGCTGCGCGGCAAAGACCCGTTGGCGACGCTCACCGAGCTCGCTCGGGTGCGCAATCCCTATTACGCGCTTGCGCAGATCCGCGTGCCCAGCGTAGCCGCACCGCACGAAACCACCGTCGAAGCGATCCTGAAGGCCCTGCCCAAGTGACCACCATCCCCGTCGCGCTCGGCGCACGCAGCTATGACGTGCGCATCGAACCCGGCTTGCTGGCGCGTGCCGGCGAGATCCTCGCGCCCCTTTCGCGCGGGCGGCCGATGCCGATCGTCACCGATACGAACCTCGCGATACATTGCGAGACGCTGGTCGCCAGCCTCGCCGCCCATGGCGTCGCCGCGCCGGTGCGGGTGCTGCCGGCGGGCGAGAGCACCAAGAGTTGGGCGCAACTCGAATCGCTAACCGACTGGCTGCTGGAGCAGGGCGTAGTGCGCAGCGACCATGTGATCGCGCTGGGTGGCGGCGTGATCGGAGACCTGGTTGGCTTCGCGACGAGCATCCTCAAGCGCGGTTGCAACTTCGTCCAGATTCCCACCACTCTGCTGGCGCAGGTGGACAGTTCGGTGGGCGGCAAAACGGCAATCAATTCCAAGGCGGGCAAGAACCTGATCGGCGCGTTCCACCAGCCTTCTGTAGTCCTTATCGATCCGCAGGTGCTCGATAGTCTGCCCCAACGCGAACTGCGGGCGGGCTATGCCGAGGTCGCCAAATACGGGCTGATCGACGACGCCGGGTTCTTTGCGTGGTGCGAGGACAATGCCGCTGCGCTGTTCACAGGCGATCCCGATGCACGGGCGCGCGCAATCGCCCATTCGGTCGCCGCCAAGGCCCGCATCGTTGCCGCCGACGAACGCGAGACCACCGGCACCCGGGCACTGCTCAACCTAGGGCACACCTTCGGCCATGCGCTGGAGGCGGAGACGGGCTTTTCGGACAAGCTGCTCCACGGCGAAGCAGTGGCGGCTGGGATGGCACTGGCCTTCGCTTTCTCGGCCAAGCAGGGGCTGTGCCCGGCCGAGGACGCAGTGCGAGTGGCGGCGCATCTGCGCAGCGTCGGGCTGCCGGACGGGCTGGCCGCCGCGGGCGTGACGGCGGACGGCAAGACGCTGGTCGCCCATATGCTACATGACAAGAAAATGGAGGGCAGCACCCTGCCCTTCCTGCTCGCGCGCGGGATCGGGCAGACGTATCTGGACAAGACGGTGGACCTTGAGAAGGTCGCGGCGTTTTTGGACGGGTTGCACGCCTGAGTTCCTCCCCGGCATGGGAAGGGGGACGAAGACGCGAAGCGGCTTAGTGGAGGGGTCGCCGCGCGAGCGGCGGAGTTCCGACCGCGGTGGCGTTATCCGCGCCTTGCGGCGCGGCCCCTCCACCACGCGGCTGCGCCGCGCGGTCCCCCTCCCCGTAGCGGGGAGGAGTTTAGAGGTTGGTCCGCTCGATTGCGGCCGTCACTAGCGCAATTCGCTCGACATCCGCATAGGCCGCCGTTTCAAGTTCCTCGCCAAACACATCGGGGTCGATCTCCTCGTAGCGCAGTCGGCAGCCCTCCATCGCCGCGAGTTGCATCAGCCGCGCGTGCAGAGCATCCTCCCCACGCACGATCGCGCTGCCGGTATAGAGCAGGAACCGCCCGCCCTGCGCGAGCCGCGGCACCGCCTCGCTGGCCATCGCCATCGCAACGCCCGCGCCATGCAGTTCGCCGCCGTCTCGGTAGGCGCGGCCAGCAGGATCGATGATGTAGGGCGGATTGGCCAAAACCAGGTCGAGCGCGCCCTGGATGCCGGAAAGATCGTCGCCCTCGAGGAACCGCGCCAGGACACCGGCGGCTTCCGCATTCACTTGGGCGAGACGCAGCGCTGCCGGATTGATGTCCGTCATCACGATCTCGACCTTCGGGCAGCAATGCGCAGCGGCTATGGCCCCCGCTCCCGCGCCGGTTCCAATATCCACCAGCGTCGCGCCCTGCCGCCCTGGGCATCGGCGAAGCTCATCGGCGATGAAGCGCGCGAAGCGGTAGCTGTCCGGACCGAAGAACACCGCATCCTTGTCGTCCGTCGGATAGGCGGAATGCGCGAGCAGGTAGGAGCCCAGCGTCGACACGCGTACCTTGCTGTGCAGCCCGTACCCGGTCCGCTCAATCAGCCCCGCCGCCTCCAGCGCCGTGCGGAGCGACGCATCGAGCAGATCTTCGGCGAACGGCAGGCTCCACCCGAAGATGTCGCGCAGGTCCCCGGCTTGCCGGCGGTCCGGGCGCGCCAGTACACGGGCATGGGTCGCCGGCGTCGGCGTAATGAAGTGATAGTCACGACCTTTAAGGAAGCCGAGCAGCGTGCGCAGCGCCGATATTCGCGGTCCCTCGTCGACCCCAGCCGCCGGCCGATCCGCCACCAGAAACTCCATGCGCACCCCTTTGTTACCAGACTGCCCCTAACGTACGGGCGTGCGGGTGGGTCCGCGCGACAGGGCGGCAACTGCTTGATCCAGGGCAAGTGTCTTGCCCCCAACTGCAGCAAGGCCTAGCTCCGTGCCATGCGTATCCTAGCCCTGGCCCTCGCCGCTTCGACCATGCTCGTCTCCCCCGTCCTCGCCCAGCAGACCGCCCCCGCGCCGATCCTGACGACGCCCGAGGCGAAGGACGTATGGACCTATGCGCGGCCGGAAGTCGCCCGCGTCACCCATGTCGCGCTCGACCTGAAGGCGGATTTTGCGAGCAAGACGCTCAGCGGCACCGCCACACTCGACATCCTCGCCGCGCCCGGCGCGAGCGAGATCGTGCTCGACGACGACGGGCTCGTGATCGCCAAGGTGACCGATGCGGCGGGCAAGCCGCTGCCCTTCACGGTCGGTGCGCCCAAGCCCGATCTCGGCGCGCCGCTGACGGTACAGCTGAACGGCGCGCGCAAGATCGTGCTCCACTATGCCACCGCGCCCGGCGCCTCGGCGCTGCAATGGCTCGCGCCTGCGCTGACCGCCGGCAAGAAGAAGCCGTACCTGTTCAGCCAGGGCCAGCCGATCAACAACCGCAGCTGGATCCCCACCCAGGACAGTCCCGGCATCCGCCAGACCTGGTCCGCCACGCTCACCGTGCCCGCCGATCTCGTCGCGGTGGCGAGCGGCACGCGGATCGACGGCGCGAAGGGCGTGCCGGCGGGCAAGGGCTGGCACCGCTTCCGCTTCCGGATGGACAAGCCGGTGCCGCCGTACCTCATCGCCTTGGCGGTGGGCGACCTGGCCTTCCAGCCCGTCGGCCCGCGCGCCGGCGTGTGGACCGAGCCGAGCATGCTCGCCGCCGCCGCGAAGGAAGTCGCCGATGTCGAGAAGATGATCGACGCGGCGCAGGCGCTCTACGGACCCTATCGCTGGGGCCGCTACGACATGCTCGTCCTGCCGCCGAGCTTCCCCTATGGCGGCATGGAGAACCCCACTCTCACCTTCCTGACGCCCACCATCATCACCGGCGACAAGTCGAACGTCGACGTGGTGGCGCACGAGCTGGCGCATAGCTGGTCGGGCAATCTCGTGACCAACGCGACCTGGTCGGACAGCTGGCTCAACGAGGGGTTCACCACCTATTTCGAGAACCGCATCATGGAGGCGGTCTACGGCAAGGAACGCGCCGCGACCGACGCCGATCTCGAATGGGACGGGCTGCAACGTGACATCGCCGATGCCGGCGGCATGGAGGCGCCGACGACGCGGCTGCACGGCGATCCGGGCGCGACCTTCGGGCAGCTCGATTACTTCAAGGGCTCGACCTTCCTGCGCACGATCGAGCGCACCGTGGGGCGCGCGCGTTGGGACGTCTATCTGCGCGGCTATTTCGACCGCCACGCCTTCCAGCCGCAGACCACCGCCGGCTTCCTGGCGGACCTGCGCGCCAATCTTGTGAAGGGTGACGCCGGGCTCGAGGCGAATCTCCAGCTCGACAAATGGGCCTATGCCGCAGGTCTCCCGAACAATGCGGTGCATGTCGAATCCGCCACGCTGAAAGCGATCGACGCGCAGCTGGCGGCGGTAAATGCGGGCGGACCAGTTTCGGCGGTTAACCCCAAGGGCTGGTCGACCCAGCAATGGCTGCGCTTCCTGAATGGTCTCGATCGCAAGCAGACGCCGGCGCGGCTGAAGGAACTGGACGAAAAGCTGGGCCTCTCAGCATCGAACAACGCCTATGTCCGCTCCGCCTGGGGCGAGTTGGCGATCGCCAATCGCTATGATCCGGCGGTTCCGTCGATCGGAAAGCTGGTCGGCAGTGTCGGCCGCGGCCTGCTGATCTACCCGATCTATCGCGATCTGATGGCGCAGGGCGATTGGGGGAAGCCGATCGCCGCCCGCTTCTATGCGGCTTCGAGGGCGAGCTACCACCCCAACGTCGCCGCCGGCATAGCCAAGATCCTCGCGGGGGAGTAACGCTTATGCCGGGCGGCGTCGCCAAGCGGGACCTGCCGACCAAAACCTGTCCCGTCTGCCAGCGCCCCTTTGCCTGGCGAAAGAAATGGGAGCGGGATTGGGAGAATGTGCTCTACTGCTCAGATCGCTGCCGGCGGAAGGGAAAATAGCGGCTTCTCGTAAGCCCCTCTCCTTCAGGGGAGGGGCTGAAAGGGCAAAAGATCACTGATACCGCAGCGTCTTCCCGAAACCCGTATTCGTCTTGGTCATCTTGGCGAGCTTGCGAAGATACGCCTTCACCTCGCGCTCGAAGCGCTGCTCGCTACGTACGCCAGCGCGGTAGAAATCATCCTTGGCCAGCAATGCCTTCAGCGCGTCGGCAAGCTTGGCCTGGTCGTCCACCGCATCGCTGTGCCGGAACTGCTCGCACACCCACTCCTCGGCCGCCGCCTTGTCATAGTCGTCCTCGCGGTCGCGGCCGTAGCGGTCCGCAGCGTCCTGGTCCGCGCGCGCGGCCTTGATCCGGCGTTCGAGCCAGGTGCGGACCTGTGCCGAACTCCACTCCCCTTGCGCTTCGCTCATCGGCCCGCCTTCGTCGCAAGCACCCAGGCCAGCCACAACCATCCGGCAATCATTGCCGCCCCGCCGATCGGCGTCACCGCACCGAGCCAGCGCGGCAGGCCCAGTGCCATCAGGTATAGTGTGCCCGCGAATACGAACGCGCCGCCCACGAACAATGCAGCAGGCCCCCGCGCGGCGACTTGCAGTGCCACCAGGGCCGCCACGGCGTGCACCAGCTGATATTGGCCGCCGGTCTTGAGCCACTCGACCGCCACGCCCTGCGCGCCGTGCGCACCAAAGGCGCCGGCCGCGACCGCCATCGCCCCCGACAAGGCCGCCAGTACTGCTATCCAGTTCATGCCTCTGCTCCACTCAGCCATCGCCGCGGTCCTGCGCCGCTGCGGCAGCGGCCGCAGCCTGGCTGAACATGCCGTCGCGACCGGCATACAGGTCGCCGGTTTCCTTCTGCCGCTTCAGTCGCTCGATATCGCGGCGGCGATATTCCGCTTCGGTCTTGTCGATCTCGGCCCCGTCGACACCCACCGCATCCATTGCACGACGCGCCATCACAACAGCGCTTTCCATCACCTCGCGGACGACGCCCGCCACCGGCGCGCCTTTCAGCTTCATGATGCTGCGACGATCATAGGCGCGCACGAAGATGCTTGCCTTGGGGAAGGCGGCGTGCACCCCTTCGACGATGGCCGTGTCCATCGCGTCGCCATCTTGGCAGAAAAGGATCAGCTCGGCATCCGCAGCACCGGCCTGGCGCAGCAGATCGATGCGAGTACCGTCGCCATAATAGACCTTCATGCCGAAGCTGCCGGCGGTCTCGATCATTTCGACGTCGCGATCAATGATCGTCACCGGGATGTCCTGCGCGATCAGGATCTGCGCCACCGTCTGGCCAAACCGGCCATAACCGACCACGACGGCGTTGGCGCCTTCCTGCTGTGGCCCGTCGGGTAGCGCGCCGGGCTTGGGCGGTTCTGCGCGCAGCCGCTTCGTCGCCATCATCAGGAACGGCGTGGTCGCCATCGATACCGTAACGATGGCGCTGAACACGCTCGCTGCCTGGGGCTCGATGAGCAGCGCCTTCTGCGCCTGGGCGAACAGCACGAAGCCGAACTCACCGCCCTGGGACAACAGCACCCCCAGCGCGAAGGCGCCGCGTGGCTTCATCCCGAACAGCAGTGCCAGCCCCATGATCAGCACCGTCTTGGTAGCGATCAGCGCTAGCGCCATGCCGGCAACGAAGAAGGGCCGCTCGGCAATCGCGTGCAGGTCGAGCGTCATGCCGACGGCCACGAAGAACAGGCCGAGAAGGATGGCGCGGAACGGTTCGACATCCGCCTCCAGCTCGTGGCGGAAGGGCGAATCCGCGAGCATCACGCCGGCGATGAACGCGCCGAGCGCGGCAGAAAGGCCCAGCGCTTCCATCACCGCCGCGCTGGCAATGACGGTGAGCAGGCCGGCAAAGACGAACATCTCGCGCTCGTCGAGATTGCCGATAAGCCGGAACAGCGGGCGCAGCAGGAACCGCCCTGCCAGCACCAGTCCGACGATCGCACCAATGGTGTACAGCCCCAGCAGCCATCCCGGCGGGCCACCCTGATCCGCCGGATTGCGCGACATCGCCGCGACGATGGTGATCAGCGGCACGATCGACAGATCCTGGAACAACAGGATGGCGAAGGCGCGCTCGCCGAACGGAGTGCGGAGGCGACCGGCGGACTGGAGCAGCGGTAGCACCTGCGCGGTGGAGGAAAGGCCCATGGGCAGCCCCAGCGCCAGGGCCGCAGCAAGGGTCGATCCGGTTACCGCCCAGACGACGCCGGCGATGGCTACGCCGCACAGCGCAACCTGCAATAGGCCCAACCCGAAAATGTCGCGGCGCATTCGCCACAGGCGCGACGGGCTAAGTTCCAGCCCGACGAGGAACAGCAGCAGCGCGATGCCCAGTTCGGCGATGCCCATCTTGCCCTCGGCATCGCCCACCAGCCGCAACACATGCGGGCCGACCAGCGCACCGGCGACGAGGAAGCCCAAGGTCGCACCCAGGCCCAGCCGCCGGAACAACAGCACGAACGCTAGCGCGAAGCCAAGCATCGGTACCGCATCTGCGAGCAGCGATCCTCCCCCCCCATGTGCCATCAGACGCGCGCCTCCGCTGCCTGCGCGGCAGCATCCGCAGCCGCCTCGAAGGCGAGCCGGATCGAGGCATGCCGCCCGCGATGCGGCAGCGCTGGCGTGAAGAGGTCGATTCCCGGCCAGTCCGGCGGCGTATCGCGCTCGCCCGCCAGCCACGCCGTCAGCGCGTCGCGCGCCGCGGCGATCTCCGTTGGGGTGCGGCCGAGTATCGCTCGACCGAGCAGCGCCGCAGAAGCCTGCCCCAGCGCACAGGCCCGCACCAGCATGCCCAGTTGCACCACGCGACCTTCATCATCGACATCGATGTCAACCGTCACCCGGCTGCCGCATACCGGCGAGCGCTTCTCCGAGGTGCCGCCGGAGTGCTCCAGCCGTTCATGATGCGGGATGTCTGCGGCGAGCCGCAGGATTTCCAGATTGTAGAGCGGCGCGTTCATAGGCCCGATCTAGGATAGCGGCGCTGCAGTTGCGAGCGCGAATTACCTCCTATTGGTGCGGCGAGCGGGCGAAGACCCTTCCCTGCATGAGGAAGGTCAATCGCGCCTGCGCCGCTGCGGCCGATCCTGGTCCCCGTTTGCCGTGTCTGCCCCGAACACCGGCTCACCCTTGCGACGCCGGTCCACGAAATCACCGATTGCCGCACTGGTCGTATCGAGCAGCGGATAGGTGACGGACGTGGTAATCCATTTCGGCCGGCGCGTCCGCCCGCCTTCGAACGTGTCGAGCACGAGCATGAGCACTAGAAAGCCCATGCTGACGAGGATCAGCCCCTTTGCGACGCCGAAACCGACGCCCAGCGCGCGATCGATCGGCCCCAGTACCGAATTGCGCATCTGCCCGCCGAGCGTGTTGGCGATCAGCCGCCCGCCGAAATAGCTTGATCCGGCGAGGGCCACAAACGCCATCACCGCCGCCCCGCCCTCGGTGCCGATCACCGGAGCGAGCAGCGCGGACAGCCCGGCATGGAAGAACTTCACCGCCACCACCACAAGGATCCAGGCGAGGAACGCCAGCACTTCGGTGGTGAAACCGCGGAGAAAGCCGAGCACGGCTGCGCCGGCAATGATCAGCAAGGTGACGATGTCGAGCCCGGTCATGCGGCGCGCTTTAGCAGGATGGATGGCAAGGTGAAGGGGAGTCTCTTCTTGAGCCCCCTAGTTCCACGAGAAGGGGCTCAAGAGAGTGCTGTCATCGCACGTACAGTGCCCGGGCATCCGCCTTGAACGCATCGGCGCTGGGACCACGCGAATAGAACATGTGACCGCCGGGGTAAACGCCCAGCTTCACTCGCGTGTCGCTGCCGAAGCGCGGCAGCTGATCAATGATCAGCCGCGAACCGAAATACGGGCAGGACAGGTCGTTATAGCCGTGTACGATCAGCACGCCCATCTTCGGATCGTTGGCCACCGCCTTGCGCAAATCGCTGACCGGAGCGTCGTCCGGAGTGCCGCGATCCCACGCCTCGTTCACCGAATAGGACAGCGCATTGTATCGCGCGTTCGTTTTCCAGCCCACCTTCCGCGTGATGAAGTCCACCATCGCGCTGGTGGTCGGCGCGATGATACCCTCCAGGATGGGGTCGCCTGATTTGCGCTGCGCCGAATTGGGGAAGGGATCGAAAGCGTCGACGTTCGAGTCATAGACGCTGCCGATCTTCTGGTCGTCGCGATGCACCTCGCGCAGATAGGTGCCTTCATCGACTCGCCCGTCCAGCCGCGTAGTCAGCTTTGGATCCAAGCCAGTCAGTTCCGCCACTTTCTGCCCCAGCCGGGCGGTCGCTTGCGGATCCGATCGGCCGGCGAGCAGATCGGTGGCGAAGGCGCCGCGCGTATAGGCCTCCACCGCCGCCATTGCCTGCGGCGTCAGCCGGCCTTGCCGCTCCAGATGGCCGGCCGCCATCGATGGCAGGTTGATCATCCAGGGCAACGGGGACAGCGCATCCGAGCCGGCCGTGGCAGCGGGATCGAGATAGGGCGACACCATCACGATGCCGTTTACGCCGATGCCGAGCTGCGTCTGGAGTTCATAGGCGATCCGCGGCGCGCGATAGCCGCCATAGCTTTCGCCCATCACGAACTTGGGCGCGCGCAGTCGCTCGTTCTTGACCAGCCAGTCGTACACAATGCGCGAGAGATACTTGATGTCGGGCTCGGTCGCGTAGAATGCCTTCTTGGTCGCTGCTTCGTCGACCAGGCTGCGGCTGAAGCCGGTGCCGATCGGATCGATGAAGACGAGGTCGGTCATGTCCAGCCAGCTTGCCGGATTGTCGACCAGCAGCGGCGCATCGGAGGGCGCATCGCCCTTGTCCCCGAACTGCACCCGCTTCGGCCCCACCGCGCCCAGGTTGAGATAGACCGAAGAGGCACCCGGGCCGCCGTTGAAGGCGAAGGTCACCGGCCGGTTCGGCGCTCCGCCCGGGACGATATAGGCGGTGTACACCACCTCCCCGATCTTCTTGCCCTTGGCGTCATAGACCGGCAGCTTGCCCACCGTAGCCTGATACCGGATCGACTTGCCGCCGATCACTGCGGTCTGGGTGATGGTCTTGTCGTCTGGAAGCGGCGGCAGTTCGCTCTTGTCGCCCTTCGCATCGGATTTGTCGGCGGCTGCCGCATCGGCCGCCTTGTCTTGCGCCGGAGCCTGGGGTGCGAGCAGGAGCGCGGCGAGAGAGGCGGCGAGCAAGGGGGAACGGCGCAAGGTCTTCTCCGAATTTCAGGATCTGGCCGTAGCCTAGCTTCGGCCACGAAATCATCAAGCGGCAGGCTGGGCGCGTTAACCCTTTCCGATAACCGCTTCCATCAACGGCATTTTCGCTAGTTTTGATCACACCATTACCAGCAGCCCCGGCCTGTAACCTCCGGGGTTCGGTGGAGTATGGCGTGACTGGCATCCGATGCCTCTTCTGCATCGTCCTTGCGGGCGGCGCATTGCTGCTCACGGCGGCGAGCGATACGCCACCGCTCGAGGACCAGGTGCTCGAACGGATCAACGAGGTGCGCCAGGACCCGGCGGGGTACGCCGATCGGCTGCGCACGCTGCGTAACCACTTCATCGGAAATGCGCTGTATGCCCCGGATCATCCGAAGGGGACGATGACGCGCGAAGGACTGCAGGCGATCGACGACGCCATCGCATTTCTGGAACGGCAGCGCCCGCTGCCGCCGCTGGACCGCGGCGCGCTGCTCGATCTTGCCGCGCAGGACCATGTCGCCGATCAAGGGCCCCGCGGCGCACGCGGCCACGTTTCTCCCGACGGCGCGACGCCGGCCGATCGCGTGCGCCGGCGCGGCGGCGGCGACCTTGTCGGCGAAGGCATTTCCTACGGCTATACCGATGCCGAGCAGGTGGTTCGCCAGCTGGTGGTGGACGATGGGGTGCCCGACCGCAGCCATCGGCTGCTGCTGTTCAACCAGGAACTGCGCTATGCCGGAATCGGTTGCGGCGCGCACCAACGCTATGGCCATATGTGCGTGATCGACGTCAGCCGCACCCGCACCGGCCGATCGGTCTTCGCCCTTTTCGCCCAAAATGACGTGCGGGGCGGCACCAAGGCGCCCTGAACGGCGGCGCGCTCACTGCACGATCGTCACCACCGTCCCACGCCTGACCACGGCGAACAGCCGCGCCGCAAAATCCAGCGGCACGCCGATACAGCCATGCGTGGCGAGCCCTTCGCGCACGTCGCTGCCATGGATCGCCACGCCGTCGCCGGTCAGCCGCAGCGTATAGGGCATCTCGGCATCGTAGAGGCTGGAGCGGTGATTGCGGCCCATCCACAGCACCGGAAAATCCCCGGTCGGCGTTGGCTTGTCGTCCTGGCCGTACAGGATCACGCTGGTGCCGATTTCCTCGCCAGCACGGAAGACGGATAGGATCTGCTTCGAAAGATCGATCCGCAGCCATAACTCGCCCGCCGGCACGCCGCGATCGTTCCACACGAAGCTGCCATAGCGCATCGGGGAGTCGAGCCGCAGCAGGGTCTTCACCGGCTGTACGCTGCCATCGGCGCGCGTCAGTCGCCGCGCCTCGTCCCCCGGCAGCCTTATGCGTTCACTTTTGGGCGGAAACAGCGGCATTGCGACCGCGACGGCAGGCGGACGGCGCAGCAGCGCAAGGCCCGCCGGCACCAGGATCGCCACGCCCAGCGCCGCCAGCGAGATCCAGAAGCCGATCGAACGCCGGCTTTTCAAGCGGCCACGCTGCTCCGCGTGCGCCGGCGGAGCGCTGCACCCACCAGCGGAAAAGCGGTAAGCAGCAAGAGCCACATGCCGGGTTCGGGCACCGGCGTGATCGGCGGAACCGGGGTGGGTGCGGGCGCTGGCACGACGATGATGCCGCCACCACCGCCACCACCGCCGCCGCCCTGACCCGGAAAAACGGTCGTCGGGATGGCCCCGCCCCCGCTGCCGCCGGATCCGCCCGGCGCAGCGCCGACGGCGCTCGGCGCTACTACATAGGGAACCTGGGCAAACGCAGCCGGCGGCAACATCGCCTCACCGGCGGGCCCAACGTCCGCCGGCAGCGCCACGGCGGCCGGCAGCGGCGCCATCGGCGGCTCTGCCGCAGGAGGAAGATTGTTGAACGCTTCAGTGCCAGTCAACATGTCGGCGTCGGCGAGCGGCAGCATGCGCAATGCTTTGGTGCTGCGCGCGCCTTCCGCCCGCAGGCCCGGCGAGCGGGCGGCGAGCACCGCAAGCGCATCGATCGTGTCAGAAACTGGCGCGATAGCAATTCCGGCGGAAGTGGTGGAGAGCAGCGGCACCACGATCGCGGCTGTCATCAGCAGGCGCCGCTTGCCAGCGTGCCTCCTGTTCCACCGCAAAAACCGCCTGCCGATACGCACCTGTCGTTCGCCCCCTAAGCGACCCGAAATCGCATGACCCTGTTAACTATGCGAGTTAAGTTTATGTTATAATCAGGGGAAAACCTAGTTTTGGCAAAATAGTTCCTTACTGCCAAATTCACCAGTACGAATTTTGCCGGATGCCCTCGGTTCGTCTCTTCTGTCTCGAAACGAACCGGTTCGATCGGCACGATCGATCAGCCTAGGCGCTCTTCCCCAACAGGTATTCGACGAAGCTACCCAGATTGCGAAAGCTGCTCAGCGTCAGCGCACTGCCCTCGCCTGCCTGCGCCGCCGGGGTCAGCGCACGGGTAAACCCCAGCTTGGCCGCCTCGCGCATGCGCAGCGGGGCATGTGCCACGGGCCGGATCTCACCGGACAGGGCGATTTCGCCGAACGCAACCGCATCGGCGGGAACGGGGCGCTCCGAAAGCGCCGAGACCAGCGCCGCCGCCACCGCCAGATCTGCGGCGGGATCCTGCACGCGATAGCCGCCGGCGATGTTCAGATAGACTTCGCAGGCGGAGAAGCTGAGCCCGCACCGCGCCTCCAGCACCGCCAGCACCATGGATAGCCGCGGCGAATCCCACCCGACCACAGCACGCCGCGGCGTGGCGCCGGACGCTAACCGTACCGTCAACGCCTGCACCTCCACCAGCACCGGCCGCGTGCCTTCGAGCGCCGGGAACACCACCGTGCCGGTGACGTTCTCGTCACGCTGCGTCAGGAACAGCGACGAGGGATTCCCGACCTCGGTCAGTCCTTCCGCCTGCATCGCGAACACGCCGATCTCGTCGGTGCCACCGAAGCGATTTTTCACCGCGCGCAGGATGCGATACAAATGGCTTCGCTCGCCTTCGAAGGCGAGTACCGTATCGACCATATGCTCCAGCACGCGCGGGCCGGCGATCGCCCCGTCCTTGGTGACATGCCCCACCAGCACCAACGCGGTGCCGCGTTCCTTGGCGAAGCGGATCAACTCCTGCGCGCTCGCGCGCACTTGGCTCACCGTGCCCGGCGCGCCTTCGATCAGATCCGAATGCATCGTCTGAATCGAGTCGATGATCAACAGGGCCGGTGGCGTACCCTGCCCCACGGTCGTGAGAATATCCCGAACCGAGGTGGCGGCGGCGAGCTGCACCGGCGCATGGCCCAGCCCAAGCCGCCGCGCGCGAAGCCGCACCTGGTCGGCAGCTTCCTCGCCGGAGACATAGGCAACGGACAACCCGCGCTCCGCGATCCTGGCCGCCGCCTGCAGCAGCAGGGTGGACTTGCCGATGCCGGGATCGCCACCGATCAGCGTCGCCGATCCCTCGACGAAGCCGCCACCCAGCGCGCGATCGAGTTCGGCGATGCCGCTCGCCATCCGATCGGGCAAGGCGATGTCGGTGTTCAGGCCAGACAGCTGGATCGCGCGGCCGCCGGATTGCAAATTATGCTTGGCCTGGAAGGGTGTAGCCGCGGCCGCCACTTCCTCCACCAGCGTATTCCATTCGGCACAGTCCGCGCATTGCCCGGCCCATTTCGACGTTGCCGAGCCGCAGGCCTGGCAGACATAGCGTTTCTGAGGTTTCGCCATCCCCACGCTCTAGCCGAACCGAAACGAAAAGGGAACAGCGTCAGTCCCGCTCCAGCTCCGATTCGAGCTTCAGCACGCGCCCGCCATCTTCCTGCTCGATCAGATAGGCGGGATTGTCGGCGCTGCCGTTGCGAACGATCTTTTCACCCTTGATCGTGCGCTGTACGCGCCGGTCGAAGCGTTCGGCAATCTTGCCATGTGCGACATTGCCGCCCCAATTCCAGCGGATTGCCGTTCCCTTGGAGAAATGCTTGCTCATTGTCGCGAGAACCGCCGGGCAGATCTTCTGTTCCTGGGGTGGGACAATCCATTCGCTTGCCGGCCCCGGCGCGCCAGACTATGCCGCGCGCAAATGCAGCCCTCGGATCTTCGTGTCGCGCTCTTCAGCGGCAACTACAATTATGTTCGCGACGGCGCGAACCAGGCGCTTAACAAGCTCGTCGGCTATCTGCTGGATCAGGGCGTAAACGTGCGCGTCTATTCCCCGACCACGGACACCCCCGCCTTTGCTCCTACCGGCGATCTCGTCAGCGTGCCCGCCTGGCCGGTGCCCGGCGGTCGAGCCGAATACAAGTTCGCGACCGGACTGCCTAAGAGCATCCGAGCGGATCTCGCCGCCTTCGCGCCCAACATCGTGCATGTGTCGGCCCCCGAATTCCTGTGTCACGGCGCGGTGAAATGGGCGCGGGCGCGTGGCATCGCCACCCTCGCCTCGCTGCACACCCGGTTCGAGACCTATCCAGCTTACTACCATCTCGGCTTCGTCGCGCCGGTGATCATCAAGCTGCTAACGCGCTTCTACAACCGGGTCGACAAGGTGGTCACACCCGGCGACTCCACTGCGGAGCTGATCCGGAGCTGGGGCGTGAAGACGCCGGTCGGCATCTGGTCACGCGGAGTGGACCATGATCGCTTCCATCCGGGGCGGCGCAGCCTGGAATGGCGGCGCTCGTTGGGGTTGCGGGACGAGGAATTCGCGGTCGGCTTTCTCGGCCGGCTGGTGCTCGAAAAGGGTCTCGATATCTTTGGCGCGGTTTGCAACGAGCTTAGCGCGCGGGGCATCGCGCACCGCGTGCTGGTGATCGGCGAAGGCCCGGCCCGGCAGACCTTTGCCGATCGGGTGCCCGGCGCGATTTTCACCGGCTTCCAGCGCGGCGACGATCTCGCCCGCGCGGTCGCTTCGATGGACGTGCTGTTCAATCCCTCCGTCACCGAAACCTTCGGCAACGTCACGTCCGAAGCCATGGCATGCGGCGTGCCTGTGGTAGCCGCACGCGCCACGGGGGCGGTGGATCTGATCGAGGATGGCGCGAACGGCTTCCTCGTTCCCCCACGCGACGTGCCCACCTATGCCGATGCGATCGAGCGGTTGATCCGCGATCCGGCGCTCGCCGCGGCGCAAGGAGCGGCCGGCCACGCCAAGGCGCAAGCACTGGTTTGGGATAAGGTCAACCGTTCTGTGCTGGACAGTTATTCTGAATTGCTTGCAAGACCTTAGGTAAAATACGGAAGCAAAGCGTTGCCAAGCCCTGGCACCAGTTTGCATTGCCCATCAGCACTGTAAAACTCCCTATGGGAACGTTCTCCTCCCCTTAACTTGCCAACACCCAGAGACCCCCCAGACACAATCCAGAAAAGGGGTCCTCCATGAATAACTTACGTCTGGCGCTCGTGACATCATGCGCGCTTTTCACCACAGCGGCGCAGGCGCAAGAACATGCCGCCAGCGCCACTGCGACGACCGCACACGCCGCGGAGCCAGCCGCGCCCGAGCCAGCCAAACAGTCGTTCACGACCGGCGTTGCCAAGGGCCGCGACCTGCTCGACTCCGCCATTTCGGCTAGCTCGATCGATGAGGAGCAGATCCAGAAGATCGGCACCCGCTCGATTGCCGAAGTGCTGGGCAACATGCCCGGCATCCGTGCCGAAACCGCCGGCACCGACGGACTGACCGCGATCACCATACGCGGCCTGCCGATGGCGGCGGACGGCTCGAAGTTCCTGCAGATCCAGGAAGACGGTCTGCCGGTCCTGGAATTCGGCGACATTCACTTTGCCGCCACCACGGCGTTCCTGCGCACCGATCTCAGCCTGTCGCAGGTACAGGCGATCCGTGGCGGTTCGGCATCCACGTTCGCGTCCAACTCGCCCGGTGGTCTCGTCAATTTCATCTCGAAGACCGGCGAGGAGGAAGGCGGCACGATCCAGTTGTCCTCGGGCGTGGATCATGAACTCGGTCGCGTCGACTTCAACTATGGCGGCCACCTCAGCAAGACGGTACGTTTCAACGTCGGTGGCTTCTATCGCCAGGGCGAAGGTCCGCGTGCGACCGCCTTCGATTCGTTCAAGGGTGGCCAGATCAAGCTCAATGTCACCAAGACGTTTGAGAACGGCTATGTCCGCGTCTACGGCAAGTACCTTGACGATCGCGAACCCAACTACGCGATGCTGCCGGTCGCGGTGCGCGGCACCAATACCGATCCGTCATATAGCACGATTGCCGGCTTCGATCCGCGCAAGGACACCCTTGAATCGCGTTACAAGTCCTCGATGCTGGCGCTAGACGGCAACAACAACATCACCAACCTGAACCTGCGTGAGGGCAATCGCAGCAAGGTGGCGTCGCTCGGACTGGAAGCCCAGTTCGACATCGCCGGGTGGACGTTCAGCAACCGCATGCGCTACGCCGCGATTTCCGGCAGCTATAACGAAAGTAGTTCGATGGCGTTGCTGCCTGCCGCGGCCTTTGCGCCGACGTTCGGCGGCCCTGGCGCGACGCTGAGCTACGCTACCGGTCCCAAGGCGGGGCAGACGATCACCAATCCAGCGACGTTGAACGGCAATGGTCTGATGATGTACGGTCTGGCGATCCACTCCGACCTGGAAAAGCTCGACAACTTCACCAACGATTTCCGCGGCAGCCGGGTTTGGAACGTCGGCGATGGCAAGCTTACCACGACGGCAGGCTTTTACGCATCCTCCCAGGCGCTCTGGCAGAACCTGAACCTGATGACCAACGTGTTCGATGTCGCGTCGAACGGCAATTCAGCGTTTGTCGATGTGGTCACCGCAACTGGCACTTCAGTTACGCAGGGTGGCGTACTGAACTATGGCATCGCGGGCGGCGCTGGATATCGCCGACGCTACGACCTCGATTATCGCGTGTTTGCTCCCTATGGCTCGGTCAACTACCAGATCGGCGCCCTTTCGCTGGGTGCGAGCCTCCGCTATGATTTCGGCAAGGTTAGCGGCGCGCTGTACGGAGCAGATCTTGGTGGCGGGCGCGTAGGGACGGCACCGGTCGACATGAACCGCGACGGCACGATCGCACCCGCCGAACGCTCGGTGGCCGTGCTGCCGCTGTCACGTCCCGGCCTAGCTGACTATAGCTATAAATACGCTTCCTACTCGATCGGCGTGAACTATCGCGTTGCCGAACCCGTGTCGGTGTTTGCCCGCTACAGCCGCGGTGCGCGAGCAAGTGCGGAACGGCTGTTCTTCTCGCCGGCCGTCAATGCCGCTGGCGCACTGACCGACCCTGCCATGGCGTACGGGCCGGTGAAGCAGGCGGAAGCCGGCGTGAAGTTCCGCAAGGACGGGATTTCGCTGTTCGCGACCGGCTTCTGGGCCTCGACTCAGGACAAGAACCTGCAAATCGGCGCGAATGCCACAGGCAACACCGTCGTGCTGCAGATTGATCGCGACTACAGCGCCAAGGGCGTCGAAGTCGAAGGCCTGTTCGAGCGGGGACCGTTTGGTCTACGACTCGGTGCTACCTACACCAAAGCTACTATCGATGCCGACAAGGCCGACAAGACGCTGGTCGGCAACACGCCGCGCCATCAGCCGGACCTGATTTTCCAGGCAACGCCACAGTTCGAGGTAAAGCGCTTCACCATCGGCACCAACGTGCTGGGCACCACCAGCAGCTTTGCCCAGGACGGCAACCTGCTGAAGCAGCCAGGGTACACGATCGTCAGCCCGTTCGTGCAGGTGCGCCCGGTTAACGGTCTCCAGATCAGCCTGAACGTCTACAACGTGTTCGACAAATTGGCGTTCGTCTCGGTCAACTCGGCAGCCATCCCGGCATCCGGCATCGTCAACGCCCAGACGCTAACCGGTCGCACGATCACCGCGTCGGTCCGTTTCAGCTTCTGATCTTTCCGCTCCGACGGAAGAAGGGCGGTCCGCGCTTCGGCGCTGGGCCGCCCTTGGTCGTTGCCCCCAGCCGCACGATTGCCGTGTCGATTTGAGACTAACAACAGGGGATTAACCATATTCTCGCATTGTACCGCAACCACTCTGCGAAGAAGAACGGATGATCCTGCGACGATCCGCGCCTGCGCTTTCGCTAGGCTGGTGATCGATCCTGTTGCGTAAGGGAACACGTATGCGCATCCTCTGTTTGTCTGCAATTGCCGCTCTGCTGGTCGCCCCCGCCGCTCTTGCCAAGCCGACTTCCTCGACGGGCAAGGCGACCACGGCCACCGCTGCGGCCACAACGGCGAACGCCAAGGCCGCTGCCGGCCTGCAGGCGATGCGCGAATTGAACCTGATCGTGCTCGACACGCTCACCACGAATGGCCAGGAAGTGGAAGGCCGCACCTTCGTCAACAAGCTGGTATCGCAGAACTTCACCAATTTCGGCATCGGTTCGAGCACCCAAGGTTCGGCATCCTCCCGCTATGACGTGCTGAGCGTCGTCGGCAACGCCACCGGTTCGTTCCGCCTGAAGGCGGGATATGCGAATGGCCAGAACGGTACGCTGGGCAACACCGCGCGCATCGGCGGTAATGTCGGCTATGTGGATTTCAACGCTACCAACGGCGCGGTGGGTGTGTTGGTGGCGGGGGGTAACCTCACCACCTCGTTCAACGTCAACAACAACAGCGTGACCTATGGCGGATCGGCCGCTTCGGGCATCAACGGCGCGCGCAAGGATGCCACCCTCGCCGCAGGCGGCGCGAACGACGTGGGCGCCGGCCTGGTGATTCGCATGAGCGAGCTGACCACCAACCTCAACGCCCTGTCGACCCAGTTGGCGAACCTGCCCTCGCTCGGCACGATCACCTCGACCAACAATGCGCTGAACTATTCGGGCGCCACAGACGGTTTCGCGGTGTTCACGATGACCGAAGCGGCATTCACCAACCAGAACGCCAATTTCGACAACCTGTTCACCCGGATGCCCAGCGGCACCACCACAATCATCAACGTGCTCGGCACGAATCTGGTGCAGGGCGGGAACATCAACAACAAGGCGCTGAACCAGAGCGTGATCTGGAACTTCAACCAGGCGCAGAACCTGTCGGTGAAGGGTTTTCACGGCAGCATCCTGGCGCCGAAGGCGACGCTGACGAACAGCAGCGCCATCGAAGGCAGCATCGTTGCGCTCAACATGCGCCTGAACGGCGAGGTGCATCTGGGCACCTATAACGGCAACGGCAATTTCGTGCCGACGAACGCCGTGCCCGAACCGGCGAGCTGGGCGATGCTGCTGGTCGGCTTCGGCGCGCTGGGCGCCGCGATCCGCAAACGCCGCGCGCTCGGCATCGCCTGAACCGACAAGGGGCGCCGGTAACGGCGCCCCTTTCGTCATTGCCAGTCGAACCGCAGCTCGCCTTCGCGGAAGGCAAAGCGGTCGAGATGGCGAGCAACCGCACCTTTGAGCCCTTCCAGCTGATCCGCCGACGTGGCATCGATCCGCACGTCCAGCCCAGCTTCGGCAACGTTGAACGTAACCACGGCATCGCCCGGATGATCGGCGCCGCGAGCATCCTTCGGGAAGATCACCGTGCCGTTTTCAGGCGTGAATTCCACCTGCAGATTGTGCTGCCAATGCTTGCACAACTGCTGGAGATAGCGGCTGGCATGTTCGGTCGGCACCAGGGTGTGGCTGGTGAATGGGGCAATCGTCATTCCTGTCTCCTTGGCCGAACCGGGGACCAGCCCCAGACGGCGACGTAACACCTCGATCCGGGGCATCGTTTCCTACAGCCGCTCGATCTTGCGCGCGGCTTCGTCGAGGATTTCGGCGATTGCGTGCAGCCGCTCCGCATCCACTTCCTCGTCGAACACGCTGGCGGCGAGCACGGTCTTGAGGTTGTGCATCGCGCGGCGCACCGGCCCGCCATTGGTGCGGGCATGGCGCTCGCCCAGTTGCGCCAGACGTTCGAACAGCGCTGCGACTTCGACGGCATTCTCCGCAAGATGCGCGGTGCCCGCCTCGGTAATCGCGAACTGCTTCTTGGCGCCCTCGCTCTTGTGCTCGGCGATCAGGTCCATGTCGTCGAGCATGGTGAGCGTGGGGTACACGACGCCCGGGCTCGGCGCATAGGCGCCGTTGGAGCGCGCCTCGATCTCGCGGATCAGGTCATAGCCGTGGCGCGGCGCCTCCTCGATCAGCTTGAGCAGGATCAGGCGGAGCTCGTCGCCGCCGAACATCCGCCGGCCGCGCCCACCAGGCCCACGCTCGCCCATGGCAAAGGCCATGTCGAAGCCGCCGGGAAAGCCCCCGCCCCAGCCGCCGCGTCCGCGGGGGCCAAACTGGTGGCCGTGATGATGGTGATGATGGCCGTGACGGCCGAAGGGAGAAAACATGGTTATATGCATCCTGTGCAAGTCGTGATGCACACAAGATATATCTTGAAAAAGATCGTGCAAGGGCCCTCTTTAGCCCCTCCTCCTAGGAGGAGGGGTTGGGGTGGAGGGATTCCAGAACGTAATTTGGTCTCGGTGAGACACCGCCCCACCCCAAACCCCTCCCCTGAAGGAAAGGGGCTTAGGAGACGCCCTAATGCGTCAGCATCGCCCGCACCGTCGGCCGGACGAAGGGCAGCCCCGCCCCCAGCCGCAGCACCGCGTGCCGCATCGCGCGTGCCGGCAGCCGCTCGTCAGTGAACAGCCGCACCAGCAGGTTGGTCCCCGTATAGAGAGGCTTGCACGCCGCCCGGTGGCCGTTCTCAAAGCGCCGCAGCACCGCCGGCAGCGCCGGGTCCATCCCCCGCCGCACCGCGTCCCGCACCTCGGCGGCGAGCAGCGCCTGCCCGCTCAGCCCGAGGTTGAAGCCATGCGCGGTCACCGGATGCATCCCAACCGCCGCATCGCCGATCAGCGCCGCGCGACCGGTGACGAACTGATGTGCCCAGGTGGTGACCAGCGGGTAGACGTTGCGATCGCTCACCACCTCCATCCGCCCCAGCCGCTGGCGGAAGCGGCGGGTGAGGTCGCGGCCGAGCGCGGCATCGTCGAACGCCGCCACCCGCCGCGCCGCCTCTTCGGGGAGGGTCAGCACTGCGCCGGCCATGTTGCCGTTCAGCGGCAGCAGCGCCAGCGTCTGGCGATGATCGAACCATTCGAGCGCGGTCGCACCGTGTGGCAGCTCGTGGCGCACCCGCACCACCATCATCGAACGACCAAGCGGGTTGATGTCGGTGTCGATCCCCAGCGCCTCGCGCGTCTTGGAGAGCCGCGAATCGGCCACCACCAGCAGCCGCGCCCGTACCACCTCGCCCGAGGAGAGCAGCACTTCCGCGCGCGGCCCGGTGGCACCCGAGCGGGCATGGACCACCTCCGCGCCGGTCACCAGCTTTAGGCCGGGCTGGTGCTTCACCGCCTCGTACAGCGCGGCGCGGATGCGGTGGTTCGGCACCAGATAGCCGAGCTGGTCGTCCGCCCCGCCCCCCGCGGTGAAGTTGAGCGCGAAGGGCGAATCGCCGTTGAGCACCTTGGCCGCGTGCATCGGCGCGATCTCGTCCGCCGGCAGCCGCCCCCAGGCGCCGAGCGAGTCGAGGATCCGCTTCGAGCCATGGGTGAGCGCGATCTCGCGCCCGTCGAAGCGCGGGCTGGCCAGCGCCTCCAGCGGCGCGCGCTCGAGCAGCACGATGCTCAGACCGCTGTCTTCCAGCGAGCGCGCGAAGGCGAGGCCCGCCGGCCCTCCCCCGACGATGACGACGTCGCAGTCCATGCCCGATCCTCCACACTTTCCGCCCCATCCCGCCCCGTGGCGATCGGGGCGACTTCCCCACCACGCACCGTCATCCCGGCGAAAGCCGGGATCCAGACGCTGTAGCGCGTCGGCTCCTGCTACACCGGATAGGCGAATGGATCCCGACTTTCGCCGGGATGACCAAGGGTTTGGGGCGCCAGGCGCCACCAAGCCTTGCGCCCGATCAACCAGCGGGATGCAAATAGCGTCGCACCCGCCTATCTTGGCCGCAATGGCCGACCTTTTTGCCACCCACGAACAACCCGCCGCCGACTCCCCCGCCGCCGGCGGCCCGCTCGCCGACCGGCTGCGCCCGCAGAAGCTCGACGAGGTGGTCGGGCAGGAGCATCTCACTGGACCGCAGGGCGCGATCGGGCGGATGGTCGCGGCGGGCAAGCTCAGCTCGATCATCTTCTGGGGGCCACCCGGCACTGGCAAGACCACCATGTCACGGCTGCTCGCCGATGCGGTGGGCCTGCGCTTCGTCGCGATCTCGGCGGTGTTCTCGGGCGTCGCCGACCTCAAGAAGGTGTTCGCCGAGGCGCGCGACCATGCCCGGATCGGCAAGCGCACGCTGCTGTTCGTGGACGAGATCCACCGCTTCAACCGCGCGCAGCAGGACGGCTTCCTGCCCTATGTCGAGGACGGCACCGTCACATTGGTCGGCGCGACCACCGAAAACCCCTCCTTCGAGCTCAACGCCGCGCTGCTCAGCCGCGCGCAGGTGCTGATCCTGCACCGGCTCGATCACGCAGCGCTGAGCCAGCTGCTCGATCGTGCCGAGACGCTGGAGGAACGCCCCCTGCCCCTGACGCCCGAGGCACGCGACGCGCTGGTGGCGAGCGCGGACGGCGACGGGCGCTTCCTGCTCAACCAGGCCGAAACGCTGTTCTCGGTACAGTTCGAGGCGCCGCTCGACCCCGCCGGGCTCTCCGCCTTCCTGCAGCGCCGCGTCGCGGTCTACGACAAGGACCGCGAGGGGCATTACAACCTGATCTCGGCGCTGCACAAATCGGTGCGCGGCTCGGATCCGCAGGCGGCGCTCTATTATCTCGCGCGGATGCTCACCGCGGGCGAGGAGCCGCTGTATCTGCTCAGGCGCCTCGTCCGCATGGCGGTGGAGGATATCGGCATGGCCGACCCCAACGCGCTGGTGCAGTGCATGGCGGCCAAGGACACGTACGACTTTCTCGGCTCGCCCGAAGGCGAACTGGCGATCGTCCAGGCATGTCTCTACCTGGCGACAGCGCCCAAGTCGAACGCCTCCTACAAGGCGCAGAAGGCGGCGTGGAAGGTGGCCAAGGAAACCGGCTCGCTGATGCCGCCGCAGAACATCCTCAACGCGCCGACCAAGCTGATGAAGCAGATCGGCTATGGCACCGGCTATACCTACGACCATGATGCCGAGGGCGGCTTCTCGGGCGACAATTACTGGCCGGCGGAGATGGAACCGCAGACCTTCTACACCCCCACCGATCGCGGGCACGAGAAGCGGGTGGCGGAGCGGCTCGCCTGGTGGGCGGCGATGCGGGAGCAACGGCGCGGAGACGGCGCATAGCGACGCCGGACTTCACCGATTTCATCGCGATCGATTGGTCGGGCCAGGCAGTTGAGCGGCCCAAGGGGCTGGCCGTTGCCCATGCCAGTGCCGGCGACGCCGCGCCGGTCCTGATCGATCGCCCCTGGTCGCGCGCCGACATTCTCGCCTTTCTCGGCGACCTTGCCGATACCGGCACGCGCGCGCTGGTCGGCCTCGATCTATCTCCGGCCTTTCCCTTTGTCGACGCCGGCGCTTATTTCCCCGGCTGGACGGAAAGCCCCGCCGATGGCCCGGCGCTTTGGGCACTGGTCGACCGCGTGTCGCAGGCGGATCCGCACTTCGCCGCCACCAGCTTCGTACAGCATCCGGAAGCGCGACGGCATTTCCGCCAGATGGGCGATTGCGGCGATCTATTCCCCGGCGGCCGCGGCCGGTTTCGGGTGTGCGAGCATGGCCAGCACGCGATGGCACTCTCGCCCTATAGCTGCTTCAACCTGGTCGGCGCGAGCCAGGTGGGCAAATCGAGCCTCACCGGCATGCGCGTCCTCCACCGGCTGCGGGGCCGCATCGGGCTGTGGCCATTCGATCCCGTACCCGATGCCGGCCCGGTGCTGGTGGAAATCTATACCGCGCTCGCCGCGCGGCTCGCCGGCATGCGCAAGGGCATCTCGAAGATCCGCGACGCCGAGACGCTGGACAAAATGCTCGCGGCGTTCGGATCAGCGCCGCACGGGCGGCTGCCCCGCTATGACGACCACGCCACCGATGCGATCCTCAGCGCCGCATGGCTGCGAGTCGCGGCGGGGCAACAGGATTCGTGGCAACCGGCGGCGCTCACGCCCAGCCTGGCGTGTACCGAGGGCTGGACCTTCGGCGTACTCTGAGGAATAGGACTTTTCTAGAACCTGCAGGGGAAGGTCGATTAGCGCATGCGCCGCCAGCTCGAAGTCTGTGTCGAAGACGTTGCCGGAATCGAAGCGGCAGTGACCGGCGGCGCCGATCGAGTCGAGCTTTGTGCGGCGCTCGCGGTCGGCGGCCTGACCCCGCCGGCCTCGCTGATCGCCCAAGCGGCGCGGGCGCCGATCCCGGTGCACCTGCTGGCCCGCCCCCGCGACGGCAACTTCCACTATTCGCCGGCGGAAGTCGCGCTGGTGACTGCCGATATCCGTGCTGCGGCCGAGGCGGGGCTGGCCGGCGTGGTGATCGGCGCCAGCGGTGCGGACCACCAGCTCGACGGAGACGTGCTGGCGCGATGGATTGCGGTCGCGCGGTCGAGCGGCAAGCCCTTGTCGCTTACCTTGCATCGCGCATTCGATCTCTGCCCGGATCCGTTCGCGGCGCTGGAGACGGCTGTCGCGCTCGGCTTTGATCGCATCCTAACCTCCGGCTGTGCGCCCAAGGCGATCGATGGCCGTGCGACCCTCGCGGCGCTGGTCGCCGCCGCCGGCACGCGCATCACCATCCTGGCCGGCAGTGGCATCGATGCAGCCACCCTGCCTGCGATCCTGGCGACGGGCGTGCGGGAGGTCCATGCCTCGTGCCGCAGCGCGCAGGGTGAGGCAAATGTGCGCGAAATCGCCTTCGGCTTCCAGGCCGGGGCGCGTCTCGCGACCGATCGGGCCAAGGTCGCGACGCTGCGGGAAATGCTGAATTCGCAAGCTAGCGCTTGAACAATACCAATATGTAACTTATCGCTGTGTCGGTCATAGCCAGTGGAGGCAATGGGGGACATGATCGCCGATATCCAAAAGCCCGCAGGCGGCGCGACGCTGATGGCGTCCGAAGCCGCTGAAGCCGGTGCGGCGGTGCGCCGCCTGCTCGACGCCAATGGTCCGGCGATCGCCGCGCTGGCGCGCGAGCTGCGCGCTGCGCCGCCTGCACTGGTCGTCACCTGCGCGCGTGGCTCGTCCGATCACTCCGCCACCTATGGCAAGTATCTGATCGAAACGATGATCGGCGTGCCGGTCGCCTCCGCGGCGCCGTCGGTGGCGTCGGTGTTCGAAGCGCCGGTCTCCACCGCCCGCGCGCTGTGCATCGCGGTGTCGCAGAGCGGCCGCAGCCCCGATCTGCTCGCCACCGTCCGGGCCTATCAGCAGGCCGGCGCCCGCGTCGTGGCCTTCGTCAACGACGAGGAATCGCCGCTCGCCACGATGGCAGACTCCACGATCGGCCTGAAGGCCGGCCCCGAGCGCTCGGTGGCGGCGACCAAGTCCTACATTACCGCGCTGGCCGCCTTCGCCGCGCTGGTCGCCGAATGGGCGCAGGATACTGCGCTGGCCGACGCCCTGACAGCGCTGCCCCAGCAGCTAGAAGCCGCGCGCGACTATGATTGGGCGCCGGTGGTGGAAACGCTGCGCGAGGCGACCAATTTGTTCGTGATCGGCCGCGGCTACAGCTTCGCCGTAGCGCAGGAGGCCGCGCTCAAGTTCAAGGAAACCTGCAGCCTGCACGCCGAAGCGTTCAGCGCCGCAGAAGTCCGTCATGGCCCGATGGCGATCGTCGGCCAGGGCTTCCCGGTGCTCGCCTTCGCCACCTCGGACGCAGCGGGCGACAGCGTGCGCGATGCCTGCGCCGAATTCGCCGAGCGCGGCGCCCGCGTGTGCCTGGCCGATGCGAAGGCCGGCACCGCGTCGCCTCTCCCCGTGCTGCCCGGCCATCCCGCGATCGAACCGATCCTGATGGTCCAGAGCTTCTACCCGATGGTAAACGCGCTGTCGCTGGCGCGCGGCAACAATCCGGATGCGCCGCTATATCTCCGCAAGGTGACCGAGACTCGATGAGCAGCTTCCGTTTCGTCAACGGCCATATCGTCACCGCCGCCGGCACCCTGCCGGAAGCGGTGATCGCGGTCGACCAGGGCCGCATCACCGGGCTTTCGAAGGAAGGCGCCGGCACCGAGACCATCGACCTCGACGGCGGCTGGATCGTCCCTGGCTTCATCGACGTTCAGGTCAATGGCGGCGGCGGCGTGCTGTTCAACGACGCCACCACGATCGAAGGCATCGCCGCGATCGGCGCGGCGCACGCCCAGTTCGGCACCACCGGATTCCTGCCCACGCTGATCAGCGATGTGCCAGAGGTGATCGCCCGCGCACTCGACGCGGCCGATGCCGCGATCGAGGCCGGCGTGCCCGGCTGTCTGGGCGTCCACATCGAAGGCCCGATCCTCAACAAGGCGCGCAAGGGCATCCACGATGCGGAGAAGTTCCGCGGCCTGGATACCGCGATGGTGGAGCTGCTCAGCCGCCCGCGCCGGGGCAAGGTGCTCGTCACCCTCGCCCCCGAGATGGTCGATCTGGCCAATGTCCGCCGCCTTGCCCGGGCAGGCGTTTTGCTCGCCATCGGGCATAGCGACGCTGCCTACGACACCGCCGTGGCGGCATTCGAGGCCGGCATGACCGGTGTCACCCACCTGTTCAACGCGATGTCGCCGCTGCTGCACCGCGCGCCCGGCGTGGTCGGCGCGGCGCTGGAGAACCAGACCGCCTATTGCGGCATCATCCCCGATGGCTTCCACGTCCATGACGCGGCGCTGCGCATCGCGCTGCAGGCCCGCCCGCATGATCGCTTCCTGCTTGTGACCGACGCAATGCCGAACGTGGGATCGGACATGACCTCGTTCGATCTGCACGGCCGGCTGATCCGCGTCGAAGGCGGCCGTTGCCTGGGTGCGGACGGCACGCTGGCCGGATCGGCGCTCGATATGACCGGCGCGTTCCGCCACATGGTCACCCGCGTCGGCACCTCGCCCGAAGATGCGGCGATGATGGCTGCCGCCAGCCCTGCCGCTTTTCTGGGCCTATCGCACGAACGCGGCGTGCTTGCCCCCGGCCTGCGCGCCGACTGGGTTCAATTGACCCGCGATTTCCAGCCGGCCGGTTGCTGGATCGGCGCAACCCGCTTCCCCTGAGCCTACGGAGACTCGCCCTGAGCACGATCGCGCCGCCCTCTCTTCACGACGACGCCACGGCCGGGGCTCTCGCCATCGGCGCCCCGATGGCGGGCTGGCTGATGCCGCTGGAAGAGGTACCCGATCCCGTCTTCGCGCAGCGGATGCTGGGCGACGGCGTAGCGATCGATCCCGTCGAAGGCTGCCTCTATGCGCCCTGCGACGGCGAAGTCTCGGTTTTGCAGCCGACCGGCCACGCCATCACGCTGCGCGCGGGTGACGCGATCGAAGTGCTGATGCACATCGGTATCGATACCGTCCAACTCGCCGGCAAGGGCTTCGAGCCGGAGGTCAAGGTCGGCGATCGCGTGCGCCGCGGCGATGTGCTGATCCGCTTCGATCTCGATGCCGTGGTCTGCGGCGCGCCTTCGGTAGTTACCCCGGTTCTGGTGATCCGGCAGGACGGCGTCGAGCTGTCCCCTTCGCACCTCAGCGGTATGGTTTCGCCAGGCGATGTGCTCTTCACCGTTGCCCGCGCCGCGCCCGAAATCAAAGCCGCTGCCGGTCCAGAAGGTCCGCTGTTCTCCCGCGACGTCGTCGTGCCGCTGGCGCACGGCATCCACGCCCGCCCGGCAGCCAAGCTGCGCGAGGCGCTGGTACCGTTCGACGCAAAGGTCACCATCGCGAAGGGCGAGCGCAGCGCCGATGCGCGCAGCCCGGTGGGACTGATGACGCTCGCGATCAAGCTCGGCGACACTATCCGTATCGAAGCCTATGGGCCGATCGGTGCGAAGGCTGTCGAAACGCTCGCGGCGATGATCGAAAGCGGTATGGGCGAGAAGGCCGATCCGGCCACCGCCAGTCGCCCTGTCCCCACCCCAGCCGCTCCCATCGCGATAGCTACGGACGAACCTGGTCTCCTCGCCGGCGTCTCCGCCGCGCCGGGACTCGCCATTGGCGCGGCGCGCTTCTTCCGCCTGCCGGAGATCGAGATCGATCCGATCGGCAAGGGCGACGGCGTGGAGCGCGCATCCCTTATGGACGGACTCGCCAAGGTTAGCCGGGCGATAGAGGGCGAACTGGCCCATGCCAGCGGCCCGATGCGGTCGATCCTGAGCGCACACCGCGCGATGCTCGACGATCCCGAACTGCTCGCCGCAGCCAGCGACGCGATCGGCCAGGGCGCCAGCGCCGCGCAGGCGTGGCGCGAGGCGCTGCGCCCGCAAGCAGATCTGTTGCGCACCAGCGGCGATCCGCACCTTGCCGAACGCGCAGACGACATGGTCGACCTCGAACGTCGTGTGGTCGCGGCGATTGCAGGCGTGGGGGATGCGCCGCTAGCGTTCCCCGTCGGCACGATCCTGCTCGCTGACGACCTGCTTCCGTCTCAGGTCTCCGCGATCGACCCAGCGCAGGTGAGAGGTTTCTGTACGGTAGGTGGTGGCCCCACCTCGCACGTGGCGATCCTCGCCGCGAGCCTAGGCATACCGGCGCTAGTGGCGATGGGGCCAGCGCTGCGCGGCGTTCGTGAGGGCGAAACCGTCATTCTCGATTCCGGCGCGGGCACCCTTCGGGTCGCACCGAACGACGCGCAGCGGGCCGAAGCCCAGGCGCGTGTCGATGCCCGCGCCGCCGCGCTCGCCGCCGCCCGATCGGCAGCGAGCGCGGCCTGCCATTTGGCCGACGGCACTCGAATCGAAGTGTTCGCCAACCTCGGCTCCGCTTCCGATGCAGTCCGCGCAGTCGCGACGGGCGCCGAGGGCAGCGGCCTGCTGCGCACCGAATTCCTGTTTCTTGACCGCGACACGGCCCCGAGCGTGGCCGAGCAGACCGCCGAATATCAGGCGATTGCCGACGCGCTGGACGGTCGCCCGCTGATCATTCGCCTGCTCGATATCGGGGGCGACAAGCCCGCCCCCTATCTGCCGATCGGGGCGGAGGAGAATCCGGCGCTGGGCCTGCGCGGCATTCGCGTCGGCCTCGCCCATCCCAAGATATTGGAAGACCAGCTCCGCGCCATTCTGGGCGTCCGCCCGATCGGCCAAGCCAGAATCATGCTGCCGATGATTGCCAGCATCGGCGAACTGCGGGCCGTACGCGCCGTACTCGATCGCTTGCGCGCCGAGCTGGGCATCGAGGAACGCGTCGAACTCGGCATCATGGTCGAGACGCCCGCCGCTGCGGCGACGGCTGATCTGCTGGCGACGGAAGCAGATTTTCTGTCGATCGGCACCAACGATCTTACTCAGTACGCGTTGGCGATGGACCGGGGCAATCCGGCTGTCGCGAGCGGGATCGACGGCCTGCATCCTGCGGTGCTGCGCCTGATCGCCGATACCTGCCGAGGTGCCGCCACCCAGAACCGCTGGGTCGGCGTGTGCGGCGGCCTCGCCTCCGATCCCCTGGCGGTGCCGATCCTGATCGGCCTGGGCGTGACCGAGCTTTCCGCCACCGTTGCGGTGGTGCCCGAAGTGAAAGCGGTGCTTGCCGGCCTCACGCTGGAGCGCGCCCGCGCGCATGCCGCTGCGGCGCTTGCCTGCGCCACCGCCGCCGATGTCCGCCGCCTTGCCCGGGAATTCACCGCATGAAGCACATCCTCGAAATGCTCCAGCCACTCGGCCGTGCACTGATGCTGCCGATCGCGGTGCTGCCGGTCGCCGGTCTACTGCTGCGGCTGGGCCAGCCGGACCTCCTCGACATCGCCTTTGTCAGCGCCGCAGGCGACGCGCTGTTCGCGCATCTCGGCCTGTTGTTCGCAATCGGAGTGGCGACGGGTTACGCGAAGGACGGCAACGGCGCCGCCGCGCTGGCAGGCATCGTCTGTTTCCTCGTATCCACGGAAGCGGGCAAGAGCCTGCTTGCCGTGCCCTTGGATGTCGGCGCGGGTCTCGCCACGGACCAGACGACGCTCGCCGTGGCTGCGTGGAAGGCCAAGGCGGTTGCGCGGCTCGACGTGCCGATCGGCATCGCCTCCGGCCTTATCGGCGGCACCTTCTACAACCGCTTCTCCGCGATCAAGCTGCCATCCTACCTTGCCTTTTTCGGCGGTCGCCGCTTCGTGCCGATCGTCAGCGGTCTGGCCGGGCTAGGGATCGCCGCGATCGTCGGCGTCGGCTTTCCGCATATCAGCGCGGGCGTGGACGGTCTCAGCCACGGCATCGCCGGTGCGGGCTCGTTCGGCCTGTTCGCCTTCGGCGTGCTCAACCGCGTGTTGCTGGTCACCGGCCTGCACCATATCCTCAACAACGTATTCTGGTTCGTTCAGGGCGACTATAACGGCGCAACGGGCGACCTGCGCCGCTTCTTCGCCGGCGATCCGAGCGCGGGCGCGTTCATGGCCGGTTTCTTCCCGGTGATGATGTTCGGCCTGCCCGCCGCCTGCCTCGCCATGTACCGCGCGGCACTCCCCGAGCGTCGCAAGGCGGTCGGTGGCCTGCTGTTCAGCCTCGCCCTCACTTCGCTGCTGACCGGTGTTACCGAGCCGATCGAATACAGCTTCATGTTCCTGGCGCCCATCCTCTACGCGGTGCACGCGGTGCTTACCGGCGTGGCAATGGTGGTTATGGATTTGCTGGGCGTGAAGCTCGGCTTCGGCTTTTCAGCGGGTTTGTTCGATTATGCGCTGAACTTCGGCAAGGCGACCAAGCCGCTGCTGCTGATCCCCGTAGGGCTGGTCTATTTCGCGATCTATTATGGCATCTTCGCCTGGGCGATCCGCCGCTTCGACCTGAAGACCCCCGGCCGCGATGCCGAGGCATCGGCGACTGCCCAGGCAAGCGCAAGCGCCGCTCCGGCGAGCCGTGGCGAAGCATTTGCCCGGGCGCTGGGCGGATCCGCCAATCTGGTCGAAGTCGGCGCCTGCACCACGCGCCTGCGCCTGATCGTCGCCGATCAGCGCGCCGTAGATGACGCCGCACTCAAGGCACTGGGCGCGCATGGTATCCTGCGTCCCTCGGAGCGGGCGCTGCAGGTGGTGCTCGGCCCGATCGCCGATGTGGTGGCAGTGGAAATCCGCGACACGATTGCACGCGGCGGCGTCACGGTCCCGGGCCCCGCCTCTGCTTCTGCCCACGATCTGCTGGTCGCCATGCAACCGGCAGCCCTCTCGGCACTAGGGGGTGCAACGAATATCGTCGCCGTCACCGCGCACGACCATCGCCTGCGCGTCGAGCTGTGCAACCCGGCCGATGTCGATGCCGATGCGCTGCTCGCACTGGGGCTGCGCGGCTTTGCCCGCCCCTCGGCCAATGTGCTGCACCTGCTGGGCGACGATACAGTGCTGGCGACGCTGCGGGGCTGAGCGCGCTAGAACAGCGTAATCAGCAGCACGCCGCCGATTACCGCCGCGCCTGCCACCATCTGCCGCAGGCTCAGTGCTTCGCGAAAGAACCGGTGGCCGGCGATGGCAGCGATCGGCGCCTCGATGATCCCCAGCGCACGCACTGGCGCGGCTGGCGAAAGCGCCAGTGCCACGAACCATCCGACCGAGGCGCATGCACCGCAGAGCCCCGCGCCAAGCGACGGCCGCCAGCGGCGCAGCACTTCAGCAAGCGCGGCCGCATCGCGCCAGGCCAGGAATAGAATCAGCGCCACAGTCTGCATCGCCTGCACCACCGCGACGCAGAGGATCGCCGCGAAGATCGGATGCTCACCGTCCAGCGCCAGCGCAGCATGCCGGAAGGCATTGAGCGAGAACCCGAACATCGCTCCGGAGGCGAGCCCGAACGCCGCCCCCGCAGTCGAAGCGCGAAGCTGACGGGGCGAAGGCCAACTCAGCGCCGCCAGTCCGATCGTGGTGATCGCCACGCCCAGCCAGGCGATGGCGCCGATATGGTCGCCATATACGATCAGCCCGAACAGCGCGGTCATCGGCAGCGAACTCTGCTGCAGCGCGGTCCCCACCGCGAAGCCTGAGCGATGCATCGCGCTGAGCAGCGCAGCCGTCGCGAGGATCTGGCTCGCCGCCCCGACAATCGCCGAGATCCAGAATGCGCTTGACCAGTGCGGATCCGCATCAGGTACCACCAGCAGGGCGAACAGCACGAAGACGATCGAGAAAGGCAGCCCGAACAGGAAGCGCACCAGCGTCGCACCCCAGGGGCCGGAGGACGGCATCACGCCGCGCTGCAGGGCGTTGCGCCCGACCTGGAAGGTGGCAGCCGCAAGCGTCGCAGGGATCCACAGAGGGTTTGCCATGGCGCCGCTTAGCGCTTCGAACGCGCGCCGTCCCGCCTTTTTCGGGCAGTCCGCGGCGGTGGGGCAAACATCGTATTGCTGCGGCGCGCTGCGGGGATGATGCAGCCATCGGAGACCGCCATCATGACCATGTTCGTTCGCGCCGTGCTTCTCGTTTCCGCAGCGATGGCGGGCCCGTCCGCCGCCCAATCGCAACAAGATCCGGCGCCACCTGCCGCAACGAAGGTCACGCCGGCCTCCTCCTTCATCCCTGCAGGTTTCAACCCGCCGACGCTCGTCGAAGCGAAAGGCTTCAAGCTCGTGCCACTCGGCCCCGCCTTGGTGAAGGTCGATTTCGACGCCTATATGTCGTCGATCGAACATCTGCAGAAGAACTTCACGCGCAGCACCGATTGGCCCCACGCCGGCATCACCGATGCCGATGCCATGCGCGACATGGAGACCGAGCAGGCGCGGTTCGCGAGTCGCCAGTCCTTCGCCTATGCCGTGCTCACGCCGGACGGGCGGCGCGAGCGAGGATCCGTCTATGTCTCGCCCAGTCCCGTCGGGCGCTACGATGCCGTCGTGCGGCTATGGGTGACGAAGGCGGACTATGACGCCGGCTTCGACGCGGAGCTGTACCAATGGGTCGCCAGCTGGATCAGGACGGATTGGCCGTTCCGGAACGTCGTGTATCCGGGGCGATCCCTGGACTGGCAGCGCTGGGATGCCCTGCGCGCCGCCAAAGGCCCGGGGGCTGCAGCGGCGCAATAGGCAGGCGCCGAGCGCGCCTCAGCTTGCGCGCTGATACAGCTCGATCAACATGCCCTCCCCATCGAGGATGAAGGCAAAGCGGTCGCCGCCGCTGCCGGGAACCTCGGCAGGCGCCGACGCGATTTCGACGCCCTTTGCCGCAAGATCCGCGATCACGGCCTCGATGTCGATTACGCCGATCGCGAGATGATTGATCCCGCCCAGCCGCAAATTGGCCCGGCGATCCAAACGCGCCGCGGCCGCCGGCGCAGCCCCCTCGACCTGCAACAGTTCCAGCCGCAGCGTACCCAGCCCGACGAACGCGACCGATGCGCCGGGAAAACCGAAGCGGTGCAGCACCCGAAAGTCCAGCTTTTCGACATACCAGTCGATGCTTGCCGCCAGATCCTGCACCACGATGCCGACATGATCGATGCCGCGAAGTTGGTCCTTTACCATGTGCCTGTCCTCTCGTGAGAACTGGCATCTCGTCTGTTCGGGCAGCTTTGATAATATGGTGGGATCTGAATAGAGTGATCGCCATGGCGAACAATCCCGATCGGCTGCGGCTGGACGATCTTTCCGTGTTCCTGGCCGTGTTGGAAGGCCAGGGCTTCCGCGCTGCCGCCAAGCGGCTCGGCATTTCACCCGCCACGGTGAGCGAAAAGATCGCGCAGCTGGAGGCGCAGATCGGCGCGCCGCTTCTGATACGCACCACGCGCAGCGTAACCCCAACCGATGCCGGTGCCGCGCTCGCGCGCCGTCTGTCCCCCCTGCTGGCCGAAGCGCGCGGCATTGCAGGACGTTCGCGACTCCCAGCTCGAGGTGCGCGGTCAGCTGCGCCTGAACGTGACCGGCGCAGTGATGGTCGACATGCTGCCGCCCTTGCTGGACCGATTCCTCCGTCGCCACCCGCACGTGCGCGTGGAGATCGTCGTGGAGGATCGGCTTGTCGACATCATCGCCGCGGGTTGCGACGCCGGCATCCGCTACGGCGAGCATCTCGCCCAGGACACGATCGCGGTGCCGATCGGCCTGCCGTTCCAGCGCCTCGCCTATGCCGCAGCGCCCGCCTATCTCGCGGAGCGGAGCGTTCCAGCCGCGCCGCACGACCTGCTCCGGCACGACACGATCCGCCTGCGCTTCTCCAGCGGCGCGATGGTGCCGTGGGAGTTCGAAAGGGCCGGAGAGGCGATCACGCTAAACCCGCCCGGTGGGCTGACGATCGGCGTGGACGCCGCTGATGCCGCGATCGGGCTTGCCTGCAGCGGCCACGGCGTGATCGCCACATTCGCCAACTGGCTCGATCCCCGCTTCCGCACCGGCGCGCTGGTGCCGGTGCTAGCCGAGTGGTGGCCCCGCTTCGACGGACCAAGGCTGTATTTCTCCAGCTGCCTGATGAAAGCGCCGCTCCGCGCGCTCGTCGACTTGGTCGCGGCGGAACGCGCGGCAGCCCAGAAGGGACCCGGGGCGCGTCAAGGCTCACCTCGACACCCGCTCACCGCGGCGTCAGCGTGACCTTGCCCAGGAGGCCGCTCGCCTGCCCCGCTGGCGCCTCGACGAGCAGTTCCACCGTGCGCTGTCCTGCGCCCGCCGGCAGCTTCGCTTCCAATGGCGCTGGCGCGACGTCGGTCTTCTCGGCGACCTTCGCGCCGTCTATCCACAGCTCCGCGCGTCCGCCGATGCTGGCAAAGCGCAGCGTGCCGCCTTCGGCCGCAATGCGCTTTCGAGGCGTCAAGCGGTTGTGATAGACGCGCCAGCCGGCCTGCGGCTCAGGTGGCGTGGGCACGGCACTGCGCAGGAAGGTCCAGCTGTTATTGTCGGGCACCAGGCCCGGCTTCGGCTTTTCGGCCATCAACGAGGAACGGCGCCAATCGCCGAGCAGCATCAGCGACGGAGACACGCCCATCTGCGGTCGAGGCGCGATATCGGCGCGGTCGATTGTCAAAACCGCCGGCTTCAACCCCTCGGCCGTCGCCCGCACGGTGATCTTGCCGCGGCCTATGCCCGCCTGCACCAGGATTTGCGCCAGCCCATTGAACAGCGACCGAGCATTGCCCTTCTCGGGCTCATGGCTGTTGGGATCGCCATTGCCCACGCCGATGATCGCCGCACCCTCCACGGTGAAGTTCGTCATCAGATTTGCCGTCGGCACGTGCCGGCCCTTGGCATCCACCGCATCGATGGTGATCGGCTGCACGTCTTCGTCGTCGCCCGCCATCACCGTGCGTGCGGGGGTGAGCCGCAGCGCGACCGGCTTGCCGACGGTCTCGTGCACCATGCGTGCCACGACCTTGCCGCCGCGCATTGCCTGCGCCTCGAGCCGGCCCGGCGCATAGGGCACCTGCCATTCATTGCCCTGCAGCCGGTCGACCTTCTGCGTGCCTACGACCTTGCCGTTGAGCAGCAGCGTCACGCTCTCGGCGTTGGAGGCGACGAAGACCTTGATCGCCTGCCCCTCCTTGCCCGGCCACGTCCAATGCGGTGCCAGCCACACGACTGGCGCATCGTCAATCCAGGCGGCGCTGTGGATGCCGAAGGCGGTCTTGGGGAAGCCGCATAGATCCATGATGCCGAAGAAACTGGAGATCGTCGGCCAGGCATAGGGCGTAGGCTCCCCATGATAATCGAAGCCGGTCCACACGAACCCGCCGGCAATGAACTCGCGGGCGGCGATCAGTTGCCACGCCTTGCGGTGGGTGTTGCCCCAGGCCGCGGCCTCGTCATCATAGGAGGTGATGACATGGGCGCCGGGATCGCTCGCGAACGCGCCGCGCGTCTCGAACGCGCTCGTATCCTCGGAACTGGTGCTGGGCCGCCCGGGATTCTGGGCGTGCCACTTGTCATATTCGCCCTGATAATAGTTGAAACCCATTACATCGACGACAGAGGAAACGTTCGACGGATTGTAGAAAGACCCGTTCATCGCCGCCGTCACCGGCCGGCTGTCGTCCAGCCGGCGCACCGCCGCTTCCATCCGGCGCACCATTTCGATGCCGGACTCGGTGCCCTGCATCGGCTCTTCGTTGAAGACCGACCACAGGATCACGCTGGGATGATTGCGATCGCGCCGCACCATCCAGCTGAGCTGGGCAAGATAATCGGGCGCAGGGTTGAAATGGCGATTCTCGTCCATGACGAGGAAGCCCATCCGGTCACACCAGTCTAGCAGTTCAGCGGTCGGCGCATTGTGCGACATGCGGATCGCATTGCAGCCCATCGCCTTCAGCCGCTCCATCCGCCAGGCGAGCAGGGCATCATATTGCGCCGCGCCCACACCGGCATGATCCTGGTGGATGCAGACCCCCTTCAGCTTGACGGGCTTGTCGTTGACGAACAGCCCCCTGTCGGCATCGAAGCGCACGGTGCGGAAGCCGATCGCGGTGCGCCGCTCGTCGATCAGCTTGCCGTCGCGCACCAGCCGCGTGTGAACCGTGTAGAGCGTCGGCGTTTCGACCGACCAGAGCTGGGGATTGCCGGCGTCGAGCGTAAACGCGGCCTGCGCTTCATTCAGCACCGGCACCGTTATGGCGGAGGAGCCGGTCGCCACGCGCTTCCCCGCCGGGTCGAGAAGGTCGGCCTCCACCGTCACGCTGACCGGCGCGCGTTCGATATTGCCGAGCGTCACGGTGACGGGAACCAGCCAGCCACTCCCGGTCTTGCGCGGATCGCAATGCACGCCGTCGGTAATGATCGAGACAGGGGCGCGGCGCACCAGCCAGGCGTGACGATAGAGCCCGGCGCCTTCGTACCACCAGCCCTCCATTGCCTCTGCATCCACCCGGATGGCGATGACGTTGTCCTCGTCGCCGAAGCGGGCAAACGGCGTCATGTCGATCAGGATGCTGGCATAGCCGGACCAGCTGTGCGCGACGATGCTGCCGTTCACCCACACCGTCGCGTTGGTGGCGACGCCGTCCAGGTGCAGCTCGATCGTCTTGCCGCGATCGGCGGCGTCCAGCGTCAGCCGGCGGCGATACCAGCCGATACCACGTCGCCGATAGCCCTGCGAGACATTGGCGGTCTTCTCGAATGGCTGGAACGATGCCCAATCGTGCGGCAGCCGCACTTCTGCCCAGTCGCTGTCGTCATAATCGCGGGCCGCGGCACCGCGCGCGTTCGCCGCTTTCACGCTGCCATAGGTATCGTCATGGTCCTTCAGCGGCGCCGGCGCGATATCGCCTTCATGGAAGCGCCAACCGCGTTCGATACGGGTGCGGGTGGGATCCGAGTCCGGCAGGCGCGGCAGCAGCGTCGTCTTTGGTGCGGGCATCGGAAAGCCATCACCCTCGATTCCCCGCGCCGCCGCCTCCGCTTCGGCCGTGCCCAGCGTGGCGAGTACCCCCAACCCCGCGCTGCCGAGCAGCAACTGGCGACGATCCATGCAGCAATCTCCAATCCGGTAAGGTGCGGTGCGATCAGACGTCGCTGAGTTCCGCCACGAAATCATAGGCATCGCCCCGATAATAGGAGCGGGTCACTTCGGCCGGGCGGCCGTCGCGAAGGAAGGCGCGGCGTTCGATCAGCAGGCCCGCATGGCCCGGATCGACGCCCAGCATCTTGGCGTGTTCGCCCAGGAACGGCACGGCGCGCAGTCGCTGCAACGCGCGCACCGGGCGGTTACCGGCGGCCTCGAGCGCGGTGTAGAGCGAATCTCCCACCGCCTCTACGGAGGGCAGGCAATACCCGGCGATCGTGGAGAATTCGAGCGCCATCGGCTCGCCATCGGCATAGCGGATGCGCGAGAATCGCAGCACGCCTGCCCCCGGGGAGAGCCCCAGCGCCATCGCCTCTTCGGGCGTCACCTGGCCAGCCGAGCGGGCAATCCAGCTGCTGCTGGCCGTCCGGCCGCGCGCGGCCATGTCTTCGGAGAAGGACGAAAGCTTGGAAAAGCTCTTCTCGACGCGCTCGGCGACGAAGGTGCCCGCGCCACGCCGACGCGTCAGCAGACCTTCCTCCACAAGTCCGCCGATCGCCTTGCGCACGGTGATGCGAGACACGTCATATTCTACCGCCAGGTCGCGCTCGGGCGGAATCGCGTCGCCTTGGGCGAGGATCTTGCCGCTGATCGCCTCGCGGATCAGCTGTTGCAGCTGCAGATAGAGCGGCGACGGGTTGCCTTCACGAAACCGGCCGATCTGATCGGAAAACGTCATTGATCCTCCCCTGCGCGACGCCGCTGCCCACCGAAGCAGCGCCTAGAGCAAGCTCCCCGCGGAGCGCAAACGTTACCTCGGGGATATACATTGGTACGATGATACCAACAGCCTGAAGCGACTAGGTCAAGCGTATAATTGAAAAGAACTATGTCCGCCCGCGCAAGCCTATTGTCCGATAGGACCTAAATTGGTTACACCCTTTCCTGGCCCCAATCGGTGGCCGAGAAACGAGGGGAGTTTCCGATGCGCGCGTTCCTGCAACAGGCAAAGCATTCAGGCTGGGCGGCGATCCTGCTGTCTTCGACCGCTTTCGCCCAGACGGTGCCGCCGCTTACTCCTTTGCCCGCGAGCGTCACGCTCGGCAAGGGTAGCTTCACGATCGCGAACGGCGCCACGTTGGCCGTGCCGGCGGGCGACAACGCCGCCACCGCTGCCGCGCGCCTGCTCGCCGCGCATGTGAAGGTGGAGCGCGGCCTCACGCTGGGCACCACGGGCACCAGTGGCGCGATCCGTTTCGAACGCGACGCGGGCGTCAAGGGCGATGAGGCCTACCGCCTCATCATCGACACCAAGGGCGTGCGCATCGCCGCCTCGGGCGACCGCGGTTTGCTCTACGGCGCGATGACGCTGGCGCAGCTGCTCAGCCCGGACCACGGCTTCGGCAAGGCGGTGAAGCTGCCGGCGCTCAGCGTCGAGGACGCGCCCCGCTTCGGCTGGCGCGGGCTGATGCTCGACGTCGCCCGCCACTTCCAGCCGATCGAATTCGTCTACGGCGTGGTCGACCAGATGGCCTCGGTGAAGCTCAACACGCTGCACCTCCACCTCACCGACGACCAGGGATGGCGCTTCGAGGTGAAGCGCTATCCGAAACTTACCGAAGTGGGCGGCTGGCGTACCCCGCCGAGCACCGGCGGCGCGCCGGGCCCGAAGGTCGGCGGATTCTACACGCAGGAACAGCTGAAAGGCCTGGTCGCCTATGCTGCCGAGCGCGGCGTGACCATCGTGCCGGAAATCGACCTGCCGGGCCACGCCCAGGCGCTGGTCGCCGCCTATCCCGAACTCGGCATCTTCGGCGACAAGCCGGAGGTGTCGCACGACTGGGGCGTGAACCCCTATCTGTTCAACCCCGGCCCCAAGGGCATCGCCTTCGTCAAGGAAGTGCTCGACGAGCTGATGGCGGTGTTCCCGGGCACCTATGTCCATCTCGGCGGGGACGAGGCGGTGAAGGACCAGTGGGAGCGCTCGCCGGAGGTGCAGGCGCAGATGAAGGCGCTCGGCATCAAGACCGAAAACGGGCTGCAGAGCTGGATGATCGATCAGTTCGGCGCCTATCTGGAGGGCCATGGCCGCCGCCTGATCGGCTGGGACGAGATCCTCGAAGGCGGCCTGCCGCCCTCGGCCTCGGTGATGTCGTGGCGCGGCGAGAAGGGCGCGGTGGAAGCCGCCAATGCGGGGCATGACGTGGTGCTCTCGCCCGCCCCCACCCTCTATCTCGACAGCCTGCAGAGCGATCGTCGCGACGAGCCGCCGGGCCGCCTCTCGATCCAGACGCTGGCCGATGTCTACAAGTACGAGCCGATGCCCGTCGGCATCGATGCGGCCAAGGCGAGCCATGTGCTCGGCGCGCAGGGCAATGCGTGGAGCGAATATCTGATCACGCCGTACCAGGTGCAGCACATGCTGTTCCCGCGCGCCGCGGCGATCGCCGAGATCACCTGGTCGGGCAAGGACAAGCGCGACTTCGCATCGTTCGTCAGCCGCGTGCAGCCGCAGATGGCCCGCTGGCGCCGCTCGGGCATGGAAGTCGCCGACAGCGCGTTCGCGATCGACTACAAGCTGCAGGGCACGCGCGGCGAGGCGCTGCGGGCGAACCAGGCCAAGGTGGCGCTCGCCACCCAGACCGGTTTCGGCACGATCCGCTACACGCTCGACGGCAAGCAGCCCACCGCCAAGTCGCCGGTGTACAAGGCACCGTTGACGCTCAAGCCCGGCACGACGATCACCGCCGCGGCGTTCGACGCAGCCGGCATCGTCACCGCCACCCCGCGCAGCTTCGATACCAGCCGGACGGCGCTGCTCACCCGCACCAGCTCGGACATGGTGGCCTGCCCCAGGGGTGCGCTCGGCCTGCGCGTGCCGCTGACCGCCGAGTCGCAGGAAAATGCGCCGGTGTTCAACGTCAACCTGTTCGATACCTGCACCGCCTATCCGGCCGCGCCGCTGGACGTGGCGACCGGTTTCACCGTCGATGTCGCCCGCACGCCGCGCAACTACGGCCTGGCGCATGATTTCAACAAGGTGCGCGCCCATTACAATGTCAGCACCCATGGCGAGCTGATCGTCACCGCCCGCTGCATTGCCGCGTCCAAGGATCCGGCGGTGAAGCGGATCGTCGTCGCCACCTTCCCCCTGCCCGATCCGGCCAGCGCGCCGCAGCAGTTCCGCTTCACCGGCAGCCTGCCCAAGCTGGCGGGTGACGAGGACCTGTGCTTCCAGTTCACGTCGCCGCTCAGTGACCCGTTCTACACCGTCGAGAAGGTGGTGCTGACGGAGGCGGCCAAGTGAAGGCGCGCACCCTCGCCCTGCTACCACTGCTTGCCCTCGTCACGCCGGCCTGGGCCGATCCGCGCCAGTCGCTGTCGCTCGACGGCGCCTGGGAAGTGCGCATCGACCCCAGCGACGCCGAAGCGGCCAGGGCGCATCCGAAGGAATCCGTCTGGTTCCCGGCCAAGGTGCCCGGCAGCGTCCAGCAGGACCTGATCGCGGCGAAGCGCGTGCCCGATCCCTACAAGGGCATCAACGAGGCGCCGATCCAATGGGCAGGCCTCACCCGCTGGCAGTTCCGCCGCACGCTCAACGTCACGCCGGCGATGCTGGCACGCGACCATCTCGACCTGGTGTTCGACGGGCTGGACACCTTCGCGACCGTGACGCTCAACGGCCGCAAGCTGATCGAGACCGACAACGCCCATCGCCGCTGGCGCATCGACGCCAAGCAGGCGCTGAAGGCCGGCGCGAACGAACTGATCGTCACCATCGCCTCGCCGATCAAGACACTGCAGCCGATGGTGCTCGCGGAGAAATTCCCGCTTCCCGGCGAATATGATTCCGCCTTCGGCGACGAGCCCAAGGGCAAGCAGACCTCGCCCTATATCCGCAAGCCGAAATATGATTACAGCTGGGACTGGGCGCCGCGCCTCGTCAAGATCGGGCTGTGGCGGCCGGTGCGGCTGGAAGCGTGGGACGATGCGCGCATCGAAGGCTTCCGCGTCGACCAGGAAGCGCTGATCCCGGCGGAAGCGCGGCTGGTCGCGCGCTGGAAGATCCTCACCGATATCGAGAAGTCGGTCACCGTCCGCACCCGCGTCACCGGCCCAGACGGCAAGACGGTTGAGGCCAGTCGCACGCTGGCGATCGGCATGGGCGAAAACGACGTCAGCGTTCCGCTCACCGTGCCCAAGCCCCAGCTTTGGTGGCCCACCGGTTATGGCGCACAGCCGCTCTACAAGGTAGAGGCGGTGCTGGAGGAAGACGGCGCCGTCAGCGACCGCGTGTCGCAGCGCATCGGCCTCCGTACCGTGGAACTGGACACACAGGGCAGCGGCTTTGGCTTCCGCATCAACGGCTTACGCATTTTCGCCAAGGGCGCGAATTTGATCCCGTTCGACATGTTCCCAACCGCCGTGACCGAGGCACGCATGCGCCGCATGGTCGCCGATGCGCGCGACGCTAACATGAATATGATCCGCGTCTGGGGCGGCGGCTATTATCTGGACGACGCGTTTTACGCCGCCGCTGACGAACTCGGCATGATGGTGTGGCAGGATTTCATGTTCGGCGGCGCGGTGACCCCGCCAGACGCCGCGTTCCGCGAAAATGTTCGCAAGGAAGCCGAGCAGCAGGTCGCCCGGCTCCAGCCGCACCCGTCGATCGTCGGCTGGAACGGTGGCAACGAGATCCTGTCCGGCTGGGAAAACTGGTCCGATCGCAAGGCGTTCAAGAAGAATGTCGGCGCGGACGAGCAGGAGCGGATCGGCGCCGGCATGGCCGTACTGTTCGATCGCACCCTGCGGAACGCCGTGCTGAAGGAAGCACCCGGCAGCACCTATTGGCCCGGGTCGCCCTCCACCGATTATACCGGCCCCACGGATACGGACGCCAATGGCGACCGCCACTTCTGGGACGTCTGGTCGGGCTCCAAGCCGGTCGAGCGCTATCTCGACGGCTGTGCACGCTTCATGTCCGAATATGGCTTCCAGGCGATGCCGAACCTGTCGACGATCCGTGGCTTTGCCGGAAACGGTCCGCTGGCGATCGACAGCCCGGTCCTCAAGGCGCACCAGAAGTTCCTGGCCGGCGAAGGCAATAGCCGCCTCCAGCTCTATCTCGACCAACGCCTGCGCAAGCCCGCCGATTTCGCCGATCTCGTCTATCTCACCCAGGTGAACCAGATGCAGGCGATCGGCATGGCCGCGCGCCACCACCGCGCCTGCGCGCCGATCACCATGGGCTCGCTCTACTGGCAGCTCAACGATGCGTGGCCCGCGATCAGCTGGGCGAGCATCGACTATGATGGCCAGTGGAAGCTGCTCCAGTACGAGGCGCGTCGCATGTTCGCGCCCCAGGCGATCGTCGCCGAGCACAAGGACGGCGCGACCCGCCTTGCCGCCGTGTCCGACGCGACCAACCTGATCGCGGCCGAATGGCGCGTGCGCGGCTTCACCATGGACGGTAAGCCGCTGGCTGCGAAAGCCGAGAAGTTCGACTTGTCCAACGGCTCGCTCGAACTCGCCAAGATCGCCGATGCGGAGCTGTTCAGCGACGCGGCGCCTGCGCAGAGCTATGCGGTTGCCGAGCTGTGGATCGACGGCAAGCAGGTCTCGCGCCAGATCGTCGAGCGACTGGCGCCCAAGGACATGGCCTATCCCGCCCCGCGCCTATCGGTTCGCTGGCGGGACAAGCAGGTGACCGTCACCGCTGGCGCGCTCGCCCGCGCGGTGATGCTCGATTTCGGTACCACCGTCGCGCAACCGAGCGACAACGGCTTCGATCTGCTGCCCGGCGAGAGCCGCACCCTCACCATCACGTCCGAGGCGAACGCCGCCGCGCTCGCCCGCGCCCTCACCCTTCGCACCCTGGGACCCCGTTGATGCCTCTGCTCCCCCTGCTGCTGCTCGCCGGCGATCCCGATCCGGTCGCCGCCGCCGTCGCCCAGATGACGATCGAGGAAAAGGCCGCCCAACTCCAGAGCACCGCGCCCGCCGACCCTAAGGTCGGCCTGCCTGCGTATGACTGGTGGAACGAGGGCCTGCACGGCCTCGCCCGCAACGGCACTGCCACCATATTCCCGCAGGCTATCGGGCTTGCCGCGACGTGGGACGTCGCCTTGCTCCACAAGGTGGGAGACACCGTCGCCACCGAAGCGCGCGCAAAGTTCAACGCGCTGCCCGTGACGGCCGATCGCAAGATTTATGAAGGGCTGACCATCTGGTCGCCCAACATCAACATCTTCCGCGATCCGCGCTGGGGTCGTGGCCAGGAAACCTATGGCGAGGATCCGTTCCTCACCGGCCGTCTCGGCGTCGCCTTCATCCAGGGTCTGCAAGGGCCTGATCCCATGCACCCCAAGGTAATCGCCACGCCCAAGCATTTCGCGGTGCATAGCGGCCCCGAAGCCGGCCGCGACGGATTCGACGTCGATCCCAGCCCGCAAGATCTGGAATCGACCTACACCCCCGCTTTCCGCCTCGCCATCATCGAGGGCAAGGCGCAGTCGCTGATGTGCGCCTATAACTCGATCCACGGCACCCCCGCCTGTGCATCGGGCGCGCTGATGAACGATCGGCTGCGCAAGGATTGGGGCTTCAAGGGTCTCACCGTCTCGGACTGTGATGCCGTGGCGAACATCCACCTGTTCCACCACTACCGGCTCGACGCGGCCGAAGCGTCCGCCGCCGCGATCAAGGGCGGTATGGATCTGAACTGCGGCACCACTTACGCGGCGCTGCCCCAGGCGGTGAGGCGTGGGCTGGTGAGCGAAGCCGAGGTCGATGGCGCACTGAAGCGTGCACTGGACGCGCGCCGCGCGCTCGGCATGGCCTTTGGCGGCGCCAATCCCTGGAGCAAGATCAAGCCCAGCGAACGCGGCACCCCAGCCCACCGTGCGCTGGCGCTGGAAGCCGCGCGCAAGGCGATCGTGCTGCTCAAGAATGATGGCGACCGTCTACCGCTCAATCCCGGCGGGCGCATCGCGGTAATCGGCGCCAATGCCGACGATCTCGGCGTGCTAGAGGGAAATTATCACGGCACTGCGAAGGATCCGGTGACGCCGCTCGACGGCATCCGCCGCGAGTTCGGCGCCGATAACGTGGTATATGCGCAGGGCTCGCAACTGGCCGAAGCAGGTGCAGTGATCATGCCCGAAACCGCTTTCCGTGCCGACGGCAAGCCGGGCCTGAAGGCTGAGTATTTCGCTTCCCCCTCGGTAACCGGCACCCCAGTCGCCACGCGACGGGACAGGCGCATCGACTTCAACTACACCCGCGCCGCACCGCTGCCGGGCCTCAGCGCCACCGGCTTCGCGGTGCGCTGGAGCGGTGAATTCACGCCTCCGGGCGCTGGCGACTATGAGCTGGCGATCGATATCCCCGCCTGCTGGAAGGACTGCAACACGCACGACGCCGTACGGCTATGGGTTGACGGCAAGCTCCTCCACGACGGCCCGCTCGGCAAAGCACGCGTCGCGGTGAAGGTCGCCAGCGACGGCAAGCCCGTGCCGTTCCGCATGGAGATCGACCACCGCAGCGAAGACGGAGGCGTCCGCCTGATGTGGCAGCCGCCCGCCGAGCCGATGCTCGCGCAGGCGCTTGACGTCGCAAAGAACGCCGACACGATCGTTGCCGTACTCGGCCTGTCGCCCGATCTCGAGGGCGAGGCGCTCAGCGTATCCATCCCCGGCTTTGTGGGTGGCGACCGTACGGACATCGCCTTGCCCCGGCCGCAGCTCGACCTGCTCAAGGCGCTCCGCAAGACCGGCAAGCCGCTGGTACTCGTGCTCACCAGCGGCAGCGCGGTCGCGGTGGACCCGACGCTGGCCGATGCGATCCTCGAGGCCTGGTATCCGGGTGAGGAAGGTGGCACCGCGCTCGCGGAGACGCTGGCCGGCAAGAACAACCCCTCCGGCCGCCTGCCACTCACCTTCTACGCCTCGGTCGACGATCTGCCCGCGTTTGTGGATTACGGCATGAAGGAGCGTACCTATCGTTACTTCACCGGCAAGCCGCTCTGGAGCTTTGGCCACGGCCTTAGCTACACGCGCTTTGCCTATGACAACGTGGCGGTGAAAGCCGCCGGTATGGGCCAGCCTGTGCAGGTCACCGCGAAGCTCACCAACGCAGGCAGCCGCGCGGGGGAGGAAGTCACGCAGATCTATGTCGTGACGCCAGATGCCGGTAAGCAGGGCGGGTTCACCACCCCGGTCCTGCAACGCCAGCTCGCCGGCTTCCATCGTGTGGCGCTCGCGTCGGGCAAGTCAACGAGCCTTTCGTTCGCCCTCGATCCGCGCAGCATCAGCAGCGTGGCCCGGGACGGCACCCGCCGGGTGCTGCCGGGCGCCTATCGCTTGTGGATCGGCGGCGGTCAGCCCGGCGACGGCCCCGGCCAGTGGGCAGACTTCACTCTAACCGGCGAAGCACAGGAACTTCCGAAATGATCGACCGCCGTACCCTGATCGGCTCCGGCCTGGCGCTCGCCGCCACCCCCGCTTTCACCCGACCCGCACCCGTCTTCGTCAGCAAGCGCCCCGCGCCTGCTGACCGCCGCTTCGTCAGCAAAGCCGTGGAACGCGAGATCCTGCGCGTCTCCAAGCAGATCGCCGATCCCAAGCTGCGCTGGATGTTCGTGAACTGTTACCCCAATACGCTCGACACCACGGTAAAGATGGGCACGGTCGACGGAAAGCCAGACGCTTTCGTCATCACGGGCGATATAGATGCGCTGTGGCTGCGCGACAGCTCAGCCCAGGTGCGGCCTTATCTGCATCTGGCGAGGGAAGATGCCGATCTCCGCCGCCTTTATCATGGCCTGATTGCGCGGCAGGCGCGGTGTATCCTGCTCGATCCCTACGCCAACGCATTTCTTGAAGATCCAAGCGCCCGGACCAAGCTCGGCTGGGCGCTCCACGACAGGACGGAGATGAAGCCGGGGGTCGCCGAGCGGAAATGGGAGATCGACAGCCTCTGCTATCCGATCCGCCTGGCGCACGATTACTGGAGGGCCACCGGCGACACCACGCCGTTCGATGCGCGATGGGCGGACTCCGCCCGCACGATCGTTCGCACTTTCCGCGAGCAGCAGCGGAAATCCGGCCCCGGCCCCTATCGATTCCAACGCGGCAGCGAACGCCCGACCGAAACGCTGATGCTCGATGGCTATGGCGCGCCCACCCGTTCAGTGGGCCTGATCCATTCGGGCTTTCGCCCGTCCGACGATGCCTGCGTCTACCCTTTCCTGATCCCCGCCAATCACTTTGCCGTCGCCACATTGCGCGAACTGGCGGTGCTGGCGATGGCGGCACGGCAGGACGCGGCACTGGCAAGCGACGCTACCGCGCTGGCCGACGAGGTCGCCGCAGCGCTTCGCGACTATGGCACGATGCGCCTACGCGATGGCCGCGAAGTCATCGCGTATGAGGTCGACGGCTTCGGCAACACCTTGTTCATGGACGACGCCAACGTTCCTTCGCTTTCCAGCCTCGCATATCTGCGCTGCTTCGATCGCGCCGACCCTTTGTGGCAGCGTACCGCCGCCGCGGCGTGGAGCGAGGCCAACCCCTATTGGTCGCGCGGGAAGGCTGTCGAAGGTATTGGCGGACCGCATGTCGGTCTGGGCCAAGTCTGGCCCATGTCGTTAATCATGCGCGGCTTCAACCAAGATCACGATGTGCAAACCGTTCGCAATATCCTGCGAATGCTTAGCAATAGCGACGCCAACACCGGCTTCATCCATGAAGCGATGGACCAGGACGATCCATCCAAATTCACCCGTGATTGGTTTGCCTGGGCCAACGGCCTGTTCGGCGAACTGATCGTCCACCTCGCATCCGTGCAACCCAAGCTTCTTCAGGAAACGCTGTAATGCTCTCCCGCCGCCGCCTGCTTGCCACCAGCGCCATTGGCCTCGCCGCTTCGGCCGCTGCCCCGCGCCTTGCCTTCGGCCAGTCGCCGCGCCGAACCGCGCCCAATCTTTTCATCGGTACCGACGGCACCGGCCACACCTATCCGGGCGCCAGCTTGCCTTTCGGCATGGTCCAGCTGAGCCCCGATACCGGCGTAGAGCGCTGGGAGACCTGCTCGGGCTATTATCACAGCGACGGCTCGATCCTCGGTTTCTCGCATACCCATTTGTCGGGTACCGGCATCGGCGACATGCTCGATCTGCTGGTCGTACCGGGTCGGGGGCAGGTTGTTCTGCAGCCCGGCACGCGCGAAAAGCCCGAAACGGGCTATCGTCAGCGCTATACCGATGAGCGCGCGGAGCCAGGCTATTACCATGTCGCGCTGAACAACGGCGTGAAGGCGGAACTCACCGTCACCGAACGCACCGGCTGGCATCGTTACACCTTTCCCGCTGGCCCAGGTCATGTGCTGCTGGACCTTTCGCACTTGATCCTCGACAACTCGGACAGCCCGCCGCTGATCCGCGATGCGGTGATCGAAATCGAGCAGGATGGCACGATCACCGGTCGGAGACACGTCTTCCGCTGGGCCAAGGGCCGCAAGATCTTCTTCGCGCTTCAGCTGTCGCGCCAGCCCGATCGGATCACGCTCTATGCCGATGACGACGCCGAACAGCCCGCTGGCAGCCGCAAGGTCACCGGGCAGAGACTCAAGGCGGTTCTGCATTATTCGGACGCGGGAAATGCGCCAATTCTCGTGCGTTGCGGCATTTCCGGCGTTGATGTCGCCGGCGCCCGCAAGAACCTTGTCACCGAAGCGCGACATTGGGACTTCGATGTTGTTCGCCGCGAAGCCACCGCCCGGTGGCAACCGGCGCTCGACGCGGTTCGCGTCGAAGGCGGAACGCAGGATCAGCGGACCATCCTCGCCACCTCGCTCTACCATGCGCAGCTCGCTCCGACGCTGTTCTCAGACGTCGACGGCCGCTATCTCGGCATGGACGGGCAGATCCACACGGTGCCGAAGGGCGGCGCAGCCTACAGTACCTACTCGCTGTGGGACACCTATCGCGCACTCCACCCGCTGCTCACCCTGATCGATGCGGATCGCACCAAGTCACTTGTCGATGACATAATCCGCCAGACCGCGCAGTCACCCTACGGCCCCTTGGTCTGGCCGCTGCAAGGTAAAGAAACTGGCACGATGATCGGCTGGCACGGCGTCGTGCCGCTCGCCGAGGCGCAGGCTAAGGGCATCAAGGCCGATTATGCCGCCGCCTGGCCGGCGATCCGACGGCGCAGCTTCGATTTCACTGCCAAGGATCTCGATAACAGCAAGGGTCGCGATCTCTACGACCGGATGGGCTATGTTCCGGCGGACAAATGGTTTGAGAGCGTCAGCCGTACCCAGGAATATGCCTATGACGATTGGGCATCGTCGCATCTCGCGGCAGCGATCGGCGAAAAGGCCGACGCTGATCGACTGCGAAAACGCGCGGCCAATTGGCGCAATGTGATCGACGGCAGCATCGGGTTCGCCCGCCCGCGCTTCAGCGACGGCAGCTGGTGGACACCCTATGATCCGATCCAGCTCGGCCACATGCCCAAGCCCTGGTGGCGCGACTATACCGAGGCCAATGGCTGGCAGGCGACGTTCCTCAACCAGCATGACGTCTATGGATTGATCCAGCACATGGGCGGCGACGCGAAGTTTGAGGCGAAGCTTGACGCGCTGTTCACCGCGCCGTCGACGCTGCCCGCCAATGCCCCGCCCGACATTTCGGGATTGGTGGGGCAATATGCCCATGGCAACGAACCCGACCAGCACGCGCCCTATCTCTATGCCTATACCGGCGCGCCGTGGAAGACGCAGGCAATGGTTCGCCGGCTGTGCACGGAGATGTACAAGAACGATCCAGACGGCATCATCGGCAATGACGATTGCGGCCAGATGAGCGCTTGGTTCGTCTTCTCGTCGCTCGGCTTCTATCCAGTCGATCCGGTGGAGGCAGTGTACGTCTTCGGCTCGCCCCTGTTCGAGCGTGCCGAACTGAAGGTGGGCGCCGGCAAGCGGCTGGTGGTGGAGGCGCCGGGCAATCGGGCGGACACACCCTATGTCACGGCCATTCACTGGAACGGCAAGCCATGGCGAAAGAGCTGGATCGCACACGCCGATCTGGTGAAGGGTGGCACCCTGCGTTTCACCATGTCGGATAAGCCCAACCCTGCCTTCGGCCGCGCGCTTGCCGATCGACCGCCGTCGAACGGCCGCACGCCAGGCTGATGCTACTCGCCGCTGCGCTTCTGACGACGGCGCCCTGCGTCGCCGCCGGTACTGGCGGCAAGGTGGCGGCCGATCTGCTGCGCACGCGGCTGGCCGAGCAGCAGGCCCCCTGTGCGCAGGTGCTGCTCGCGCCGCTACCGTCGGTGGAGGCCGCCCTACCTGCAAACAGGCGCGCGATGTGGCGCAAGGCGGCGCCACGGGCGCTGCCCCGCGAGGGCTTTGCGGTCCGCCGGATCGGCGACACGCTGGTCATCACTGCGCGGGGCACGCGCGGGCTGGTCTATGGCGCTGGATGGTATCTGCGCACCGGCGCACGGCCCCAGCGCTATCAGAGCGCCCCCGCCCGGCAGGTGCGGCTCACGCAGATCGGCTATCGCGCCAAAAATAACAGCTACGATGCCTGGACCCTGGCGATGTTCCGGCGCCGAATCGAGGATTTTGCGCTGTGGGGTGCCAGCGGCGTGCAGGTAATCGCGCCGATTTCGGACGATGACGCCACCAGCCCGCTGTTTCCTGCGCCCCCGCTGGAAACCCTGCGCGGCATCGGCGAGATAGCGCACCGGCTCGGTATCGATTTCGCGCTCTATTATCCGAACCTGCACGACTATGCGACGCACGCCGAGCGTGCAGAGGAGGTCGCGCGATTCCGCACGCTGCTGAACCAGCTGCCGATCGTGGATGCGCTTTACATTCCCGGCGGCGACCCCGGCCATGCCGCACCTGCCAACCTGTTTCCGCTGGTTGCGGAGCAAGCGGCAGCACTGCGGGCGCGCAACCCGGCGGCAAGCGTGTGGATATCCACCCAAGGCTTCGACGCGGCGGGGCTGGATGCTTTTTATGCGCAACTCGCCCGCCGCCCAGGCTGGCTGACTGGCATTTTCGCCGGCCCCCAAACACGGGACCCGGTGGCCGTCCAGCGCCGCCACCTGCCCCACGGCTACCAGCTGCTGCTCTATCCGGATATCGCCCACACCATGCACGCGCAGGTGCCGGTCGATCGCTGGAGCCCAGCCTTCGCGCTGACCCAGGGCCGCGAGCCGATCAACCCGCGCCCACAAGCGATGGCGGCGCTGTTCCGGCATCTCGATCCGGGCAGCAGCGGCTTCGTCACCTATTCCGAGGGGGTAAACGACGATGTGAACCAGTTTCACTGGTTCCGTCTGGGCTGGGACCCACAGGTGACGCCCACGGCCTTCGCCGCCGACTATGGCCGAGCCTTTATCGGCGATCCGGCTGCGGCTCGGGCGATCTTGGCACTCGAACGCAACTGGGAAGGCGATCCGGCGGCCAACGCCACCATCGATGCCACGCTGGCGCTTATCGACAGGCTTAAGCCTGCCAGCTGGGCGGATTGGCGCATGGACGCGCTCCACTACCGCGCGGTGTATGACGCAATCGTTCGCCACCGCCTGATCGCCGCACGTGCCCGTGAGACGGCCGCACTGTCCGCTGTGGATGGCGCGACAGCCCGCGCTCGGCTGGCAGAGCCCGATCCCGCGCCGGTGCAGGCGCTGCGCGCCCGCCTGTTCGCACTGGCGGATCGGCTATGGCAGGGTGCTAGGCTGCAGCTCAGCGTAAAGCGGTACGGCGCATCCAATATCGAGCGCGGCGCCAATCTCGATCGCGTCGATGTCGACCTGAACGATCGCGTCTGGATCGAGCGGCAACTCGCCACCCGCACGCCCACGCAGCTGGCCGATCATGCCCGCACGCGCGAAGGTGCGCTGTACGACGATCTTGGCGATCCGTGGAACGCGCCGCACCTGGTGCGCGGCAGCAGCCCAGCAGCCGATCCGCTGCGCTTCCAAGGCGCGATCGAAGGCATTGCCGATCGTACCCCCAACCAGGGATGGCGCATGTCCTGGATCAGCTATGCCGAGAGCCTGTACGATGCACCGTTGCGGCTGCGCTATACAGGGCTCGATCGCAAGCGGCGCTACCGTCTTGTCGCCACCTATGCAGGCGAGGACTATTGGCTGCCGATGCGCCTTGTCGCCAATGGCAGCATTGAACTCCATCCGCCGCTGGATCGTGCGACCAACCCGATGACGGTGGAATTGGCCATTCCACATGCCGCAACACGCGGCGGCACCCTCGATCTTGCCTGGACGCGCCCCCCCGGCATGGGCGGCAGCGGCCGTGGCCATCAGGTCGCCGAGACCTGGCTCATCCCCGAACCTCTCGCCGGAGAACGCAAATGACCGATCTATCCCGACGTGCACTCGTCGTCGCCGGACTCGCCACCCCGGCGCTTGCCCGGGCCACCACGGCTGCCACCCGCACGCCCGCACCCAAGCCGTTCGGCGCCACCCCCAGCCCGCGACAGTGGAAGTGGCACCAGCGCGAGCAATATGCCTTCATTCATTTCTCGGTGAACACCTTCACCGACAAGGAGTGGGGCTATGGCGATGAAAGCCCCAAGACCTTCAATCCTACCGACTTCAGCGCGGATCAAATCGTTGCCGCTGCCAAGGCGGGTGGGCTGAAAGGCCTGATCCTGGTGTGCAAGCATCATGACGGCTTCTGCCTGTGGCCAACCAAGCTTACCGAGCATTGCATCCGCAACAGCCCTTACAAGAACGGCCAGGGCGATATCGTCCGCGAAATGTCCGATGCGTGCGCGCGCGCCGGTTTGCCGTTCGGCGTCTATCTTTCGCCTTGGGACCGCAACCATCCCGACTATGGCCGTCCTGGCTACATCACCTATTATCGTGCCCAGTTGACTGAGCTCTGCACCCAATATGGCAAGCTCTTCGAAGTGTGGTTCGACGGCGCCAATGGCGGCGACGGCTATTATGGCGGCGCACGCGAGACGCGGAAGATCGACGCACCGGCCTATTACAACTGGCCCTCGATCGTGGCGCTGGTCCACAAGCTGCAGCCCGATGCCTGCACCTTCGATCCGCTGGGTGCCGACATCCGGTGGGTGGGCAATGAGGATGGCGTGGCAGGTGACCCCTGCTGGCCCACCATGCCTAACCATCCCTATGTTCAGCGCGAAGGCAACTCGGGGGTGCGCGGCGGCGCACTATGGTGGCCGGCAGAAACCGACGTGTCGATCCGCCCCGGCTGGTTCTTCCATGCGGACGAAGATTCGCGCGTCAAGAGCCCTGAACGACTCATTCAGATGTATGATGAATCCGTTGGTCGTGGGACCAATCTAAACCTCAACCTGCCGCCGGATCGGCGGGGTCGCATTCCCGACCAGGACGTGAAGATCCTGAAGAGCTATGGCGATGCGATCCGCGCAACCTTTGCGCGCGATCTGGCCCAGGGTGCCATCGCTCAGGCCAGCGCTGTGCGCGGCCCAGGTTTCGAGGCCGCGCGCGTGCTAGACGGCAATCGTGAGACCTATTGGTCGACGCCGGACGGTGCCACCACGCCCACGCTGACGCTGGACCTGAAACCGGGGACGCGCTTTGACGTAATCCGCCTGCGCGAATATCTGCCGCTGGGCGTGCGGGTGACGCGCTTTGCCGTCGACGCGGAAATCAACGGGAAATGGCAGCAGATCGCCGAGAAGGAGTGCATCTCGGCCCAACGGGTAATCCGCTTGCCCCAGCCGATCGCGCCCCGGCGGGTGCGCCTTCGCATACTGGAAGCGCCAGTGTGTCCGGCAATCAGCGAATTCTCGCTGTTCCACGCGGTACCGCCGGTGCCTGTTGCGCCGATCGTTTCCTCCGACCCAACCGTAATCGACACCCGTGCGTGGAAGATCGTATCGCCCGGCGCACCCGGAGCCGAAAAGCTGCTTGATCGCGATCCCGGCAGCATCTGGACGACTCCTGCACCCAAAGCTGGCGCACCGGTGGAAGTGACGATTGATCTCGGCACCACCACTGCGCTCGCCGGCTTCAGCCTCACTCCGTCACGCCACGTGATGACCGACGCTGCGCCGCCCAAGCGCTACGAAGCGGAAACCAGCGCAGATGGAATCGATTGGGCCGCCGCCGCCGCAGGCGAGTTCAGCAACATCGCCTATGCTCTATCCACCCAACGCATCCCGCTCGAGAACGTTAAGCCGGTGCGATATCTGCGGCTGCGATTCACCGAAACCGCCGTGCCGGAGCCGAAACTGGCCATAGCGGAGATCGGTGGCTTCATTGCTCCACGCTGAGTCGCGCTGATCTCCAGCTTACGTAATCGCGCCGGATTGGTCCCACCGATCCGGCGCGTTGCGTTTGAGCAACAATCGCCAGGAAACGATCCTAAAACGAGACCACCTGCTGCCATATATAAAACCAGTTTCCCTATTTGGTATTGTATACCGCCAAGACCTGTGACAACATCTCTTCCAAGCGGCGACAGAGATATGACGGTCCGCTTTCACGAGGGAGAACGGCGCGAGCGCGCCGAGTGGGGATGCAGCGATGGCGATGGGTCGACGCGAAGCGATGAAATTGGGGCTGGTCGGTGCGGCCGCCGTGCCAGCAGGATCTGCCTTTGCACGTGCTGAAGCGCCGCGAGCGCTGATCGTTTCCACCTGGGACTTTGGCGCGGCCGCTAACGCCGCCGCCTATGCTCAGTGGAAGAAGAGCGGTTCGCTGCTCGACGCGGTGGAAGCAGGCGCCTGGGTGCCGGAAGCCGACGCGGAGAACCATTCTGTCGGCCTGGGCGGCTATCCGGACCGCGACGGGCATGTCACGCTGGATGCGATCATCATGGACGATCGCGGCAATGTCGGCGCGGTCGCTGCGTTGGAGGACATCCTCCACCCAATTTCCGTCGCGCGCCGCGTGATGGAAAAGACACCGCATACCTTCCTCGTTGGTGAAGGCGCGCGCCAGTTCGCGCTCGATCAAGGCTTTTCCCAAACGCGCCTGCTGACGCCCGAGGCGGAGGCGGCCTGGCGCGAGTGGCTGAAGACCGCGAAGTACAAGCCTGTAGCCAACATTGAAAATCAGCGCGGTTCTGCGCTGGACCACGACACGATCGGCATCGTTGCCTGTGACGCCACTGGCCGGCTGGCGGGTGCCTGCACCACGTCCGGCATGGCGTTCAAGCTGCGCGGCCGGCTCGGCGACTCGCCCCAGGCCGGTTGCGGCTTGATGGTGGAGCCGGACGTCGGCGCCGCAACGGCAACCGGCGTGGGCGAAGAAGTCACCCGAATTGCGGGATCCGCCCGTGTGGTCTCGTCGATGCGCGCCGGCATGCATCCGATGGCCGCTTGCCGCGAAGCCGTTCTTCATATCGCGAAGCTGCGCGGCGACGCCGTGAAGGATGCACAGGTCGCCTTTCTTGCGATCGACCGCCACGGGCGGGTCGGTGCCTATGCGCTGCAGCCAGGCTTCACCTACGCCGTGACCGATCTTGGAGGGGCAACCAGGGTCGTCGCAGCAGAAAGCCTGCTGAAGCCCGTCAAAAACTGATTTTTCGGGGAGTGAGAGGGAGAATCTATGATGAAGACGATGCAAACGTTTCGAGGGTCTACAGCGCTCATCGCGTTGGCAGTTACCACGCTCTATGCGGCGCCCGCTGCCGCGCAAAGTGCTGCTCCCGCTGCGAGCGATGACAGCGAAATCGTCGTTACCGGCATCCGCAAGAGCATCCAGGACTCGATCCGCGCCAAGCGCGAAGCCAATTCCATCGTCGACGTGATCAGCGCCGAAGACGTCGGTAAATTCCCCGATAATAACGTCGCGGACTCGCTGGCACGACTGCCCGGCGTCACCGTGGACCGTCAGTTCGGTGAGGGCGAACAGCTCTCCATTGCCGGCGTGGAACCCGCGCTCAACCGCCTGACCATCGATGGCCACTCGATCGCCTCGGCCGATTGGGGCGGCAACCCGACCGACCGTTCGAGCCGCACCTTCAACTATTCGCTGCTGTCGCCCGCAATCATCAGCCAGGCGATCGTCTACAAGACGCCGGAAGCACGGCTGCAGGAAGGCGCAATCGGTGCCAGCGTTGATGTCGTCACGCGCAAGCCTCTGGATCTGAAGCCGCATACGCTCACTTTCACCGGCGGCTACGAATATAATGATCGCGGCAAGGTGGGCAGCGCACGCGGCGCCGGGCTCTATAGCTGGCACAATGATGCGGGTACGATCGGCATCCTCCTCGGTGCGAATTACGACAAGGAACAGGTCAGCCGCGCTGGTGTTGCATCCTATTGGTACCGGACGGGTGCCGCGCTTCTCGAAAACGCGCCAACCACAGCGACCGTGAACGGCAAGGCAATCTCAGCGCTGACCGCAGCGGAGCGCACCGCGTTCAGCAATGCGCGCTATGCATCGTTCCTTGCACGCGAATATTTCCGCCAGGAGCGTGAACGCATCGGCTTTAACGGCGCAATTCAGATCAAGCCAGTCGACAACCTGACCGTTACCGGCACGGCAATGATCATCCGCGGCAACTATGACAATGTTTCGAACTCCATGTATACTTACGGATTCGAAGGCTCGCGCATGACCGCGGCAACTTATGTTCCCGGGACAGACGGCAGCCCTGGTGTAGTCAATTCGGCAACCTTCTCGGGCATCACCAGCGGCACCGGCTCCACGGGGCAACTCGACACGCTCTATCGCCGGACGCGGGTCAAGAATGACTCCTACGCCATGTTGATCGACTGGAAGCCCGGCGAATGGGAAGTCACCGGCAATCTCGGCTATACGCGCGCATCAGGCGGCAAGAATCCCGAGTATCTGCTCGATTTCCGTACCCAGCAGGGGTTTACGGCCGGCGCCAACGGCCGCGATACCATCGTGAACTGGCAAAGTGCGGCGAGCGACGGTTCGAAGTGGCTGAGTAATTTCACGGCAAATGGCGGTGAGACCATCCGCGCGCCCGACGGCCGCACCTTCTTCGGCCGCCAAATCGGTGGAATTCCGACGCAGTCGGGCTTCACGCTCGACAAGGAGGCCTTCGGCGAGTTCAACGTCAAGCGCGCGGTGAACTGGGGTCCGGTGACGGAATTGCTGTTTGGCGCCCGCTACGCTGACCATACCAACAGCAACACCACGTACAGTAACGCCATCTACACCAATCAGAACTTCACGGTCGCGGACCTGAACCCCACGCTACGGGATGGCAGCCTGTGGTCTGGCTTGGGCACGTCGGGCAATGGCGTCCCTTATGTCGGCCTTGATCGTGACGCGATCATCGCCGCCCTGAAGAAGTACGGCAACTTCTCGATCGATCGTGGCCTGTCCCAGGGCGATTACTGGCTGGTCAAGGAACGGATCGCCGCTGGCTATGTTCAGGCGAACTTCGAGTTCGGCAAGTTCCGCGGCAACCTGGGCGGCCGTTTCGTAAGCACCCGGGATCAATCGAACTTCTACGTCCAGAGCGGCGGCACCTTCGCCCTCACGCGCGTGACGACTGACGACAACCGCTTCCTGCCGGCGTTCAACCTTATCTATCAGGCGGGCGAGGACGTCGTTATCCGCGGCTCGGCTGCCAAGGTCATCGCCCGGCCGCGGTACAGCGACCTTGCCGGCTCAATCTCGCTCGACGATACGACGCGTTCCGGCAGCGGCGGCAATCCGGACCTGAAGCCTTATGCGGCAACCAATTTTGGCTTCTCGACCGAATGGTATTTCGCTCCCGGCAGTTTCCTGGCGGGTGAGATCTTCTATCGCGACATCTCCAACTATGTCGGCAACGAAGTGGATGACGGCCCCGACGGCCAGGGCGTGCCCTTCACCAACACCGTGACCGGTCAGACACTTCGCTACTCGATCAGCCGTCCCATCAACGGCGGCAAGGCCTCGGTCACGGGGTTCTCAATCTCGGGCAACACGAACCTGATCTGGGGCTTCGGCATCCAGGCGAACTACACCTTCGCGGACGCCGATACCCAGGCATCGACAGGCCTGCCGTATCTGTCGCGCGACACCGTGACCATCTCGCCCTACTTCGAAAAGGGACCGTTCCAGGCACGCGTCAGCTACAACCGGCGTTCGAAGTACTTCTACCGCTTCGGCCGCCAGCAGTCCCAGGACTATACCGACGCATATCGTCAGGTGGACGCGCAGATCTCGTACGCTGTCAACGAAATGATCTCGCTGACGGCGTCGGCATCCAACCTGCTGGACGAAACCTATTACCAGTACAGCTCAACACCGGACGCGCCGACCTCGATCTACAAGAACGGCCGCGTCTTCGCGATTACGGCGACCGTCCGCATGTAACCGTCATCGATACTGCACGTTTCTGCACCTACTGCGCCTGCCCGGTCCCCTGGGCAGGCGCTTTTTGCTTAGAGCGTTTTCCGATCAATCTGGATCATATCCGCAGGAACTGAAGTAGTTGGCGCATTCGCTGGGCTGGAAGATGTCGACGAGCGCGCCGATGCGGTTCCACAGGCCGCTGACAGTGCGCTCGCCGGCTTTTCGCAGCATGGCCTTGAGGCGTGCAAAGGCCTTTTCGATCGGGTTGAAGTCAGGGCTGTAGGGCGGGAGGAAGCGCAGCGTTGCGCCTGCCGCCTCGATCCGATGCTGGACCGCCGGTCGCTTGTGGCTCGACAGATTGTCCATGATGACGATGTCGCCGGGGCGCAGTGTGGGCACAAGGACCTGCGCCACATAGGCTTCGAACCAGTCGCCGTTGATCGGGCCGTCGAGCACCATCGGCGCGACCATGCCGGTCATGCGCAGGCCGGCAACCAGCGTGGTGGTTTTGCGATGGCCATGCGGATATCCCATCCGCAGCCGCTCACCCCTGGCGCAGCGGCCATGGCTGCGGGTCATGTTGGTGGCGGTCCAGGTCTCGTCGATGAAGACCAGGTGTTCCGGTTCCAGATCGACCTGGCCGTCGAACCAGTCGCGGCGCTGTTTCAGGATGTCGGGCCGGTCTTGCTCGACAGCATGGCCAGTCTTTTTTTGCGCGTCATGCCTCGACGCGCGAAAAAGCGATGCAGCCCTGCGACGGAGACTGCCAGACCCTTCTTGGCTAAGGCTCGGCGAAGCTCTTCCAGCGAGATGTCCTTGCGGGCCTCCCACAGCGCGAGAATGTCAGCTGCCCGTTCCTCAACCCGACGCGAACGCATGTCTCCGCCTTGCGGCTTGGCGGCAACATTGCCCGTTTCCCGCCGCTGGGCGTGCCAGCGGATCGCGGTCGACGGCGCAACCCCAAACCGGGCGGCTGCAGCCCGACAGCTCAGCCCGCCGTCAATCACAGCCAGAAGACGAACCCGCAAATCCATCGACAAAGCATGACCCATCCATGCCGGACTCCTTCACCGGCATGCATTCTGAATCAGAAATCGCGTTCCTTGGGAATCCCTCACCGATTCAGTGCGGTCGAAATCCGCTCTATTATCGACGCAAGGCGCAGTGGCGGGAACCACACGCGTGCGAGGTTATCGTTCCCGGCACACGCCGGATCCCGGTCGTCTTTCGTTGCGCCTTGCGCCGACAAGACACCTTCCGTCCGGCATAAAAAAGGGGCTCCGGCGAGTACTCGCCGGAGCCCGTGCAGATTTACCTTCCAAGCAATCCGCGCTCAGAAATTTCCGCGCAGGATGATCGAGTACCGGCGATCGTTCATGAAGTATGACCGCGGTGCGAGATCCTTCGGGTCGCCAGTGTATGCCTGGGTTGTCCGCGTCACGGTGTTCGTCAGGTTCACGCCCTGGACACCCACCTTGATGTCCTTCGTGACGTTCACGAACAGCGACGCGTCCAGCATCCCGACCGGTTCGTTGAAGATCGAGAAATACGGGAAGATCACGTCCGAAGCGGTGAGCAGGAAGCGCGAGCGCCAGTTGTACGCCGCACGCACCGAGATGCCCGATCGTTCGTAGAACACCGCAGCGTTCACATTGTGCTTCGAGAGCTGTTCCAGCGGCAGATTGCCCGATGGGGTGATCGTCGAGACGTTCGACGGCGAGCCGCCGTTCAGGAAGCTGTTGGGCAGGCCCGAACTGTCGATGTACGTGTAGTTCGCCGACACACCCAATCCACCCAGCACGCCGGGCAGGAAATCATAGGTCTGCTGGTAGGCGACTTCGAAGCCCTTGATCTTGCCCGTGCCCTCGTAGTTCGCCGGACCGCGGACGAAGACGTTCTTCGTCACGCCGTTGCTGGTGAGCGTGCGATTGGTGACTTCCTGATAGAAGAACCCGTCAATGGCCTTGTAGAAGCCGTTGAGCGTCAGCGAGCCGACCCGCGCGAAATACCATTCGAGGCTGGCGTCGAACTGCCACGCCGTCGCCGGTCGCAGGAACGGATTGCCGGTGGTTGCCGTGAGTTCACCGCTAGTGCCCAGACCAACAGTGAGGAAGTTGCGGATGTTCGCATTGTCCGGGCGCGTCAGCACCTTCGACCCTGCGAGGCGCAGCAACAGTGCATCCGACAGGCCGAACTTGAGGTTTAGGCTCGGCAGGAAGTAGCTATAGCTGGTCTTCGCCGCGTTATAGGTGTCGAAGCCCGCTCCAGCGAAGCGCTGCAGTTCGGCATAGCCCGATGGGCCGAGGGTACAGACGCCACCCGGCCGCTGCGGCGGCGTGCCCGGGGGCGCGTTCGGCGGAACCGTCGCTTCGCAGCGCTCGTCAAAGGTCTCAGCGATGTTCAGTTCAGCCTGGCTGGGGACACCGATCCTGCCTTCCGAGCGGATATTGGTGCGCACCCAGCGCAAGCCGATATTGCCCGAGAAGCGGATACGGCCGAACAGCGTGTCCGAGCCAAAGCTGGCCATGCCGTATGCCGCGCTATCCAGCTGCGTGACCGGCTGAATCTCAGACGGCAGGTACGCCGTTCCCGCCACGGCGCGAGCACGGCCGGCGAGTGGCAGCCAGCTCGGCGAGGCGCCCAGTCCGGTAGCGATGGCTTGGATGGACTGGAAGTCTTTCACCGCGCCGGCATAATTCCCGATCATGTCGCCGGCATAATAGAAGGCGCCGGGCGGAGCCGTGGTCTGGCCACGGAAGAAGTTCGGGAAGTTGTAGCGGGTCGACATGCTCGCAGGCGTGTCCGAGAAATTGACCGGACGCGAACCAGACCACGTCTCGCTGAGCATACCCCAGTTGTACGTCGAGAAACGCACCGTCTGGTTCCGATCCTGATAGCGAGCACCAAACTTTACGCGACGAAGGAAAGAATCCTCGTCGAACTTGTATTCGACGTCGCCCTGGAAGGCATATTGAGTGCCGGAGCTGTCTTCCAGATGGTCCATGGCTGCACGCCAGAACTGGAACCGAGGATCCGTGAAGTACTGTGCCTCGGTCGCGTTCGCCAGAGCAGCACCCGGCGTCGACCAGTTGTAACCAAGATATTGCGGCTTGTGCGGCGTCACCTTCGGGATCGCGCCCGTGATGTCGAGTTCCTGGTCGGCGAAGCTCGACCCGAATACTGAAAAATCAAGATGCTCGCGCCGCGACTTGGCGACCTGCCCATCGAGCATGAGCGTCAGGCGGTCGGTCAGTTCCGTCCGCAACCGCAGGCTCCAATCCTGGTTGGTCGTTTCTTCGCGCGACTGGCGACGGGCCAACGACTGCTGCAGACCGCCGATCGGAACATAGGGCGACGTCGCCGGATCGCCGCGCCATGCATTGCTGGTGTTGACGATATAGCCCGACTGGAACAGCCCATTGCTGTCATATGCGAAATCGCGGAACTGGCCTACCGGGCACTGGGCGCGCGATGTGGCGGCACCTTCGCTGCCATCGGCAGGGCGCGTCAACGGGCCGTCCGAGTTCTGGAGACAGCCCAGCGGATAGGTGGTGTACTCGGCAAGGTCAGGCGCGGTTTCGAACGTGTACTCGCTCCACTGTTGCGTGGTGTGCGACCGGACATATTCGGCCGTAAGCAAAGTCCGCCGATCAATCGATTCGAACTGGGCAGACAACGACATGCCGTCACGCTTGCGGTTGAATTCCTGCGTACGGAACTGGCCGCCCGATGGCGCAACGCGCAGAGCCGCATAGTCGGCGAACCCGTCCGCACCCGGGCCGCTGGCCGTGCCGCAAGCCGCGCCTGCCGCGGGCAGCGTGGTGGTGTCGGTCGTGCCGGGAAGCGGGTTGCGGCACACCAACGTACCATCGGTGTTCGCCGCGTTGACGAGCGTGTTGTCGCGCGTCTGATAGTTCGCGACCTGAATGCCGTCCGACCGGCTCTTGATCTGCGAGAAGGCACCGCTGGCGAGCACGCCGAAGCGGCCGATGCCCGTATCCCAGGTATTCGAGATCAGACCCGAGATCGTCGGCGTCCACTTCTTGCGCATGTCGCCATAATTGGCTTCCAGGCTGAGCGCCGCGTGCAGACCGGCCCGGTCGAAAGGCTTGCGTGTGTTGAGGTTAACCGTACCCGCAAGGCCGCCCTCGATCATGTCGGCGGTGGTGTTCTTCGCAACGATGACCGAGCCGAGCAGTTCGGCCGGCACGTCGGCGAAGTTCAGCGCCTGCCCCCCCACGCCGGCCGCGAACGCCGTGCGGCCGTTGAATTCAGACCGAACGAAAGTAAGGCCGCGCACCGCGACGCCTGACCCTTCGACCGAGAAGTGATCCGGATCGTTCGAACCGGCGAACCGGTTGATCGACACGCCCGGCACGCGCTGAAGCGCTTCGGTGACCGAACGATCGGGCAGTGCGCCTATGTCTTGCGAGGTGATGGCATCCACCACCGTATCGGAATTGCGCTTGATCGACTGTGCCGTGGCAAGGCTGGCGCGGATGCCGGTGACGACGATTTCGTCCGCAGGGGTTTGCGCCTGATCGGAGGGGACCTGCTGATCGACAGGCGTGGTTTGCGCATGGGCGGATCCCATCATGCCCGCAACGCAAATCGCGGTGGCTGACGCGCCACGCAGGAAAGCAGCTAACTTCGATATGTCACGGATGCGCGAATGCGACGGGTATCGCATGTATCCCCTCCTCGTTATGTGACTCTCCGGTCACGACAATGTTGTCAGAAATAGACCAGATTGACATATGCTTTGCAATGGGACCGCTAACATTGTCTGGTACGTTTCCGCAAAGAGTGTTGCACCGATGCAACTTTGTTGCAGCGCAGCAAGAAACCTGCCGGACTCAAGGGGTTTGACAGCGCGGCGCAAATTGCTGGAAACGGAGCGGAGACAGGCGCGAGGGAGAGGTCGCCGATGGGCGGGGCGAAGCCGATACGGGTCGTGATCGTAGGAGGGGGAACGTCAGGCTGGATGACCGCCGCGGCGCTCGCGCGCCTTTTGCCCAAACGCGTATCGCTGCACCTGATCGAATCGGAAACGATCGGCGTCATCGGGGTTGGCGAGGCCACCTTGCCGCACATTCGCGGCTTCGTGGAAAAGCTGGGCATCCGCGAGGCGGACTTCATGGCTTGGACGCGCGGTACGTTCAAATTGGGTATCGAATTCCGTAACTGGGGGAGGATCGGCGATAGCTATGTCCACCCGTTCGGCACGTTCGGCCGGGGCAAAGGCGAAGTCGATTTCCATCATTATTGGACGCGGTTGCGGCTCGCGGGAGCAGAACTGCCACCCTTCGAGGTGTTTTCCTACGCCTGCATGCTTGCGAGGGCCAATCGGTTTGACCTGCCGAGCGAGGATCCGGACCGGCTGACCTCCACCTACGGTTATGCCTATCAGTTCGACGCGCTGCTATTTGCCCCCTATCTTCGCGCAATCGCCGAGGGGCTCGGCGCGCGCCGCACCGAAGGCAAGGTGGTGGAAGTGGTGCGCGACGGCGAGCGCGGCACGATTACAGCGGTGCGGCTGGACAATGGGGAGCGGATCGAAGGCGACCTATTCGTTGACTGCTCCGGCTTCCGGTCGTTGCTGCTCGGCGAGGCATTGGCGGAGCCGTTCGAGGACTGGAACCACTGGCTACCGGCGGATCGGGCCGTGGCGATGCCGTGCCGAACCACCACATCCGTCACGCCTTATACCAGTGCGATCGCAATGCCCGCGGGGTGGCGCTGGCGCATCCCGCTGCAACATCGCACCGGCAACGGCTATGTCTATGCCAGCGCCTTTACCTCAGACGACGAGGCAGCGCGCGCGCTTACCGGCGCTGTGGAAGGTGCGCCGCTCGCCGATCCGCGCATCCTGCGTTTCCGCGCCGGGCGCCGGCGGCGCAGCTGGGTGAAGAATTGCGTGGCAATCGGACTGGCCAGCGGATTTTTGGAGCCGCTCGAATCGACCAGCATCTACCTGGTACAGCAGGCGATCACCGCGCTGATCGAGTTGTTCCCCGACAATGCCGACAGCGACGTTGAACGCGACGAATTCAATCGGCTGATCGACCTTGAATACGATCGCATCCGCGACTTCCTGATCCTGCACTATCACGCGACCACGCGCACCGACACAGACTTCTGGAACTATGTCCGGACCATGGAGGTACCGGATAGCTTGGCGGAAAAGATCGAACTGTTCCGTCGCGCGGGCCGGGTTGTGAAGTATCGCGAAGGCGTGTTCCTGGATGCGAGCTGGGTCGCCGTCTATGTTGGCCAGGGAATCCTGCCCCAGGGCTATGACCCGCGCGCCGACGTGCCCGATGCCGACGTGCTGATGCGCGGCATGCGGGCGCTGCAGGGCGAGATTGCCGCCGCGGTGGATCGGGTGCCCGAGCATCTGCGCTATATCGACCGCTATTGCCCGATGGCGGCAGCGGCATGAGCGCGCCGCGCCGCGTGCTGGTGGTTGGCGGCGGCGTCACCGGTTGGTCGGCAGCGGCAGCGCTGAAGCGGCACGTGCCGCTGCTCGACGTTGCGATCCTCCCGCTGGATCCGCCCGCGCATGCTCTGGCGGATCGGATAGCCTGCACCCTACCTTCCATCCTTGGCTTCCACGAGGATCTGGGCATCGGCGTCGACGATGCCGTTCTGCGGACCCGTAGCTTCTATCGCCTCGGCACTCGCTTCCTGGGATGGTCAGGCCCCGACGGCGACTTCATCCATAGCTATGCCCGACATGGCGAAGCGATGGGCAGCGCACCGTTCCATCTGCTTTGGGCGCGTGCCGCGATGCGCGGCGACGTCCCGCCGTTCGAAGCCTTTTCGCCCGCAGCCGTCATGGCTCGCGCCGGCCGGATGATGCTGCCGACCGGCGACGACGTCCTCGCCGATCATGGGTTCGGACTGGCGCTGGACCTGCAGCGCTATTCGAAGATGATCGTGGCGTTTGCCCGCCATGTCGGCGTGCGGATCCATGCTGGCGGGCTGAAGGCCGTAATACCGGGAGCGGACGGCGGCATCACGGCGCTGACGCTGGACGACGGCAGCCTGCTTGCCGCCGACCTCTTCGTCGACTGCACCGGACCCGACGCATTGCTGCACGGTACGCTGGGCGCGACGCGCGAGGATTGGCGCCGCTGGCTGCCGTGCGACCGTCTGGTACTTAGCGACGCCCCGACGGCCGAGCCGGCGCCAAACGACACCATCATCGCCGAAGAAGCGGGATGGCGCTGGACGAGCCCTACGCAGACAGGCCGAGTCTTCGCCTCCTCCCACACAGAGGACGACGCGCTGGCGATCCGGTTGGAGGCCGGCGCCACGCTCGAGCCGTGGCGCGGCAATGTGATTGCCGTCGGAGACGCGGCGGTGGTTATCGAGCCGCTCGTCTGGGCTAATCTGCACCTTGCGCACAGCGCGATCGACCGGCTGATCGCGATGCTGCCGGCCGGTGCGCCGCACCCGCTGGAGACTGCCGAATACAACCGTCAGGCGCTTGCGGAGGCACGGCGGGTGCGTGATTTCGTGCTGCTGCATTACTGCACCAGCCGGCGCGACGAGCTGTTCTGGCGTGATATTGCCAGCGCAGCCCTGCCGGAATCGCTCGCGCACAGCCTGCGGCTTTTCCGCGCGCGGGGCCGTCTCCCTTTCTACGAGGAAGAGACGTTCGACCGCGACAGCTGGCTTGCCGTACTGTTCGGCCAGGGCGTGCTTCCGCGCAGCGTGGATCCGCTTGCCGATGCCGTGTCGTCGATCGAAGCCGAACGCGCCATGCAGGCGTTCCGTGCCCGCATCGATCGGGCGATCCAGCCCCTACCCACCCCCGCCGCCCTGCTGGCCGCGCAATCGAGGCACCTTCATGAACGAGCATAGTATCCGCGAGGTTGTGATCGTCGGCGGCGGCACCGCCGGCTGGATGGCCGCAGCCGCGTTCTCCCGCTTCCTCAACAACGGCTACACCCGCGTAACCGTGGTGGAATCGGAAGAGATCGGGACCGTGGGCGTTGGTGAAGCGACAATCCCGCCGATCCTTAACTTCAACGCGATGATCGGGCTAGACGAGAATACGTTCATCGCCGAGACCAAGGGCACGTTCAAGCTTGGCATTGAGTTCGTGGATTGGGGCGCGCTCGGCGACAGCTATTTCCATCCGTTTGGAAATTATGCCCAGGATCTGCAGGGCGTCCACTTTCACCAATTGTATCTGCGTGAGCGTGCGCGCAGGCCCATCGCGGACATCGCCGCCTGGTCAATGAGCGCGGTGGCGGCGTCGCTGGGGAAGTTCGGACGGCCCGCAGCAAACGCGCAGACACCCGTGCGCGAACTCTTCTATGCCTTTCATTTCGATGCTGGCCTGTACGCGCAGTTGCTGCGCCGCCTTTCGGAAGCGCGGGGCATCCATCGGATCGAAGGCAGGATCACCGATGTGACTCTGCGACCGGAGGACGGGTTCGTTCAATCCCTCACGCTGGCCGATGGGCGCAGCGTGGCGGGCGATCTGTTCATCGACTGCTCGGGTTTCCGCGGCCTGCTGATCGAGCAGGCGCTGGAGACCGGGTATGACGATTGGCGACACTGGCTGCCGTGCGATCGGGCGGTCGCGGTGCCGTGCGCCAATGTGCGTGAGCCGACGCCATTCACGCGCTCCACCGCGCGGGACGCCGGCTGGCAGTGGCGCATTCCGCTACAGCACCGTGTTGGCAACGGACTGGTCTATTCCAGCGACTTCCTCGACGACGATACTGCCGAGCAGCAACTACTCGCCTCGCTGGAGGGCGCGCCGCTGGCCGAACCACGCCGTATTAGCTTTGTCACCGGCCGGAGACGGGAGATGTGGCGGAAGAATGTAGTGGCTCTTGGCCTTTCCGGCGGTTTTATCGAACCGTTGGAATCGACCAGCATCCACTTCATCCAGAGCGGCATTGCCCGGCTGATCGCGCTGTTCCCCGACAAGCGCTTCGCCGCCATCGAGCGGGACGAATATAATCGCCAGATGCGCGAATTGTACGAGGACGTGCGAGACTTCATCGTCCTTCACTACAAAGCGACGCATCGCAACGACACGCCCTTCTGGGATCGCTGCCGGACGATGGACGTGCCCGACAGCCTCAATCGCAAGATTGAGCTGTTCCGCACCAAGGGACGGCTGTTCCGCGAAGGCATGGAGCTGTTCGCGAATCCCAGCTGGATCGCCGTCTGCCTGGGCCAGCATATCGTGCCCGAGGAACATGAGCCAGCAGCCGACGCGCTGGACGAAAATCTCGTCGCCCAGGCGCTCGAACAGATGCGCCAGGGCTATTGGGAGACCGCCCAGAAAATGCCCAGCCACGCCGAATTCCTGGCAGCTATCGCGCCCAAGCAGAGCGCCTCGCCGGCTGCGCAGGCGGAAAGCCTGCCGGTCTTTTCCTTTGCACAGGAATCGCCCTTCGCATCGCCAGGCTCGCCGGTGTGAGACAGGACCTTATCCAGCGGGTCGTTATCGTAGGCGGCGGCACCGCCGGCTGGATGGCTGCGGCGGCGCTCGGCAAACTGCTCGGACGAATGCCGGAGATGCGCATCGAGCTCGTGGAATCGGCGGAGATCGGGACGATCGGCGTCGGCGAGGCGACGATCCCCCACATTGCGCTGTTCAACACCATGTTGGGCATTGACGAAGCCGAGTTCGTCCGCGCTACCCAGGCCACCTATAAGCTGGGTATCGAATTCGTCGATTGGCGCCGAATCGGCCATCGCTATGTTCATCCCTTCGGCGTCTATGGACTCGACATGCTGGGCGTCGAGTTCCACCACTTCTGGCTGAAGGCGCGGTCTCTGGGCGCAACGGTTCCGCTGGACGCCTATTCGATCGGTGCGAGTGCCGGCATGCGGGGCCGTTTCACGCATCCGCGCCCCGAACTGCCCAACTCGCCGCTGGCGAAGCTTGGCTACGCGTTTCAGTTCGACGCTGCGCTCTACGCCACCTATCTGCGGAACCTAGCCGAAACGCTGGGCGTAATCCGGACCGAAGGCCGCATCGTCAATGTGCTGCGCGACGCCAATACCGGGCATGTGTCTGCAGTGCGGCTTGAGGACGGCACCGACATCGCAGGCGATCTATTCATCGATTGCTCGGGCTTTCGAGGACTGCTGATCGAGCAGGCGATGGGTGCGACCTTTCAGGACTGGACCGACTGGCTGCCCTGCGACCGGGCCGTCGCCGTGCCTTGCGCCCTAGGCGGCGATCGGATGCCGCTCACCCGATCAATCGCTCGGGCGGCGGGGTGGCAATGGCGGATTCCGCTGCAGCACCGCATCGGCAACGGCTATGTCTATGCCGGCGCCTTTCTTTCCGACGACGAGGCGGCGGCGACACTGCTGGCGCACCTGGACGGACCACCGCTAGCCGAACCGCGCCAGCTTGCCTTTCGCGCCGGCCATCGTGATCGCGCCTGGATCGGAAATGTCGTCGCTATCGGGCTGGCCGGCGGGTTCCTCGAACCGCTGGAATCGACCAGCATCCATCTTGTGCAATCGGGGATCGGCCGGCTGATGGCCCTGTTCCCCAGCAAGAACTTCGATGCCGCGGAGATTGACAGGTTCAATCGCGAGACAGCGCGCGAATATGCCGACATTCGCGATTTTCTGATCCTGCACTACAAGGCCACCGAACGCGACGACAGCGCCTTCTGGCGCCGCTGCCGCGACCTGACGCCACCCGACGGCTTGCGCGAGAAGATCGCCATGTTCCGCGCGAACGGCCGCATCTTCCGGGATCAGCACGAGCTATTCCCCGAGGCGAGTTGGCTGGCCGTGATGAACGGCCAGGGCATCGAACCCCAAGGCTATCATCCCATCGCCGATCTGCTATCGGACGAGGAGACACTCAAGCGTCTGAACCATATCGCGCAAGTGATTGACGAGACAGCGAACACCATGCCTTTACAGGATGCCTATCTGCGCGAGCTCGGCTGCCAGCCCGCCCCCCTGCGGCGGGTCTCGTGACCCTCCTGCCTGCGCCGCAGCCGATGCGGGAAATGGGACCGATCGACCGCGCGCGTTTCGACGCCGAGATACGGCCCGCTGGGCAGCCGATTGTATTTCGCGGACTTGCCGCGCATTGGCCGGCGGTGGAAGCCGGGCGGGCGGGGCCCGCGGCGCTGGTACGCTATTGCAAGCAAAAGGCGCATGATCGCCCGGTCAATGCGATCGTCGGGGAGCCGGCGATCGAAGGGCGCTTCTTCTACGACGCAGCGATGACCGGCATGAACTTCGTACGGGGCGTGTCGCCGCTGGCGCCGTTCCTCGATCGGCTCCTGCGCGAAGTTGATCGGCCAACGGGCTATGCCATGGCCATTCAATCGATCCCCGCCCCGCAACTGCTGCCGGGTTTTGAGGAAGAGAACAGGATCGACCTGCTCGATGCTGCCGCCCTACCTCGCTTATGGTTGGGCAACGCTGCTCGAGTGGCCGCCCATTACGATCTGATGGAAAACATCGGCATCGTCGTCGCCGGCCGGCGGCGGTTCACGCTGTTCCCGCCAGACCAGGTGAGCAACCTGTATATGGGGCCGCTGGAGATCACGCCGGCGGGGACGCCGATTAGCCTCGTCGATCTCGCGGCGCCGGACCTGGAGCGTTTCCCGCGCTTCGCGGAGGCCGCACGTCATGCCCAGGTGGCGGAACTGGCGCCCGGTGATGCAATCTACATTCCTTTCCACTGGTGGCACGCGGTGGACTCGCTGGAATCTGTCAATCTCTTCGCCAACTACTGGTGGGTGTCCGCTCCCGAGGCGATGCTTAGTCCGCACGATGCGCTGCTCCACGCGCTGTTTTCGATCCGGCTGCTGCCGGGAGACCAGCGCATGGCGTGGCGCGCCATGTTCGACCATTTGGTATTCCAACTGAACGGGGATCCCGCCGACCGTATCGCTCCCGCCGCCCGCGGTGCGCTGGGCGCACCGACAGCGGATCAGGTGGCGCAGGCGCGAGACGACCTCCTTCACAAGCTGGCGGCCCGACGCTAACGCTTACCTACCCATCTAGCGTCCTCGCGCAGCACATCTTCTACGCGGGTCCAGCGGAGACCGGAATAGCGATCATTGTCGAATGGCGTGTCCAGCATGCCCTCGCCTGCAAACAGATTCCGCATATATTGCATGCCCTGCCAAGCAGGATAGAGATCTCCGGGTTTGCCGGGCGCAACCCGCTTGGCGAGGCCGATCATCAGCCCCAGCATCCCGATCGTTCCGGCGGGCAGAACCCGATAGGGCTGCTGGCGGACAGTTCCGGCGATTTGGGCAAGGTCGCGCGCAGTGACGCGATCACCGCAGATGTTGAGCAAGCGCGGGCTATCGTTATCCATGGCGGCGCGCGCCGTAAAGGCCGCCGTATCCGCGATGGTAGTGAAGTCCATCGGCTGATCGGCGCTGCCCCAGTAGAGCACGCTGCGGAGACGATGCTGGATCACCGGCATCACGCCGGTCAGCATATCCATGAAGGCGCCGTTCAGGATCGACGTCAGCCGAATGTCAGCTTGCTCGGCGCGGCGGCGAAAGCGTTCGCGCAGGTCGAGATTACGGTTGGTCCCCGGCGGAATCTTGCGGAAGTCAATGGCGAAGTCCGAAGGGATGAGCCGCGGCACGCCCGCCTGTACTGCAGCATCGAGCAGTTGGCCTTGCACGCCGAGAACCACCGGCTCGAGCCCGCTTAGCGCCGATACGACACAGCTGGCGCCTTCCATCGCAGCGGCGGTCGCCCTGACATCGTCGAAATCGACTGTGCGGATCTCTCCCTGGATTGCGGCCATCCGTTCTGGCGAAGTACCGGCCCGCACAAGGGAGCACACCGGCGCGCCCAGACCAGCAAGTTCGCGAACGATCCTGCCCCCAAGGTCCCCGGTTGCGCCCGCGACGATGATCATCCCTGCTCTCCCTGTGAGGTCGCTCGATCCGCTATTCCACAACGGATGCGGAACGATAGCGTGGGTTCGGCGACCGGCCTAGCCTTGCTTCAATCCCGCGACAGTGCCGCCACCCGCAGCATCGCCGCTGCCGCAAGCAGCAGCGTGCCCGCAGCGAAAGCCATCGTCCAGATGGGTTCTTGGGGGAAGAGGCGCTTCATGATTGATCCCATTACCGTTGCCACCAACAGCTGCGGCAAAACGACAAAAATGTTGAACAATCCCATGTAGATACCGAGCTTCGCCTGCGGCAGGCTGGAAGCGAGGATGGCGTACGGCATGGCGAGAATCGACGCCCAGGCGATGCCGATGCCGATTTCGCTGGCGATCAACCACACCGGATCGCGCACGAGGAAGAAGCTGGCGAAGCCCGCCGCGCCGCATACCAGGCCGACCAGGTGCGTCCGCGCCTTGCCGATGCGCGCGGAGAGCAGCGGCAACAGCGTGAGCGCGGCCACCGCCGCAACGCCGTTATAGGTAGCGAACAGCACGTCGACCCAGTTGGCGCCCTGCTGATAGCCGGTGCTTGTCGGATCGGGCGCGCCATAGAAGGTGCCGGCGACGATCGGCGTCGTGTTGATCCACATGATGAACAGCGCGGACCAGCTGAAGAACTGCGCCACCGCCAGCCGCTTCATCAGCACCGGCATGCCGGCGAAATCGCCGACGATATGGCCGAGCATGCTCGCCCTGTCCGTCCGCGCACGGAGGATCGCCACCGCCTGCGCGACGCCATAGGCGATCAGCAGACCGCCGAGCAGATAGACTTCCTTCTCCAGTGCGAACCGGGCGACCGCGAGGACCACCAGCGCGCCGCCCAGAACCCAGGGCATCCCCGCCGCCGGATGGCGCGCCGCAAGCAGCCGCATCGCGGCCCCCGCTTCCACCGCCGACGCATCGTCGAACGCAGCCATTTCGGCCGGGCTGTATTCGCGCGTCGTCAGCACCGTCCACAAGACAGCACAAAACAGCGCCGCTCCACCGAACCAGAAGGCGAACTTCACCGTATCCGGCAGGCCGTTCGCAACCGCCGCATTGGAGACGCCGAACTTTTCGAGCGCCCAGGGAAAGATCGATCCCAGCACCGCGCCCATGCCGATAAAGGCAGTCTGCACCGCATAGCCAGCGCTGTGCTGGTCCTTGCGCAGCATGTCACCCACGAACGCGCGGAACGGCTCCATCGAGATGTTGAGCGAGGCATCGAGCACCCAGAGCAGGCCCGCAGCGAACCACAAAGCCGGGCTTTCCGGCATCAGCAGCAGCGCCAGCGCCGCGAGTATGGCCCCGCCGAGGAAATAGGGCCGCCGCCGCCCCAGACGGCCGAGCCAGGTGCGGTCGCTGAGATGGCCGATGACCGGCTGCACCAACAGGCCGGTGAGCGGCGCCGCCACCCAGAGCGCGGGCAGATCGTCCAGATCCGTGCCGAGCGACTGGAAGATTCGACTCATGTTGGCGTTCTGCAGCGCGAACCCGATCTGGATGCCGAAAAAGCCGAAGCTGATGTTCCAAAGCCCAGCAAAGGACTGACGCGGCTTCTCCACCCTCACGCTCCGCACGATTTGCGAACGATCAACTTGGTGGGCAGCAGCGCCGGACCGACCGGCGTGTCGCGGATGCGGCCGATCAGGGTTTCCACCAGGCGACGACCGGCCAGCCGCGCATCCTGCATCACGGTGGTGAGCGGCGGACTTGCCGAACTGGCGGCGGGAATATCGTCGAAACCGATCACCGAAACATCCTCTGGAATGCGCTTGCCCGCGGCCTGAAGCGCCCGCATCGCGCCGATCGCGATCAGGTCGCTCGCCGCAAGCACCGCGTCGAATTGCGCGCCGCTGTCGAGCAGCGCCTGGGCAGCGGCCGCCCCCGATTCCTCGGTGGTGATCGCATCGATCTGCAGATCGGGCGCAACCGCGATACCCGCGGCGGCCAGCGCCTCCGCATGGCCGCGATAGCGCTCGTGAAACTCCGGATAATGGCTGGAGGCCGTACCCAAAAATCCAATTTGTCGCCGGCCCAGCGCCAGCAGGTGCCGCGTCGCCTCCGCACCGCCGCCACGATTGTCGCAACCGACGGTGAGCCCCGCATCTTCGGAGAGCACCGAACCCCAGCGCACGAAATGCGTGCCGGCATCCCGTAGGGCAGCGAGCCGCGTGCGGTACAGTTCGAAATCGCCATAGCCGAGCAGGATCAGCCCATCGGCCTTGCGAGCATCCTCATAATCGGTGTGCCAGTCACTGGAGAGCTGCTGAAAGCTAATCAGCAGATCATGATTATGTTCGGCACAAGCGCGAATGATAGAACCCAGCATCGAGTGAAAAAACGGATTTATCAGCGAATCATCCGACGTCGGATCTTCGAAGAACAGCAGCGCCAGCGTCTGCGAATGGCGGGTACGGAGATTGGAGGCCGCCTTGTCGACACGGTAGTTCAACTGCTTCGCTATGGACTCAATGCGCAGACGCGTCGCGGGGTTGACCCCCGCCTCGCCGCGCAGCGCCCGCGAGACGGTCGGCTGCGAAACGCCGGCGAGCTGGGCAATGTCGAACGAAGTAGGCTTGCGCTGCATGCCCATCATGAACCCTCCCCGCGTGCGGCCGTATCCCCGCATCGCATATTATGCATGGGCGCATCGGCAAGGCCGCGTCAATCGCGGCAGTGGCGGAAAACCGGCCTCCCCGGCCCAGTTCGCGGTTGAATACGTATGTGAGCGGCTGGCCTCCATACCCTGTTTTGCAAGAAGAGGTGCAGCACTGCGCAGATCCGGCGCATCCCGCATGGGGCGGGCACCATCCGGCCATCAAGAGCCCGGAGCAGAGACGAATTGGGGAGAGACATGTTGCTTCGCACCTTCCGCGGCCCGCGTGCCGCCCGCATCGCGCTTGGCGCCAGCGCCGCCGCGATCGCCTTCAGCTTCACCACCGCCGCCGCCCTAGCGCAGGACGCCGCGACCCCGCCGGCCGACATGCCGGCAAGCGACACGCAGGATAGCGCCACCGGCGGCGAGATCGTCGTCACCGGCTTCCGCGCGGCGCTCGCATCCTCGGCGAACATCAAGCGCAACAACACGATGATCGTCGATTCGGTATCGTCCGAGGACATTGGCAAGCTGCCCGACGTGTCGATCGCAGACTCGCTCGCCCGCATCCCGGGCGTCACCGCGCAGCGGCTGGAAGGCCGCGACCAGCGCCTGTCGATCCGCGGCCTGGGGCCCGATTTCTCCACCACGCTGCTGAACGGCCGCGAGCAGGTGACGGTGGGCGACAATCGCGGCGTCGAATATGATCAGTATCCGTCGGAATTCTTCCGCAACGTCAACGTCTACAAGTCGGCCGATGCGTCGCTGATCGCCGCAGGCATCGCCGGCACGGTCGATTTGCGCATGCTTCGTCCGCTCGATCAATCGAAGCGCACCTTCGTCGTCGCGGCGCGTGGCCAGCTGAACGAGCAGAAGGCGCTCAACCCCGACGGCACCCGCTATGGCTATCGTGCGTCGGCGACGTTCGTCGACAAGTTCGCCGGCGACACGCTGGGTATCGCGATCGGCCTTTCGGCGCAGAACACGCCGACCCAGATCGAGCGCTATGCCGCCTGGGGCTTCCCGAACGAGACCGCCGCCGGCGGCAATCTCTTCCTCGGCGGCGCGAAGCCCTATGTGCAGTCCAACCTGCTCAAGCGCTATGGCGGCGTCGCCACGGTGGAATGGGAACCGAGCGATAACTTCCATTCGACCTTCGACGCGCTTTATTCGCACTTCCAGGAAACCCAGCGCCTGCGCGGCATCGAATTCCCGATTGCACCGCAATGGGGATCGAACGCCGTGATTCAGCCCGGTTACACGGTGCAGAACGGCCTGGTCACCAGCGCCACGCTGAGCAACGTCGTCGCCGTCCAGCGTAACGACTTCAACGATCGCAAGGCCGAAAACCTGTCGCTGGGCTGGAACAACGATTTCAAGCTGAGCGACAGCGTTCACTTTGTCGTCGACGCCAGCTGGAGCCGCGCCACCCGCACCGACTTCCTGCTCGAAACCTATTCGGGCACGGGCTACAACTCCACCGGCGCCAAGGACACGATCCGGATCAACCAGAACGCGAACGGCACCTACAGCATCGTGCCGACGCTGGATTACACCAACACGAGCGTGATCCGGCTGACCGATCCGCGCGGCTGGGGGTTCAACGGCACCCAGTCCGTCGTCCAGGCCGGCTTCCTCAACCGGCCGGACTTCGAGGACGACCTGAAATCGCTGCGCGCCAGCTTCAACGGCGAGTTCAGCGGCAGCGTGGTGAAGGGCTGGGAAGTCGGCGCGAACTTCAGCCGCCGCGAGAAGCAGAGCCGCTACACATCGTTCTTCCTGTGCCCGCCGGGTGCCGGCACCAACTGCACGATCGCCAGCGGCACGCCGACCAGCTTCGCGGTGCCTGCGGACGCGGTGCTAAGCGAGCCGGTGGCGCTGGCCTATCTGGGCGTGCCGAAGATGCTGACCTATGATCCGCTGAAGGTGTACAGCCAGCTGCGTTCGGTGTTCGACAATCGCCCGGACTCGCTGGTGCGCGACAACGTCGTGACCGAGAAGGTCTATACCGGCTATGCCAAGCTGGTGATCGACGGCCTTGTCGGCGGCAAGGCACTGAAGGGCACGCTTGGCCTGCAGGTGGTGCATACCGACCAAGGCTCCTCTGGCGCGATCGCCGCGCTGCAGAACGGCGTCGTCACCACGTCACCGGTCGCAGACAGCACCAAATACACCAACTTCCTGCCCTCGGCGACGTTCAGCCTGGAACTGATGGACGCCTTCTACGTCAAGCTGGGTGCGGCGCAGACGATGGTCCGCCCCCGCCTGGACCAGGAACGCATCACCCAGGCGGTGAGCATCGATCTTTCCAAGGTGGGCCTGGGCAGCTTGCCGCAGAACAGCCCGTTCAGCTCAAACGGCGGCAATTTCCGCCTTCGCCCCTATCAATCGACCAACATCGACATCTCGGTAGAGAAGTATCTGCGCGGTGGCGGCTATCTGGCGCTGACCGGCTTCTACAAGCACCTCACCGACTTCGTCGATCCGAACAACAGCACGCTGTACGACTTCTCGGCGCTGCTGTCGGCGCTGCCCCCGGCGGCGGCGGCGATCGTACGGGCGCAGAACGCGCAGTTCGGCCTAGTGACCACGCCGGACAATACCGGCCGAGGCGACATTCTGGGCGTGGAAGCCACCGCATCGCTGCCGTTCAGCACCTTTACCAGCGCGCTGGACGGGTTCGGCGTGTTCGCCAGCGGCAGCTATGTCGACAGCCGCGTGACCTATGGCAGCAACCCCACCCAGCCGGTGACGCTGCCCGGCCAATCGAAGTGGATCGCCACCGGCACTGCCTATTACGAGAAGAACGGCTTCCAGGCGCGCGCCACCTATCGCTGGCGCGACAGCTTCCTGGCGGAGCTGGCCGGCCTTTCGGCCAACCCGGAATTCCGCACCGGCAAGGCGGAAGGGGTGCTGGATGCCCAGATCGGCTATGAATTCCAGGCCGGTCCGCTGAAGGGCCTCGCGATCCTGGCGCAGGCAAAGAACCTGACCGACCAGCCGTTCGTCACCACCGAGGCCGGCGACCAGCGCCTGGTCCGCGAATATCAGCGCTACGGCCGGGACTATTATCTCGGCATCACGTACAAGTTCTGACGGTTGGCCGCCCGGTTCCCCCGCAGGGAGCCGGGCGCCACCTGCCGGCACCGGAAGGGTAGGCCATGGCATCCACAGCACCCTATCGCATCGTCGTCGCCGGCGGCGGCACCGCCGGATGGATGGCGGCCGCCGCGCTGGTCCGGTTCCTGGGGGCCGGCTTCACCGTCTCGCTCGTCGAATCGGATGCGATCGGCACGGTGGGCGTGGGCGAAGCGACTATTCCGCAGATCCGGATGTTCAACGCCAGCCTGGGCATCGACGAGGACGCGTTCGTCGCCGCCACCCAGGCGAGCTACAAGCTGGCGATCGAGTTCGTCGGCTGGACCAAAAGCGGGCGCTACATGCACGCCTTTGGCGAGGTTGGCCGCGACAACGGCCTGCTCGCCTTCCGCCACACCTGGCTGCGCGGAATGGCCGAGGGCGTGGCCGAGCCGCTGGCCGCTTATGCGCTCAACAATGTCGCGGCACTCGGCAACCGGATGCAGCGTGGGCCCGCCCGCACCGCCCGCGTACTGCCGGAAATGCCCTATGCCTTCCATTTCGATGCGGGTCTCTATGCTCGCTTCCTGCGCGACTATGCCGAAGCGCGGGGCGTGGTGCGGCACGAGGGACGGATCGAAGCAGTCGCGCGGGCGGGGGAGGACGGCAATCTGCAGGCGCTGCACCTCGACGGCGATCGCCGGATCGAAGGCGACCTGTTTCTCGACTGCACCGGCTTCCATGCGCGGCTGATCGGCGAGGCGATGGGCGTTGGCTATCGCGACTGGTCGCACTGGCTGCCGTGCGACCGCGCGTTGGCGGTGCCCAGCGCGCGTGCACGCGATTTCACCCCCTATACCCGCGCCACCGCGCACGGGGCCGGCTGGCAGTGGCGGATTCCGCTGCAGCACCGCACGGGCAACGGCATCGTCTATTCGAGCCGGCATCTGTCGGACGATGCGGCCGCCGCGGCGCTGCTAGCCGGACTGGACGAGCCCGCGCTCGCCGATCCGCGGCCGCTGCGCTTCACGGCGGGGCGCCGGGAGCAGTGCTGGGCGGGCAACGTCATCGCGCTCGGCCTTGCCAGCGGGTTCCTGGAGCCGCTGGAATCGACGAGCATCCACCTCATCCAGTCGGCGATCGAGCGCGTGCTGACGCTGTTGCCGGGCGCCCGCGCGATCGCGCCGCTGCGCAACCGCTACAACCGGCAGGCCGCGCAGGAGATGGAGCGGATCCGCGACTTCCTGACCCTGCATTACTGGGCGAACGATCGCGACGAGCCCTTCTGGCGCGAACGCCGCGAGGCGCCCCTGCCCGACGGCCTTGCCGAGAAGATCGCGCTGTGGCGCGCGAGCGGCGAGATCGACCGCGAGGACGGCGATCTGTTCAGCGACGTCGCCTGGCTACAGGTGCTCGCCGGCCAGGGCATCGCGGCGGAGGGTCATCACCCGCTCGCCGATGCGCCGCCGGCCGCGCAGATCGCCGAGTATCTCGACCTCATCGCCAAGCTTAATGCGCGCGAGGCCGCGCAGATGGCCCCCCATAGCGAGTTCGTCCGCGCGCACGGCGCTGCGGACGCGGAGATTGCCGCATGATCCGTTCCACCGCCCTCGCCCTGATCGCCGCCGCGCTCGCCGCGACTCCGGCCATGGCGCAGACCTATCGCGACCGGCTGCCCGAGGACGAGGTGCTCTACTTCCTCCTCCCCGACCGCTTCGACAATGGCGACCCCACCAATGATCGCGGCGGGCTGACCGGCGACCGGCTGGTCACCGGTTTCGATCCTGCGTCCAAGGGCTTCTATCATGGCGGCGATCTGAAGGGCGCGATCCAGCGGCTCGACTATATCCAGGCGCTGGGCGCCACCGCGATCTGGGTCGGCCCGATCTTCAAGAACAAGCCGGTGCAGGGGCCGAAGGGGCAGGAATCGGCGGGCTATCACGGCTATTGGATCACCGATTTCACCCAGGTCGATCCGCATTTCGGCACCAACGCCGAGTTCAAGGCGCTGGTGGATGCCGCACACAAGCGGAGCATCAAGGTCTATATGGACATCGTGGTGAACCACACGGCGGACGTGATCCAGTATCGCGAATGCGGCGACTGCAGCTATCGCAGCCGCGCCGACTATCCTTACAGCCGTAAAGGGGGCGTCGCCGGCACGGCCATCAACCCTGGCTTCAGCGGCGACGACGATCACAGCGCCGCCAACTTCGCCAGGCTCACTCGCCCGGACTATGCCTATACGCCGGCGGTGCCCGAGGCGGAGCGGAACGTGAAGGTGCCCGCCTGGCTCAACGATCCGATCTATTACCACAATCGCGGCAACTCGTCCTTTGCGGGCGAGAGCTCGACCATGGGCGATTTCGTCGGCCTAGACGACCTGATGACCGAGCATCCGCGTGTCGTTGCCGGGATGATCGACATTTTCGGCGGCTGGATCGATCGCTTCGGCATCGACGGCTTCCGCGTCGACACCGCGCGGCATGTGAACCCGGAGTTTTGGCAGGCCTTCGTCCCGGCAATGCTGGCCCGCGCCAAGGCGAAGGGGATCCCTAACTTCCACATCTTCGGCGAGGTCGCCGATCCAGAAGTCGCCGCGCTGGCCCGCCACACCCGCGTCGACAAGTTCCCCGCAGTGCTCGACTTCGCCTTCAACCAGGCGGTGATCGATGTTGCCGGCGGCAAGGGGACCGATCGCCTCGCAAAGGTGTTCGCGGCGGACGTGCTGTACGAGGGCGGCGAGAAGACCGCGCACCGCCTGCCCACCTTCGTCAGCAACCATGACGCGGGCCGCGCCGCCACCTTCATCAAGCAGGCCAATCCGAAGATCAGCCAGGCCGAACTGCTCCAGCGGGTCGAGCTCGCCCAGGCAATGCTCCTGCTGCTGCGCGGCGTGCCGACCATTTATTCGGGCGACGAGCAGGGCTTCGTCAGCGACGGCAACGACCAGGACGCGCGCGAGGACATGTTCGGGAGCAAGGTGGCCAGCTACAACGACAATCACCTGCTCGGCACCGACGCGACCACCGCCACGCCCAGCTTCAACCTCGGCCATCCGCTGTTTCGCGAGATCGCGACGCTCGCCCGGCTGCGGACCAGCCACCCGGCGCTCACCCGCGGGCGGCAGGTCACGCGTTTCGCCAGCGACAAGCCGGGTCTGTTCGCCGTCTCACGCTTCGATCCGAGGACCGGCGCGGAGACAGTGATCGCCTTCAACACCAGCCCTGAGCCCTGGACGGGCAACGTCCAGGTCGAGGCCGGCTCCACCGCCTTCCGCACCCTGGCAGGTGCCTGCCCTGCCAGCGCCTCTGCCCCCGGCAGCCTCACCCTTTCCCTTCCCGCCTTCGGCTTCGCCGTCTGCGCGGCCGGAGCCTCCAAGTGAACCTAATGTCGATGCGTGACCTCTCCACCGAAACTCGGCCGTGGTGGCGCGGCGCGGTGATCTACCAGATCTATCCACGCAGCTTTGCGGACTCGAACGGCGACGGCATCGGCGACCTGCCCGGCATCACCGCGCGGCTCGATCATGTCGCGGCGCTGGGCGTGGACGCGGTGTGGATCTCGCCCTTCTTCACGTCACCGATGCGAGATTTTGGCTATGACATCGCCGATTTCTGCGGCGTCGATCCCGTGTTCGGCACGCTCGCCGACTTCGACGCGCTGGTCGCCCGCGCCCATGCGCTCGGCCTCAAGGTGCTGATCGACCAGGTCTATTCGCACAGCTCGGACCAGCATCCCTGGTTCCAGGAGAGCCGCACCAGCCGCACCAACGCACGCGCCGACTGGTATGTCTGGGCCGATGCCAAGCCCGATGGCAGCCCGCCCAACAATTGGCAGTCGGTGTTCGGCGGCCCGGCCTGGACCTGGGACGCTCGGCGCGGCCAATATTATCTCCACAATTTCCTGCGCGAGCAGCCCGACCTAAACTTCCACAATCCGGAGGTGCAGGCTGCCACCCTCGCCACGGCCAAGTTCTGGCTGGATCGCGGCGTCGACGGCTTCCGGCTGGATGCCATCAACTTCACGATGCATGATCCGCAGTTGCGCGATAACCCGCCCGCGCCCGACACGGGATTGCCCCGTACGCGCCCGTTCGACTTCCAGCAGCATGTCTACAACCAGAGCCATGCCGACATTCCGCTGCTGCTCGAGAAACTGCGCGCGCTGGCCGATCTTTATCCCGGCCGCTTCACCGTCGCCGAAGTCGGCGGCCCCGCGCCGGAGGCCGAAATGCACCAATTCACCGCCGGCGAGACGCGGCTCAATAGTGCTTATGGCTTCAACTTCCTCTACGCCGACCGCCTGACGCCCGCGCTGGTGCAGCGCGCGCTCGCCGAATGGCCAGACACGCCGGGCATTGGCTGGCCAAGCTGGGCGTTCGAGAACCACGATGCACCGCGCGCGCTGTCGCGCTGGGTGGCGCCCGAGCATCGCGCTGCATTCGCCGTGATGAAGATGCTGTTGCTGCTTACGCTACGTGGCAATGCAATTCTCTATTATGGCGAGGAACTGGGCCTGACCCAGGTCGATATCGACTTCGCGGACCTGCAGGATCCCGAAGCGATCGCGAACTGGCCGCTTACGCTAAGCCGCGACGGCGCGCGCACGCCGATGCCGTGGGCGGCCGCCGCGCCGAACATCGGCTTCAGCACCGCCCGCCCCTGGCTTCCGCTCGGCCCCGAGCACCGGGCGCTGGCGGTGGACCTGCAGGAGGCCGATCCCACCTCGCTCCTTCAGCACACGCGTCGCCTGATCGCGCTGCGCCGTACCCATCCGGCGCTGGTGGAAGGCGCGATGGAGGTGCTGCACGCGGATGATGCCCTGCTCGTCTTCGCACGCACGCTGGGCGACATGCGGATCCTGTGCGCGTTCAACCTCTCGGCAGCGCCCGTGGCACTCCCCGCAGCCCTGGTGACGCACTGCACGCCAATCGAACAGGTGAACGGCGCGACTCTGGCCGAACTGCCTCCTTATGCGGCGCTTATGGCTCGCTGATCTCGGTCCCCCTCCCCGAGAATCGGGAGGCCCTTCAAGGGGCTGGCGACCGCCAGCCCCTTCTTTTTTGCCGAGGCGTGACTGCAAACGATATCCGCTTCAGCATCAAGATTGGTAATCTTCAAAAAGCAGATGGCCTTACCATTATCCATTTGACCGACAGGCCAAAGCGTGAAAGATAACGCTAACATGACGCCGGCGGTAAAGCGGGCGCGCTCGTGGGATGAGGATAGGATGGCGGGAGAAACTAACTTTTCGTCGTTTCCGGCCGTTTGGCGCGGCTCGTTGCGATGTGGCCTGAGCCCACCCTGACCCCCACCAACTGAGTCTAGCATCGAATATCTTCAGCCCGCGACACGGCGCGTCGCGGGACCGGACCCGTGCATCTTCGGTCGCGCACGTCGGTCCCGAATCCAAACCATCGACCGAAAAAAATTGTCGGCCGTTCGAAAGCGCCGACCGCAATCCGAGGGGACCCTGACATGACGAATACAGCGTTTCACGCCCGGTCGCTGCGCAAGGCACTGCTTTGTGCGACGATGCTGAGCGCCGGTTATGCCGCCACTGCCCAGGCGCAGACCCAGACAACGCCGCCGGCCAGCGTGCCAGAGGCGAGCGCCCCGGCGGCGGACCAGGTGCAGGAAATCGTCGTCACCGGCTATCGCCAGAGCCTTGCCCAGGCGACCAACGCCAAGCGCGAATCCACCGGCTTCACCGATTCGATCTTCGCGGAAGACATCGGCAAGTTCCCGGACACCAACATCGCCGAATCGTTCAACCGCATCCCCGGCATCACGATCGTGCGCGACGTGACCGGCGAAGGTGTGAACGTCGCCATTCGCGGTCTCGGATCGAACTTCACCAATGTGACGCTCAACGGCGCGCCGATCGCGGTCGCTTCCTCCGGCGCCACCGATGCGCAGGGCACCGATCGTTCGGTGGACCTCAGCTTCTTCCCGACCGACCTGTTCACCAAGCTGACCGTGAACAAGAGCTACACCGCCAACCTGCTCGAAGGCGGCGCGGCCGGTAACATCGATCTGCGGTCCGCGCGGCCGTTCGACCGCACCGGCCCTTTCCTTGCCTATAACATCCAGGGTTCGAACCAGACGCCGGAGGACCGGATCGGCGTGCGCGGATCGCTGATCGGCAGCTGGCGCAACGATACGTTCGGCATCCTCGCCGGCGTTTCCGCCCAGCGGCTGTTCACCGATACCCGCGGCTTCGAAACCATCGGTTATACCAATCCGGCGCTCACCGCTGCCCAGTGCGGCGCCACTACGGGCTGCAACAGCACCGGCGGCGGCAACTGGACGATTCCGGCAGTGGTGCCCGCCGGCGCGGGCGCCGGGCTCGTCGCGGGGACGGTGATAGACCGCAACTTCCTGCTCGCCAACAATCCCGGCGCGACGATCCAGCAGATCGACAACGGCCTGCTGCCGCGCCTGGGCCGCAACACCAGCATCCGCGGCCCGCGTGATCGCGTGAACGCCATCGCCAGCGCCGAATGGCGCCCGTCGGACACGCTGCATTTCTATGTGGACGGACTGTACGGCTATAAGAAGAACGTGCTCACCCGCGAGAACGTGGCGTGGATCGTGCGGAACGGCGCCCTCATCCCAACCAACCTGAAGTTCGACAAATCCGATTGCAGCGCGGGCTGCACCGTGACCAGCGGCACCTTCGCCAATGTTCAGTTCTTCAACGAATACCGTCCTTATCGCGAAACGACCGAGCTGTTCAGCATCAACCCCGGCGGCGAATGGACCATTTCCGATACGCTGAAGCTGAACCTGCAGGGCAATTATGCCCGCTCGACCTTCCACCGCGAAAGCCCGACCGTCGGCGCCACCACGCCGCTGGGCCAGAATGCCACGGTCACGTTCAACACCACCGGCGGCATTCCCGAAATCAAGAGCAGCCTGGATCTCAACAATCCGGCGAATTTCGGCTGGTATGCCGGCAGCCGCGTCAACATGCAGGACGAGCGGCGCCGCAACGTCAATAAGGGCGTGCGGGGCGACCTTACCTGGGGTGAGCGTACGCTGAACCTGCAGGTCGGCGGCGCCTTCGACGATGTGTCGCGCCGGATCCGCGGCTTCGACAACACCCAGGCCTGGCAGAACGCCGTGTGCGGCAACAATCCCAACATCTTCGTGCCCGGCCCGAATTCGCAGCCCCCGTGCGAAGGCCTGAACGCGCCCGGTGCAGCGCCGGCCGGCTATCCCACCTATCCGGGCTATGGCACCGGCTACACTGCCGGCCAGACCGGCACCGTCACCTATGGCGGCTCGCTGATCCCGAACTCCGCCTTCCCAAGCTATCTGCGGCCGGGGCCCGCCGGCTTCGTCACCGTGGATTGGGACAAGTTCCGTCAGGCAAGCAACTATGACTTCTACCACGACAACACGCCCGAAAGCGGCGGTTCGAACACCGGCGCCAATGGCGGCCTGATCCGCGAGGTCATCAAGTCCGCCTTCGCCACCATCAACGGCGAGCAGGAACTGGGCGGCAACATGCTGCGCTTCAATGCCGGCCTGCGCTTTGTAAACACGATCCAGACGATCTCGGGACGCGTCAGCTTCGCCGATCCGCGTAACGCCACGGCCAGCGGCGGGCAGATCGCGGACGGCAGCCGCTATCCGAGCGTGGTCAACATCGTCGACACTCGCAACGAATATTCCGAATGGCTGCCGGCGGCCACCATCGCCTATGACGTCAGCGCCAACGCCGTCGTCCGCGTCGCCGCTTCCCGCACGATGACGCGGCCCGATCCTTCGGCGCAGCTGCCGGGCGTGAACTTCGGCGCGCCGTCGGCCGATCAGGCGAGCATCGGCAATCCGGCGCTGGCGCCCTATCTGTCGAACAACATCGACCTCGGCTTCGAATACTATACCGGCCGCGAAGGCGTGATCAGCTTCAACGCCTTCCGCAAATCGATCGAGGGCTTCACCAACACCGCGATCAACACGGTGCCGTTCACCGCGCTGGCGCAATATGGCATCACCTACGACACGCTGAACCCGACCCAGCAGATCGCGATCAACTCGCGCGGCGGACCCAACAGTGCCCAGGTACAGGTGACCAGCCAGGTCAACGTGCCGAATAAGCTGAAGATCAACGGCCTGGAATTCCAGTGGGTCCAACCGCTTGACTTCCTCACCGAAAAGCTCGGCATCCGCGGCTTCGGCTTCAATGCCAACGCCACCCTTGTCGACCAGACCAGCGACGGCCCCGCCACGGCTTTCGGAGTCGCTCCGTTCACGTACAACGTCACCGGCTATTACGAGCGGAACGGCATCATGCTTCGCGTCGCGGTGACCTCACGCGAAGGCTCGCAGAACAGCGGCACGGCGCAGAACGGCATCCCGGCGGCGGCGCTGTACGGCACCACCTACACCAGCTGGGACTTCTCCTCGGCGTTCGATCTCGACAAGATCTTCGGCGTCAAGCAGGCGCCGCAGCTGACGATCAACGTCGCCAACTTCAACAATGCGACGCTGCGTTCCTACTTCCAGTTCGAGAACGCGACGTTCACCCAGTACAAGCCCGGCCGGCAGTTCCTGATCGGCCTGCGCGGCAGCTTCTGACGCGACGAGGGGCGGCCACATGAGCGGCCGCCCCTCTTTTTTTTGTTCTGTTGTACTGAGTCGCTGCTCAGCCGCGTACTGCGGCCATTTCCGCGAGCCACTCCTCCAGATTCGTCCAGCCGTCGCGATTGCGATCCGCCGCGCCGTCGTTGGGGTCGTGCGGATTGAGGCCGTGCGCGGCTTCCCAGCCATCGGGAATGCCGTCCCGGTCGCTGTCCTGGGGCGCCGGCAGGCTGTTCAGTTCGGGCCAGCCGCCCACGTCCCGCTGACTGTCGATCTGGCGGCCGCTGCGATCCCGCACGCCGGCGACAATCCGCGCATCGACGCTGTCGCGCACCTTCGAGGCACCCGCCTCGGCGAGCACGCGCGCATAGGCGTCGGCGGCGGCGTGCCGGGTGACCGCGGGCATCGGCACAGGCTCCGCCAGCCGGTAGCCGTCCGGCGCGATGCCATCGACCAAGCTCCACGGATCGGCGGGGATGCTGCCGTTCATGCTGTTGCCCGCGAACCAGGCCCTGGCCAGCGTGTTGCTTTCATGGAAGGCGATCGGCTTGCGCGACTGCGGGCCCATGACATAGGCGTTGTCGACGAAATTGTAGCGCGCGAGCGTCGCCTTGTCGGCATTGTAGCCGGACCAGTTGTTGCCCCAATTGTAGAAGACGTTGGAGCGGAAATCGAAAAAGGCGCCGAGCGGGTCCTGATCGGGACCGCTGTAATTGCCGGGGCGTGGCATGCGCGCGGCGTGGTTCGCCCACAGATTGTGGTGGAAGCTGATCTTCGCCCCCTGCCCGCCTCGGATCAGGCTGCCATAGCCATGCTCGCCCTTGGCGTGGAGCGAATGGGTCAGCGATTCCGCGATAATCGACCATTGCACGGTCAGATCCCAGAAGCCCTCACCGGGCTTGCTGTAATTGGCCGAGGCCGAGAGCGTCTCGTCGACCGACCAACTCGCCGAGACATGGTCGAGGATGATGCGGTGCCCGCCATGGATCCAGATCGCATCGGATTCGGTGCCCGATTCGTCCCCCAGCCGTGCGCGGATATAGCGGATCACCACATCGTCGGCGTCCACCTCCAGTGGGTGATCGCGCAGAGTGATGCCGTCGCCCGGCGCGGACTGGCCGGCGATCGTCACGCGCCCTTCGCGGATCCGCAGCGGTTTGGCGAGCCGGATCGTGCCGGACGTGCGGAACAGGATCGTGCGCGGCCCGGGCGTTTCCACCGCCGCGCGCAGGCTGCCAGGACCGGCATCGGCGAGCGTGGTGACGAACAACACCTTGCCACCGCGCCCGCCCAAGGCCGCGGCCCCGGCACCTTCGGCGCCGGGAAAGGCGGGGACCGGCCGCTCCTGTGCGATCGCAGGCGCCGCCGATGCGAGCAGCAGCGCCAGCGCCGAAGCCTGCCGCATCAGAAGCTCAGCCGCACGCCGGCGGTGATGATACGGCCGGTGCTGCCATAGATCTGGGACACCGGATTGGCGGCGTACATCGTGCGATACTGGACCTGATTGGTCAGGTTGCGTCCTTCCAGCGTGAAGCGCGCGAACTTGGTCAGGTTGACCGCGAAGGCTGCGTCGAGGTTGAACTGATCTTCGTTGAAGCCGAAGTCCGCAAGCACCGGCGAGTTGCACGCCGCGCCAGCATTGGTGGTGGTGCCGACCGAACAGGTGCCGGTCGCCAGCGGGAAGCGGTTGACGAAGCGCTTGCGATACGCCCCCGAGAAGCGCAGCGACCAAACCGAATTCTCGTAATAGAGCGTGGCGTTGAACGCATCGGGCGAGGTGTTGAGGAAGGGTCCTTCGGCGAAGGTGTTCTGCGCCGTGCCCACGCCGCCGCCCTGGGTCGTCGACAGCGCGGTGCCGGTCAGATAGCTGAGCGACGAGTCGATATGCGTATAGTTGGCGGTGACGCCCATCTTGTCGAACGGCGCCGGCAGGAACCAGAAATCGGTCTGCAGATTGACTTCGATGCCCTTGATCGTGCCGCCCGGCGCGTCCTTGAACTGCCGCACCGCCCAGGTTCCGCCCGCCTGGGTATAGGCACGCAGCAACGGATCGGTCATCGATGCCAGGATCTGGTTGTAGATCGCCGGCTCGAACACGGTCGAAAGCGGCGCCTCGCCCGCGAGCTGCTGCGGGAAGCTGTCGAGATTCTTCTTGAACAGCGCCACAGCGATCAGGCCGTTGTTGCGGAAATACTTCTCGATGCTGAGATCGAGGTTGGTCGCGCGGAACGGGCTGAGATAGGGATTGCCGACGGTGAGCGAGGGCGCCGAGCCGTTGACCGCCAGCGTGCTCGAAAACGCCGTCGTACCGGGCGTGAGGTTGCCGAGCTGCGGGCGCGACATGACCTTGGCCGCGGCGAAGCGGATCAGCAGCCCGGGCTGCGCCTCCCAGTTGATGTTGGTGGAGGGCAGCCAATCCCAGTATTCGTGGTTCGCCACCACCGGGATGCCGGTGATGCCATCCGCACCGCCGACATTGCCGGCACCCTTCACCTTCGTATTGGCCACCCGGAGGCCGACATTGCCGCGCAGCGGCCCGCCGAGCAGGGTCAGATCATAATCGACCTGGAAGAAGCCGGAAGCGTCCCGCTCTTCCACGCCGCCGCCCTGGCGCCCGTCCGGCACGACCCGGAAGTCACCCCATTTGTTCACGCAGTTGCAGTCGATCCCGAACGCGTTGACGAACTTGTTCAGATCGGGGGCGAAGAAGCTGGTCGGCGTACCGGCGGGCAGGCTCAGTCCCTGGCCGAACCCATAGACGCTGCCAAGATCGGTAACGTTCAGCCTGGCTTCGGCCAGTGTCGGGTTAAGTGCCTCGATCGATTGCGCACGGCGCTGCTGATCGGCGAAGAAGCTGAACTTCTTGTACGTGCCGCCGAACCGCAGCGTCATTTCGGGCACTGCTTCGAAGGCGAAGTTGAGCCGCCCGACCCGATATTCGTTGGTAACCTGGTTCTTGAACACGCGGATGGTGGAAAGGCCCTTCACCAGCGTCCAGCTGTTCGGATCGGCGACGTTAAAGCCCGGATTGAACACCGGCATCTTGCCGCCATCGCGCTCGTCGAACACATACCCATTCCGATCGATCGCGTTGACTTCGGCGAGATAGCCGGTCGCGTCGAACACCGATTTCGACCAGCCGATCGTGCCTTCCATCGTCAGCCGATCGCCGAAATCCTGACGCAGGTTGAGCGTCGCCTGCTTGAATTCGGTCGAGCCGCTCTGGCTGTCGATCGAGCTGCGCCAATCGACGCGATCGAGCTGGAGATAATCGGCCTGCCCCGCCGCATTCACGTTCGCCGCGCGCACAACCGTGTTCGGTCGTCCGATCAGCTGGGTGTAGAACCCGGTTTGGTTGCTGGTCGCTACATAGCCCGGCGAACGCGGATTATTGTAATAGTCATACGCGCTGAGATTGTTCGGATTATAGCTGTTGAAATAGCCCGGCAGCACGCTGCTGCCGTTCAGCTGCTGTCCGCAATCCACGATCGCGCTCTGCACGCAGTTGGGATAGAGCGCCACACGGTCGGCATTGCCGTTGGTGGTGCCCACCGCGCGTAGCGTGTTCTGGGTCACGCGGGTGTTGGTGCCGTTGCGGTTGAGGCCGATCGGGGTGATGCCGGCAAGTTCGCTGTCCTGATCATATTTCGAGTAGACACCGTCGAGGATGATTTCCGTCCGCTCGGTCGGCTGCCACTGGGCGGTGGCGGTCAGGCCCAGCCGCTCATAGGAGAGCCGCTGCCGGTTGATCGAAGGCAGGCCAGGGATGATGGTGGTCGGCGAAAGCTTCGCATAGGCGGCAGGATCCGAGCCGAAGGTCGCCCCGGTGCCGCCGGGCCGCGCAAAGCCATAGACCGGGGGCGTCACGCCGTTGATCTGCGAATTGCGGTACAGATAGTCGAACACGCCGATGCCGCGGCGATAGGAGTCGATCTGCTGTTCCTGCTTCTGATAGGCGCCGGACACGAGCACACCGAAATTGTCGGTCAGCTTGACCGAGGCAAGCCCTGTGAAACGCGGATTCCAGGTCTTCCCGTTCTCGCGATATTCGGCCTCGCCCCCCAGCGCGAAGCGATTGCCCTTATAGGCAAGCGGACGACCGGTAGTGAGATCGATGATCGCGCCGAGCGAGCCTTCATCATTCTCTGCAGCGGTGGACTTCGTGATCTTAACGCCGCCAAACAGTTCGGAAGCGAAGGTGTTGAAATCGAAGCCGCGGCTGCGGTTCGCGCCCGCATCGGACTGGTTGCCGCCGGCGACATTCTGCGCATCGGCGCCGTTCAGCCGCACCGACTGGAAGTCGCCGCCCAGGCCGCGGACCGTGATCGAGCGGCCTTCGCCATTGTCACGATCGATAGAGACGCCCGGCAGGCGCTGGATCGATTCCGCGAGGTTGGCGTCCGGGAAGTCGGCGATATCCTCGGCCGTGATCGCATCGACGATCTGGTTGGAGGCGCGCTTGAGGTTCAGGGCGTTGCGCAGCGACGCACGGAAACCGGTGACAACGATTTCGTCGCCGGTCTGCGGGTCGATCGGCGACGGTTCTTCCTGAATGCTAGCGTCGCGCTGGGCATCCGCCGCTGCCACCGGGTTGCCGGCCTGGGCCTGGGCGTGCGCAGGTGCGCCGAGCCACAGCGCCACGCCGACGGCACCAAGCGATACTCCCATCCGCAGGCCCATGCCGTGCCGGGCTTTCGCGGTTCCGAGATTTGCCATTTCGACCTCCCCTTGTTCGTCTGGACGCCTGCCGAAGTGCCGCGCCTAGGTTCGGGGAGTGATGATGCGAACGCCCGATGCCACACGGCAGTTAGCCGTGCAGACGAATAGCCTGGCGAATCGCGACTTTTCTCTCCCGCGCTCCTGGCGAATCTTCGTCCGCCTTGGCGCAAGCGCTACGTCACGCTTGTTGGCGTGTATTTGTTGCAGCAACCGGCGCTATGTCAACCGGTGTCATAACCCTAGAGCCGATAAATTCTGCTTCCGCTACTTTGGCGCAACAGCGGATCGCGGATGCGGGCCTAGTCGGCGGAGCGCGGCGGCGCGACCGAGGCGCGGTGGATCAGCGTGGAGGGAAACAACGAGGGTTCCTCCACCCCCTGATCGTCTCCAAAAAAGTCGCCGAGCAGCTTGAGCGCGGCCGAACGCCCCATCGAAATGATCGGCCAGTGCACCGTCGTCATCGGCGGCCAGATATGCGAGGCGATGGCAGTATCGTCGAAGCCGATGATCGACAGATCCTCCGGCACGCTCATGCCCCGGCGCCGTGCCGCGTGGAGCGTGGCGGCCGCCATTTCGTCGTTCGACGCGAAGATGGCGGTAGGCCGGGGTGAAAGATCGAGCAGGCGATCGGCCGCCGCCAACCCGCTTTCGAAGGTATAGGTACCATCGGCGATCAGGCTGCGGGGCAGCTTGATCCCGGCTTCGGCCAGAGCCTGTTCGAAGCCCTTGCGCCGCTCGCGCGCCGAGCGGAAGCCGTGCGGCCCCGCGATCAGGCCGATGCGGCGATGACCGAGCGCGATGAGGTGATTTATCGCCTCGACCACGACGTCACTGTCATTGGAGGCGACCATATGCTCGGGCGTATCGAGCGCGGTGGAGCCCATCCGCACATAGCGGGTGCCGAGATCGGCACAGAGCGTCGCCAGCATGTCGTTTTCAGACACCGGTGGCAAAATCAGCACGCCATAGAGCCGCTGCCGCTCCAGAAAGGCGCGTACGTCGGCAAGCATGGTTGAGGAGCCGCGATCGATCGGGCGGACGATCAGTTCGAATTCGGTGTCGCGGATCGCCTCCAGGATCCCGGCCTGGACGTTCATCACCATCTGCGCATTGGGATTGTCGTGGATCAGCCCCAGCAGGAAATTGTGGCGCAGCGCCAGCGCCCGTGCCTGCACATTGGGCACATAGCCCAGGTCCGCGATCACCGCTTCCACGCGGGCGCGGGTATCTTGGTTCAGCAGGGGTGATCGGTTGATGACTCGGCTGACGGTTTTCTTCGAGACGCCGGCGATCCGCGCGACATCGTTGATGGTGGGCTTTCCCGTCTTCTCCATGGGGCGATGCTATACGGCGCCGCGATCGATTGCGATAGGCGCACGCGGCGGCCGCCGCGGCATGGTTCAGCTGCCCGGCTGAATATAGGGAATGCGCGCGAACAGCTCGCGCTCCCAGCGGCGGGGATCGTTGGCCATGCGGCTGTCCGCATCGAACACCATCGTCGCCCGGTCCGGCAGCGTGTAGGGCGCCCAACGAGCAAGCCCGGGCGCGGCCGGCCGGCCGGTTCGGGCGAGCGAAGCGAAGGCGGCCATCATCTGCCGGCTGAGCCGCTGGGCGGCTGGCCCGGTCCCGGCATAGGCTCCTGGCGCCGCCAGCGTGCCGAAGGCGAGCGCGATGTCCATGGTGTGCGGCGCGCCGCGTTCCGGCTGGGTCGGCGAGGCGAAATCCAGCTGGTATACCCATGTCGCCTTGGCACCGGCCGCGGCGCGGGCATCGGCCTCGATCACTTGGCCGCGCCAACTGCGGCCCGCCGTGGTGGCGCGGTAGAACAGATCCTGCGGCGTATCCGAGGGAAAGCGGGCGCGATACGCGGCAACCACCCATTCGGGCAGCACATCGATCTTGAGTTCGGGCCCCATGCGGGCGGCGAGATTGTCCCAGCTCAGCGTGCGGACCCGTTCCGACTTCGGATCGATGAAGGCGCGCGTTTCGTCGTGCGTGTTGCCGAGGATCATCGGCAGCGCGAGCGACTGCGGATTAGCGTCCGGCCAGAAGGGGTGGCGCAGCAGCCATTTCATATCGAGCACCGGCCCAAAATAGACGCCGCCGCCCAGGATCGGATCGCGCGCATCCTGCGCCTCCACCAGCTTTTCGGCCGGCAGCGTTGCCGCCGCATCGATCCCGCCGCCGAGCCGATCCAGATAGGCCTGCGCCCGCGCCGTAGCGTTCATCGGCCCCGACGCGGTGACTTGCTGCCCGCTCATCGTCGCGGCGCTGTGAAACAGCCCCTTGGCGGCGGGCATGCCCATCAATGTGGCGATCTTCGCGCCGCCGCCCGATTGGCCGAACAGGAACACGCGGGAAGGATCGCCGCCAAACGCCGTGATATTGTCGCGGATCCAGCGCAGCGCCAGGATGAGGTCCAACTGGCCGGCGTTGCCGCTATCGGGGAAGCGTGGATCGAACCGGGCGAGGTAGAGATAGCCGAAGGCGTTGAGGCGGTGGTTGACCGTCACCACAACGACATCCTCGCTGCGGGCCAGCGTTGCCCCGTCGTTGAGGGGATCGGTGACGCTGCCGTTGGAATAGGCGCCGCCATGGAAATAGACCATCACCGGCCGCCGCGCTGTGCGCTCGGCGCCGGGCGTCCAGAGATTGAGGAACAGACAGTCCTCAGACTGGGGCTCGTCTTTCAGGCCCCGCTGCGGGCAAATCGGCCCGAACGCCTGCGCGGTGACCTGCGCCCCGCGCGGTTCGGCCGACGGCGCGCGAAACCGCTCCGCCCGGCCGTAGCGAATGCCAAGAAAGCGGGAGAGCCCCCCTTCCCGTGTGCCGGTGAAGCGCCCGGCCGGCGCATCCACCACCGGATCGCCGGCCGCCCAAGCGCGCGATGGCAGGGTGAGCACAAGGCCGCCTGCCAGCACCGCGCGCCGGCTGGTCACCGCCGCACGTCCAGCCCGCCTTCGGCAAAAGCGGCAAGATCAGCGCGGGTGAACAGGCTCGCGTCCCCAGGCAGCGAGTGCTTGAGCGCGGTGAGCGCCAGCCCCGCTTCCGCCATTGCGCGGGCATCGCCGCCCTCCAGCAGGCCGTGCAGCACGCCCGCCGCAAAAGCGTCGCCACCGCCGATCCGATCGACGATGCCGCTGACGCGCAGTTCCTCGGTCTGGTGATGTCCGTCGCGGGTGTCAACGCGTGCCGCGATGCGGTGGCTGTCGACGTCATCGACATGCCGTGCGGTCGAGGCAATCAGCTTCAGTTTCGGGAAAGCCGTGAAGGCAGCTTCCGCCGCTTCGCGTCGCCGCTCCGCGCCATCGCCCGAGAAATGCCCGCCGAGCAGCAGCGAGATGTCGCGGTGGTTGCCGAACAGAATTTCGGCGTGGCCGATCAGTTCGGTCAGCACGCCGCGCGGATCGCTGTCCCACGCTTCCCACAGCTTGGCGCGATAGTTCCCGTCGAACGAGACCGTAATGCCGCGCGCGCTCGCCGCCTCGGCCGCAGCGATGGCGGCAGCGGCGGTGTTGGGACCGAGCGCGGGCGTGATGCCCGACAGGTGCAGCCGGGTTACGCCGGCGAGCAGCGTATCCCAGTCCCACGCCTCGGCAGGCCGGTCCGCGAACACCGAATGGGCGCGATCATAGACGATTTCGGACGCGCGCAGGCCCGCGCCCGGCGTGAGGAAATACAGGCCCATGCGCCCGGCCTCGGCCACCACGTGGCGCGTATCCACGCCGCGCCGGCGCAACTCACCGATCGCGGCGGCGCCCAGCGGATTGGCGGCCACTGCGCTGATCATCGCGACGTCATGGCCCAGACACGCCAGGCCCGTTGCCACATTCGCCTCTGCCCCTGCGATCGCGACGTCGAGCTTCGGCGTCTGCAACAGCAGTTCGCGGCCCGGCGGCGACAGCCGCAGCATCATTTCCCCGAAAAATGCGAACGTCATCGTGCCAGCCAGCCTCCATCCACGGCGAGAACATGGCCCTGCACATAGTCCGCCGCGCGCGAGGCGAGGAAGACCGCAGCGCCGCCCAGATCCTCCGGATCGCCCCAGCGCGCGGCCGGAATGCGCTCGAGAATCTGGCGGTTGCGGGTCTCGTCGGCCTGCAGCGCCGCGGTGTTGTTGGTGGCGATATAGCCCGGCGCGATCGCGTTGACGTTGACGCCCTTTGCCGCCCACTCGTTCGCCAGCAGCTTGGTGAGGCCGCCGATGCCCGACTTGGACGCGGTGTAGCTCGGCACGCGGATGCCGCCCTGGAAGGTCAGCATCGAGGCGATGTTGATGATGCGCCCGCGTTCGCCGGTCTCGCCGAAGCGGCGGACCATGAACTTGCCCGCCGCCTGGCAGAGGAAGAACACTGACTTGAGATTGGTGTCGACCACCGCATCCCAATCCTCCTCGGTGAAATCGAGGCTGTCGGCGCGGCGGATGATCCCGGCATTGTTTACCAGGATGTCGATCTTCCCCAGCTTATCCACAGCTTCGTCCACAACCCTTTGCACAGGGTCGATGGTCGAAAGGTCGGCGGAGATAATCTCGGCGCGGCGGCCGAGCTCGCGCACCTTGCGGACGGTTTCCTCGGCAGGCGTGCGGCCGACGGCGGCGATGTCTGCGCCGGCCGCTGCGAGCGCCAGCGCGATGCCCTGGCCGATGCCGGTATTGGCGCCGGTGATGACGGCCACCTGGCCGGTAAGATCGAAGGGGTTGGTCATGGCATATCCCTCTCCCCCTCCCGCCTGCGGAAAGGGGGCCGGGGGGTGGGCCCCCACTTTCAAAAAGCCCACCGCGCGTGGAAGCCGGGGGCCCACCCCCCAGCCCCCTCCCGCGCGCGGGAGGGGGGTCAGGCCGTCACGCCAGCTGGCAGATATCCAGCACGTTCATGTCGGTATAATCCTGGTTCTCGCCGGCCATCGCCCAGATGAAGGCATAGGATTTGGTGCCGGCACCCATGTGGATCGACCAGGGCGGACTGATCACGGCTTCCTCGTTCGCCATCACGATGTGGCGGGTCGCCTCGCCTTCGCCCATGAAGTGCATGACGCGATCCTTCTCCAGATCGTCGAGCTCGAAGTAGAAGTAGATCTCGCTGCGCCGCTCATGGATGTGGGGGGGCATGGTGTTCCACACGCTGCCCGGCTTGAGCACGGTGAGGCCCATCACCAACTGCGCGCTGTCGCACACGCCGGGGATAACGAGCTGGAAGATCGTCCGCTCGTTCGATTCCTCCAGGCTGCCGCGCTCCAGCGCATTGGCGTCGGCGATTCCGAGCTTGCGGGTGGTGAACGCCTTGTGCGCGGGGCACGAGGCCAGATAGTAGCGCGCGCCCTCGCCGGCGAACTCTACGTCCTTGGCGCCCATCGTCACGTACAGGCAGTCCTTGTTGCCCAGTGTGAAGCTCTCGCCGTCGACAGTTACGGTGCCGTCGACCTTACCGACATTGACGATCGCGAGTTCGCGCCGCTCCAGGAACGGATGACCCGCGGCGGACGCAGGCTCGGTCTGGGCAGGCAGCGTCACCGGGCTGGCGCCCACCTGTACCCCGCCGATCACGAAGCGATCGGCATGGGTATAGTTGAGCACGCATTCACCCTCCCGGAAGAGGCCGGAGATCAGATAGCGGTCGCGCAATTCCTCGTTCGACACGCACTCCATCATGTCGGGGTGAGTGGCGTAATAGGTCCGGTCGAACATCAGTCTCTCTCCGTTGCATCGGTTCGGGTGGCCTTTGCCACCGGTGTCTGTCAGTCCCTATCCAGCTTGTAGGCGCGGCGCACAAGCCCGTTCGTGAGCTCGAAGGCGAGTTCCGCCGCTTCCCAGTCGAGCAACCGCCCCTCGGCCACCAGCTGCGCCAGGAAGCCGCAATCGATCCGCCGCGCGACGTCGTGGCGCGCCGGGATCGACAGGAAGGCGCGCGTATCGTCGTTAAAGCCCACCGTGTTGTAGAAGCCCGCCGTCTCGGTCACCTGCTCGCGGAAGCGGCGCATGCCCTCGGGGCTGTCATGGAACCACCAGGCCGGCCCCAGCTTCAAGCAGGGATAATGGCCCGCCAGCGGCGCCAGTTCGCGCGCATAGACCGTTTCGTCCAGCGTGAAGAGAATGATCGACAACTCGCTCGAGGTGCCGAAGCGATCGAGCAGCGGTTTGAGGGCGTGGACATAGTCGGTCGCCATCGGGATGTCGGCGCCCTTGTCGCGACCATGGCTGGCGAAGAGCCCGCCATTGTGGTTACGGAAGCTGCCCGGGTGGATCTGCATCACCATCCCGTCCTCAACGCTCATCGCCGCCATCTCGGTGAGCATCTGCGCACGGAACAGCTCGGCATCGGCTGGGGTCCAGTCATCCGACAGGATCCTGGCGAACAGCGCCTCGGCTTCCGCCCTGCTCAAATTCGCGGTGCGCGCCGTGGGATGGCCATGGTCGGTAGCCGTGGCTCCAGCGGCACGGAAATCGGCGCGACGCCTGCGGTGCGCGGCGAGATAGCCGTCCCAGCTGTACACGTCCTCGCCGGTCTTCCCGGCGAAGATCTTGAGCGCGCCGTGGAACTGCTCATGTTCGACATCGATCACCGCATCAGGGCGATAGGTGGTCACGACGCGGCCGCCCCATCCCGATTCCTGGATGGCATGGTGCGGCGACAGGTCGTCCTGCGGACCCTCGGTCGTGGCGAGGAACTCGATGTTGAAGCGATCGAACAGGGCGCGCGGACGGAACTCGTCGCTCGCCAGCTTCTCGTTGATCGTGTCGTAGTAGAAATTCGCCGTCTCGGCTTCCAGCGCCACATCGAACCCGAACACCTCGCCGAACACATGGCCCAGCCACATGGCGGACGGGGTGCCGCGGAACAGATACAGATGTTCGGCAAAGGTGCGCCATGCCGCTCGCGGATCGGTGGCGGGCATGCCGGCCTTGCTCGGCACGCACAGCGCGTCAAGCGACACGCCCTGCGAATATAGCATTCGGTAGATGTAATGGTCCGGCGAGAGCAGCAACTCGGTCGCGTTCGACCAATTGACGTTGGTCGAGAACCAGGTTGGATCGGTATGGCCGTGCGGGCTGATGATCGGCAGGCCGGCGACCTGCGCATAGAGTTCGCGCGCGATCGCACGGGTGCGGTCCTCGGCCGGCAACAGCCGGTCGGGATCGAGCTTCAGCGGCTTGGCCATCGGGTACTCCGGTAGACTGGAAGTGAAATCAGGCGCTCATGTCGACGCGGGCAAGCCGCGGCGACAGGAAATGGACGCAGGCGAGCGCGACGAAATAGGCGCTGCCGGCCACCGCGAACAACGGCCAATAGCTGCCGAGCCGCTCGAGCACTTCACCCGCGTACAACGACATCAGGATGCCGCCGATCGCGCCGACAGTGCCGCCGATGCCGATCACCGATCCAACGGCGCCGCGCGGGAACATGTCCGCCGGAAGCGCATAGAGGTTCGCCGAGAAGGCCTGATGCGCCGCCGTCGCGATGCCGATCACGCCCACCGCCATCCAAACGCTGCTGAGCGACTCCGCGAACAGCACCGGCAACACCGCAAAGGCGCAGACCAGCATCGTCACCTTGCGGGCGACGTTGGCGGTGTACCCGGCACGCATCAGCCGCGAGGACAGCCAGCCGCCGGCGACGCTCCCCATGTCCGACACGAGGTAGATCGCGGCCAGCGGCAGGCCGAAGGTCTTGAGGTCGAGCTGATACCGCTCGAACAAATAGCCCGGCAGCCAGAACAGGAAGAACCACCAGACCGGATCGATGAAGAACTTGCCGAGCGCATAGGCCCAGGTTTCGCGCTTGGTGAGGACCGATCCGTAGCCGAGCTTCTGCACCTTGTCGGCGGGGTCCTGCTCGATCCAGGCGAGTTCGGCTTCGGTCACCTTGGGGTGTTCGCGCGGGGAGCGATATAGCGTCCACCAGGCGATCAGCCAGACGAAGCTGACGAGGCCGGTGATGACAAAGGCAGAGCGCCAGCCCCAAGCCAGCACCATGTACGGGATGACGAGCGGAGTCAGCACGGCGCCGATATTGGCGCCTGCGTTGAACACGCCGATGGCGAAGGCCCGTTCCTTGGCCGGAAACCATTCCGTCACCGCCTTGATGCCCGCTGGGAAGTTGCCCGATTCGCCGATCCCCAGCGCAAAGCGCGCGATGGCGAAGTGCATCAGGCTATGCGCAGCGCCGTGGAAGATATGGGCGACCTGCCACACCACGAAGGCGATGGTGTAGCCGACGCGGGCGCCGACCTGGTCCACCACCTTGCCGAAGATGATGTAGCCGATGGCATAGGCGAACTGGAACCAGATGATGACGCTGGCGAAGTCCTTCTCCGTCCAGTGCAGGTCGGCCATTAGCGTCGGCTTGAGCACGCCGATCATCTGGCGATCGACATAGTTGATGATCGTGGCCACGAACAGCAGCCCGCAGATCACCCAGCGATATCGCCCCACCCGTGCCGCGGCACCCCGCACCGCGGCTTCGCCTTGATTCGCCATCACCTCTCCAATCCCATTCGGTCGTACCCGGAATCAGGCGATTCCGATCCTGCATTCCACGCACCTGCCCGACCCGAACCGTGCCTCCACCTTCGCCCCCGGCCGGACCGGGTGGACGCCGGTGACGGCGCCGGTTGAAATCCACTGCCCTTCCGACAGCGGCAGACCCTGCCGGGCCGCCAGTTCGAACAGGAAGCGTACCGCCCCGATCGGCCCGTCGAGCATTGCGCCCGCCGTACCCGTGCCGGCTACTTCCCCGTCGATCGATAGCGATACCGGCCAGCTTAGGAAATCCTCTTCAGAAGATATACCGTATCCGATCAGCAAGCCGTTATTGTTTCCGAAGTCCGATACCGTTACGGCCGGGCCGTGTTCGTTGATGCCAGCGAAGGGCGAGCTGGCGATTTCAATGCCGACGCGCAGCTCCGCGATGTACGGCAGCACATCGGCGTTGGTCCACGCCCGATCAAAGCTGGCCGGCAGCGGCCCCAGCCGCGCAAGATACTCCGCCTCGGCCGCACCGAAGCCGTTGCGGAAGACCGGCATTTCCGGCTGCTCCTCTGCGTCTGCCCAGACCACGCTGCCCGCGAAGATCGGCCCGGCCAGCCGGTTCGCGCCATAGCGCTCCACCAGACCGTCCGGCACGCGCCCGACTTTCCACCCGGCGATGGGCGCACCGAACAGCGCTATCGCCTCTGCCTGGATGGCATAAGCCTCCGCCAGCGTCGCCGGCATCGCGCCTGGATAATCGGCAAACCCCTGCTTGGCGCGTCGCGCTGCCACGAAAGCCTGGGCGATGGTTTCCGCCGTCGCTTGCTCCGACAATGTTCTTTTCCCTTTCGTCAGTCGTCCATCGCGCCACAGCCGCCTGGCAGGGGCGCGCCGTCTGCCTTGCGCGCAGCGATTACGAGCGCGCTCTGGCCTGCCGAGGCAGGCCGGAACGCCAGGTGGAAGGATCCGGACATGCCGGTTCCCGGGTGAAGGTCTCTCCGCCGACCCGCTCCAAAGAATGCCGGCGCCGCGGTACAATTTGATACCGGTGTCAACATCACGCGTCAACGTTCTTGCGCGGCCGCGGCGTCATGCAAGCCCGGATACCAATGCCCCGTTCACGCGCACATCCTCCAGCCGCAGCCTTTCGGTGTAGCGAACGATGCTGGGTTCGGTAACGCCGTCGAAGCGACAGTCGCGGAACAGAATGTCCGTCACCGGAGCACCGGGCAGACCCTGGCTGTCCAAAACACGTACCGCGTTTTTCGCGCGCAGCCGCTCGATCACCACATGGCGCAAGTGCGGGACAAAACGGCCATTGGCACCTTCCTCATAGTTGAAGTCGCACGTCACGGCCGCGCGGCTGACCTGCCCTACATCGATATCCCGGTAATGGAAATTCTCGAGCAGCCCGCCCCGTAACGCATTGTTTTTGAAGCGGATTGCATACCACAGATCGGGGCTGTCCATCGTGCAGCGTTCGGCGAACACCCAGCGGGCACCGCCGGAGATCTGCGATCCCACCACCACCCCGCCATGCCCCTGCCGCATCCGGCAATCGCGGATCAGGATGTTCTGCGCCGGCCGGGCGAGGCGCCGCCCATCCTCGTTGCGGCCCGAGTTGATAGCGATGCAATCGTCGCCCGTGTCGAAGCTGCAGCCTTCGATCAGTGCGCCGTCCACCGATTCAGGATCGCAGCCATCATTGTTCGGCCCATGCCCCATCACGTCGACCCCGCGGACGATCAGGTTGCGGCACAGCACCGGGTGGATCTGCCAAAAGGGGGAGCCGCGCAGCTTCACTCCCTCGATCAACACATTCTCGCAGTCATAGGGCTGGACAAAGGCCGGGCGCAGGAAGGCACCGTCGCCGAATACTCGCTTTTCCACTGGCACGCGACGCTCGGCCATGTCGAACAGGATCGCGCGCGCCTTGCGCTGGTCCGGCATGCCGTCGCGCCAGCCATGATCGGTCGTCCCGCCCCAGGGCCCTTTCCACGACCACCAGTCGCGGGCGCTGCCCTGCCCGTCCAGCGTGCCTTGGCCGGTGATCGCAATGTCGCGCTGGCGATAGGCGTAGACGAGCGGCGAATAGTTCATCAACTCGATCCCCTCCCACCGCGTGAAGACGAGCGGATAATGAGCGGGATCGGTGGAGAAGAGCAGCGTCGCCCCCGCCTGGAGATGCAGGTTCACCTTCGATTGCAGGTGCACCGCCCCGGTAAGGAACCGTCCCGCGGGCACGACCACGCGACCACCGCCGGCCGCCGCACAGGCGCTGATCGCGCGGGCGATGGCCTGGGTGTTCAACGTGGTGCCATCGCCACGGGCACCGAACTGCACCACATCGAAATCGCGCTGCGGAAACACCGGCGGCTGCACGGCGCGGGCGATCGCCGCAGCTCGCAGCCAGGGATCGGCATCCTCGGCACGCGCCGAGCGCGGCAGCAGCGATGCGACGGCACCCGCGCCGGCCTGACCAAGAAGCGCGCGACGAGAAGGCGTGAACGACATCAATCCTCTCCTGCATGCCGGCCTTTGACACCGGTTGCACAAAAGACTGTCGGGAGGATCGGCTTTGGTCAAGCCCGCGTGCGACAGGCCGTTCTGCAAGCCGTCAGGCGGCGGTGCGCAACGTCTGTTCCAGCGCGGCGAACTCCGCCGCCTTATCGGTGATGCCCAGCCCCTGGTACAGCAGTGCAAGATTGCCGGCGGCGAGATAGCTGCCACAGCCCGGCACCGATCCGTCGAGCTGCGGCTGTTCGCCGATCGAGAGGCAGCGCAGCCACGCCCCCTCTGCCACCGGCAGCAGCTGATCGAACGCGATGGTGGGATTGCGGCTTGCCCAATCCAGATACAGATCCGCCACGGCAAAGAAGAAGTCGGGCGAGTTCAGCCAGGCCGCCTGTTCGGCATCGACCAGCGTCAGGGCCTCCTCAAACCGCTCCGCCTGTTTGAGCGCCTGAATCATCGATACGACGATCGCATGACGATAGGGCGCATCGGGCGCGGCGCCGCGATAGGCGGTACGCAGCGAGTCCGCAGCGCCGGCTGCGTCGCCGCGCACCAGCTGCTCGCGCCCCAGCTGATACCAGAGATAGGCATCGCCGGGCGCATCGACGAGCGCGCGTTCCAGCAGCGCCTGGTTGCGCCCTTGCTTGCGCGCGAGCTGGGCGGCGACATAGCCGTCATGCCCGATCGTCAACGCCAGCGGCACGAAGGGCAGATCGGATACGGGATGCTCGTGAATGCGGCCGGAATAGCGCACGCCTCGTGGCAGGATGCGTGGAAGGAAGCGGCGGGTCGGCTCGGACTCGACCGTTTCGTTGCAGATCCGCACGCAGCCCACGAAGCGCGGCGCCGGCGTCGCCGCAGGGAACAGCATTGCCGGCCCGAGCGCCTCGGCGCTGCCGATCAGCCATTCGTCGGCGTCTAGGATGAGATTCCAGTCCGCATCGGAACAATCGAGCGCGGCGTTGCGGGCAGCGGCGAAATCGTCGCACCAGACGAAATCATGCACCTGCGCGCCGCACCCGGCGGCAATGGCGCGGGTATCGTCGGTCGATCCGGTGTCGAGTACGATCATGCGATCGACATGGGCGCGCGCGCTTTCGAGGCAGCGCGCGATGCAGCGCGCCTCGTTGCGGGCGATCATCACCAAAGCCAATCGTGTCACGCCAAACTCGCCCCTCGGACCACTCCGTCCATTATAGAGGGCTGCGGCACGGCGACCGGCCGTCGGGCGGAATTGCTAGCGGTTGAGCCGGTTCAGCAGCTGCGCACGCAGCCTTCGTGCCTGCACCGCGTCGATCGGGGCCAGCGGCCCCCGCGCCGCCTGGGGCAGATGCGCGCCCGCCCGCTCCGGCGCGCCGAATACATAATAGTCGAACAGCGCCTGCCAAGCGCGCTTCTCCGCTGCCGGGCGGTCGCGCAGGCTGAGCAGTGCGTGCAGCAGTGTCAGTTGCGGCGTGTCCAGCCAGGCGGGGCTGGTATTCCACCAATAGTTCACCAGCACGTTGAACGGCCCCAGCGCCTCCACATGGTGCCACCACATGGCGGGGTAAAAAAGCAGGTCGCCCGCTTCCATCTCGGCCACCTGCGCGGTCGCCATCGCATCCCGAAATCCGGGGAAGCGCTCGAAATCGGGCGCCGCGAAATCGACCATGCTTACGACCTGGCCGCCCGGCGTCGGTTCCAGCGGACCCGGATACAGGTTCGCCACCTGATCCGGCGGGAACAGTGTGAAGCGTCGCCGGCCAACTGCGCAGACCGCCAGATTGTGCGACATGTCGTAGTGGCAGCTGGCGATCGTGCGGTTGCCGATCCAGATGCTCGCCAGCGGCGGATGCGCGGCGAACATCGGATGGTTGAGTGCGAGGTCGTTCTCTTCGCGTAAGCCGGGCAGATAGGTATCGAGATCGGTGGAGCCGACATAGAAGCTGGGCGCGCCTGCCACATCCACCTGCGAGCGCATCTCCTCCAGCAGCGCCGACAGCGGCTCGCGGCGGCCGCTGAAGTTCAGGCCGCTCACGTCTTCGGTATAGAAGAACCGGCCGCCAATCTCCGGCGCCCCCCGGAAGGCAACGACCGGCCGGCCAGCATCGAAGCGCTTCAGCAGGTCCATCGCGGCGTCGCCAGAGGCACGCCCGGCGCGCACCAGCGGCCAGTCGGCGGCGACGCCCTTTAGGATCACCGGCGCCTGCCCTGCCAGCAATTCGTCATAGGGGATCGCATCCGGCGCTACGCTTTCGATCACCTGCACGGCCGGGGCGGAGGCGGCAACCCGGTTCACCGATCGGCTGCCTGCGCGTTCTTGCGCTCGATCAGCGCGCTGATGTTCCCGATCGAACTGGCCACCATATAGGCCTGGCCCAGCAGACCGGCCTGACGCAGCCGATCGAGATCGGCAACGGGCAGCGCATCGAGCCGCTCGCGGGACAACATCTGGAATCCCTCGATCACATAGCGCCGTCCGCCATGCAGCGTCACTTCAATGGCATTGGCCTCGAGAAGGTCGAGCTCACGGAACAGTGCGTAGACCGGCGCAGCCGCGCCTAGGCCAGCGTGAATCCGCCCGAGGACCTTCGACACATGCTCCAGGTACGGGCTCGCACCGCCCTGGGGGAGGAACAGCGGCTCCCCATCGTCCACGCCCACACGGGGATCGTCGAGATCAATATGAACCGTCGGCCCCTCGTCCGGATCGGCCCCATCACCGGGAATTCCGATCGAGAACGGGCCGCGCTGCTGGAGCGCCGGCACATAGCGACTGGTCCAACGCTGCCCATCGAAAAACAGATTTTCGTCGCGATCCAGCCCGGTCAGCACCACGGCCTGCAGCCCTTCCTGCGGCTCTTCGCGGAACAGTATGGGAAATTCGCGCTGGGCCGCCTCAAACTCGGTGGGGAAGATCAGCAACTGATTGGCGGCGTCGCCGAACGCAGCACCGTAGCGGAACGCGACCCGAAGGTCCTGGTGCAGCACATTGTCGAGTGCGACCGGTCTTGTCATGCGAACTCTATTCCTTTTCCCCGTGCGGTCGGCGCGCCGACGCAGGTTTGGCGACCATGGCCGAAAGCCGCCGCCCTCTCAACGGGCAAGCGAAAGGGCCGCTGCACATGGCAGCGGCCCTTCCTCTCCTACGGTATTCGCGTCGCTCAGAACTTGAAGCGAGCGCCGAGCAGGAAGCGGCGATCCAGTTCCTGCGCGAACCAAAGCTGCTTCTCGTCGCGGGCATAGGTCCGCACGCTCTCTTCGGTAAGGTTGATGCCTTCGAGCGTGATGGCGATCTGCGGCGTGATCTCGTAGCTGATGTTCATGTCGAGCTGGCCGAATGGCGCGGTGAACTCGGGGTTACGCGAGTTCTGCCGATTGATGCCCGACAGGGTCTTTCCGCGCCAGTTATAAGCAAGACGCGCGGAGATGCCGCTCTTCTCGTAGATCAGCGTACCGCTGGCAGTATCGCTCAGCCCGACCAGCGCGAACTGGTCCTGCGACGGATCGGCACCGATGTTGAACCCGACATTGCCGCGTACCAGCGTGTATTGCGCCGCGACGCCGAACCCGGTCGAACCCAGGAAGTACTGGCCGGCAACTTCGACGCCGTAAATTTCGGCATCCTTGTTGTTGATCGGCTGCGTCACCTGGAACTGCCACAGGGCATCGGTGCCATTGGCGACGATACGCGGACCGTTGTTGAGCGTCTGGAGGAACGCGCGGTCGAGCGTGCGAGTCTGCGCGTTGTACTGTGCGCTGAACTGCGACAGTGCCGCTGCCGTCGATCCGGTCGACTGGATCAGCGAGGTGAGCGCGTAGAGGTTTTCGTCGCTGGTATCCGCCCCGATGCCCTGCAACGCCGCGCGCGCAACGCCGGAACGGCTTCCCGCCACGGCAGAGGTAGGATCACGCAGGTCGAAAAGGGTCGAGTTGTACTGGCCATTGCCGATGAAGTTGCGGACGCGCTTGTCGAAGAACGACGCCGAGATGTAGCTGTCCGGCTTGAAGTACCATTCCAGCGACACGTCGAAATTGTCCGAAATCAGCGGACGCAGGCGAGCGTTACCCGTGTTGGCCGTGGGGATGCCGCCATTGATGCTGGGACGCGGCGGACCGAACACCGTCACGGAGGTGTAGAGGTTGTTGTAGTTCGGACGAGCGATCGTCTTGCTGTACGAAACGCGTGCCAGCAGGTTGCGCTGCAATTCGACCTGGAAGTCGACCTGCGGCAGGATGTTGTCGTAGCTGCCGCCATCGCTCAGATACTGGCTCTGGTTCGACAGAACGACCGTGAAGTCGTTGTCCGAATCCCACTCGATGCCGGCCGGAACCGCCGTAAGCGAGGTGGTGTGCGACTTGGTGTGCTCGTAGCGCAGGCCACCGACCAGACGCGCCGGTGCGTTGCCGATCTCACCCTTCCAGGTAAGCTGGCCATAGGCTGCCCAGATGTCTTCCTTGACGCGGTTGTCTGCCCGGCTGTTGACGGTCAGCGCGTTGCCGCGATTGGCATAGAAGGGCGACATCACCGAGAAGATGTTCGCAGCGTTGCCACGATAGGCGATCTGCGACTCCGGATCCGAGCCGGGATTGTAATGCTCGAACTTGCAGACGAGGCAGAAGGCCTGCAGCGCGCCCGGCGCCTGCCGCTGCACGTCGCCCGGGTTGGCAAGGCCCCAGTCACCCAGCGTCTGCTGCTGCTCGGTATAGGTCTGCGTGGTATCGACCTTGCGGAAGTTGCCGCCGAAGTCGAAGCGGCTGCCGTCGCCGAGATCCCAACCGAAGTCGGCGCGGATTTCCTTGACCTTCTGGTCCTGCAGCGAGCTGCGGGTGCGGCCGATCGACGAACCGACGGTGTTCAGGTTGATCGCAGTGCCCGGTGCCAGGGTGATATCCTGCTGCGGGATACCGGACAGATAGGTCACCGAGTGCGACTGCACGACGTTGGCACCCATGCCCATCAGCGTCGAACTATAGCCATTGGGGTTGTCCGGCCGGCTCGACGCCGAGCTGATGTGGCCATCGAGGTTCAACGTGAGGGTCGGCGTGATTTCCCAATTGGCATTCAGGCCGTAGTCCTCGATCTTGCTCTTCTGCGCGCGCGATTGCGCTTCGAAGCCTTCGTCCTTCAGACCGGTTTCATGCAGATAGGTTGCCGTCGCCACCGTCGGGTTGCTGTCGAACGTGACTTCGTCGAACGGGCGGTTGAACCAGTTCGACACGTCCGAACGCTCTTCGCGCTGCTTGTTCTGCGCATACAGCGCGTCGGCGGTCAGCGTCAGCGTGTCGGTCGGCTTGAACTGCACCGTGGCCTGGCCATTGATGCGTTCGCGGCTGCCCTCGGCATAGTGATAGCGGCTGTCGTTCGGGATCGCGACGAGCTGGTTCGGATTGCTCGGCGCGTTCTTCACGACCGTGCAGGTCGGCGTTGCGGCACCCGTGCAGGCGCCGCCGCTCCGTGCGAAACCGCCGGTCAGGAAGGTGCTGTACGGGATGATGTTCCAGTCGTTCGACGTTGCCGAAATCGACGTGAAATTGCGCTTCTGATAGCTGCCGAACAGGTTGACGCCAAAGCGCTGCTCCGGATCGCTCCAGCTCATCACGCCCGAAAATTCCGGAGTCACCTTCGAACCGCAATCGAGACAGCCGTCGACGCTGGTGTCGTACACGGCCTTGGCGCCGAGGCTGCCGCTGAAGCCCGACGTGCTGTTATCGAGCGGGCGGCGCGTGATGACGTTGATGGTCGCGCCGATGCCGCCCGACGGCACCGCGGCGCGGCCCGTCTTATAGACCTCGAGCGTCCGGACGCCTTCCGTCGCGAGGTTGGAGAAGTCGAACGAGCGGGTGGTGCCCTGGGCACCGTCCGAGTTCTGGTCGCCACCGACCACGGCCACGTTGGCGGCGGCGAGCTGGCGGCCGTTCAACGTCACCATGTTGAAATTCGGGCCGAAGCCGCGCACGGTGACCAGCGAGCCTTCGCCGTTGGTGCGGTTGATCGAGACGCCGGGAATACGCTGCAGCGATTCGGCCAAGTTGGTGTCCGGGAACTTGCCGATATCTTCCGCGGAGATCGCGTCGACGATACCAGGCGCTTCGCGCTTGATCGCGATCGAGCGCTCAAGGCTGGCGCGGATGCCGGTGACGACGATTTCTTCGCCCTGAACCGATTCCTGGGTGGCCGCGGCACCGGTGGCAACGTTGTCGGCTTGTGCCTGCGCAAACGATGGCATCAGCAAACATGCAGATACGGCGAGCACCGACGCCGAGCGCGACAGTAGCGCGGAACGCTTCATACTGTTCATTTTCCCCTCCTCGATCGCCGCATATTTGCGGCGGAGCTCATTGATCATTGCGACCGCACGGCGCGTTCGCGTGGCGTTACCGCTATCAACTCGAACAATATTGTCAACGCAGGAAGCCAAAATCTGTCAGACAGGTTTGATTTTAGCCGCGACTGTGGTGCCAAAGTAACAGGGTTTGCTCGACTTCAACCCGTCGCGCCCGAAATAAAATCTACGCCGCACTGCAGCGAACCTGTCTGACAGACGGAGTATCGCGAAGGTAAAATGCCTCGGCTTTCTGCCGAAACCAGTCGCTGTATGCGGTTACACTTCGGCGCGCGCCAATAGCCGGCGTGCTTGTTCCAGATGCGGCCGATCGATCATCCGACCGTCGAGTTTCAGCGCGCCTGCCTCCGGGTTCGCCGCGAAGGCTGCCACGATCGCCTTGGCCGCGGCGATCTCCGAGTCGCTCGGGGTGAACCCAGAATTGATCGCCGGGATCTGGTTGGGATGTATCGCCAGCATGCCCGTAAAGCCGTCCCGCCGCCCGCGCGCAACATAGGCTGCTAGCCCATCCGCATCGCCGGTGTCGGGGTACACGGTCTCGATCGCAGCGACGCCGGCGGCATGGGCGCCGAACAGCGCCAGCGCCCGCACCATCGCGAAGGGTGCGGTGTAGCTCCCGTCCGGCTCGCGCGCTGCGCTGGCGCCGATGGCGGCGGGCAGATCCTCGGCACCCCAGCTCAGCCCGACAAGATGCCGCGTGACCGCCGCATAGCTGCCCAGCTGGAACAGCGCCGCCGGCGTCTCCGTGGCGATGGGCAGGATCGGCGGGCACGCCTCCCCCGCCGCGGCCAGCAGGCGTTCGATCGATGCCGCACCTTCCGCCTTGGGCAGCACCAGCCCCGCCGGCCGGTGCGGCAGCACGGCCGCCAGATCCGCTGCCACAGAATCGCTGCCGAGCGGATTGATCCGGACATAGCTGGGAACGGACGGGCCGGCGGCAAGCCATTCGGCAATCGCCTCGCGCGCGAAAGGCTTGCGCGTTGCCACCACCGAATCCTCGCAATCGAGGATCAGCGCATCGGCGCCGCTCGCGGCCGCCTTGGCGAAGCGCTCCGGCCGATCGCCGGGCACGAATAGAAGCGATCGCAGCTTCATCGTCATCCTCTCCCCTGTTGCGTGCGCCTTGCCATCATCGCCATCGGCCTGGCAACCGCGCCTTGCCCCTTGCGACGGCAGGGGATAGCAAAAGGCCGCCGGTGTCATCACCGACAGAAAAGACAGGAGACGAGGATGCGGCTGAGCCGAAGAGACGCGTTGGGCGCCGCCGCAGGAGGTGCCTTGCTGGGTGGCGCATCCCGAACAGTCGCCGAGCCGGCAGCGGCTTCTCCCTGGCGCCGCGGCGTCGAGGGCCAGCGCATCGCCGATCTGGGCGACGGCCGCTTCCTTAACCCGCTGCTCGCCGGCGATCGCCCGGACCCCGCGATCCTGAAGGACGGCGCGGATTATTATATGACCTTTTCCAGCTTCGATTCCTATCCGGGGCTGACGATCTGGCACTCGCGCGATCTGGTGAACTGGGCGCCGCGCAAAGCCGCACTCTCCCGCAACATCGGCTCGGTCTGGGCCGTGAGCCTGGAAAAGCATAACGGCCGCTACTTCCTCTATGTGCCGGTCAAGGCCAAGCCGAACGACATCTATGTGCTCTGGGCCGATCATATCGACGGCCCCTGGAGCGACCCCATTTCGCTGGGCCTGCGCGCCCATATCGATCCCTGCCATGCGGTGGGCGAGGATGGATCGCGATGGCTGTTCCTGTCAGGCGGCGATCGGGTGCGACTGGCGCCGGATGGCCTGTCGCTCGCCGGCGCCGTGGAACATGTCTACGATCCCTGGCGCTATCCCGAGGACTGGGTGGTCGAAGGCTTTTCGCCGGAAGGCCCGAAGATCCATCGCCACGGTGACTGGTTCTACATGATCACTGCGGTGGGCGGCACCGCCGGTCCGCCGACCGGCCACATGGTAATTGCCGCGCGATCGCGCTCGATCCACGGTCCGTGGGAGAATTGCCCCGCCAATCCACTGGTACGCACCTCCCGCCTGGAGGAGAAGTGGTGGTCCCGCGGACACGCCTCGCTCGTCGAGGCGCCCGACGGCAGCTGGTGGTCGGTCTATCACGGCTATGAGAATGGCTTTTGGACGCTGGGCCGCCAGGCGCTGCTCGATCCAATCGAATGGACCGCCGATGGGTGGTTCCGGATGACGGGCGGCGATCTCTCGCGGCCCCTGCCTAAGCCACGCGGCGGCCCCGCCGTGCCGCATGGACAGCGGCTGTCCGACAGGTTCGAGCGGCTCGAACTCGGCAGTAAATGGAACTTCTTCCGGCCCGCTCCCGACGAAGCTGCACGCGCGCGGGCCGAAGATGGTGCGCTGGTGCTTAAGGCACGCGGCACTGCTCCCAGCGACAGTTCGCCGCTGATGCTGATCGCGGGCGACCAGGCCTATCAGTTCGAGTGCGACGTAGAACTCGGGGCCGGCACCACCGCTGGGCTGCTACTCTTCTACGACGATAAGCTTTATTGCGGGCTGGGGTTCGACGAAAAGCGCTTCGTCACGCACCAATATGGCATGGAGCGCGGCCGCCCGGCCAACCCGCACGGGCAGCGGATGCGCATCCGCGTGACCAATGATCGCCACATCGTCTCCTTCCACACCAGCGGCGATGACGGCGCGACGTGGAAGCGGTTCGATCGGGGCATGGAAGTGTCGGGCTACCACCACAATGTGCGCGGAGGCTTCCTGATGCTGCGGCCGGCCCTTTATTCGGCGGGCGCGGGCGAGACGCGGTTCCGGGATTTCCGGTTCCGGGCGCTGTAGCGCCGAGCGCCTATGGCTCGCGCCCCCTCCCGCAAGCGGGAGGGGAATGCATGCTGGTTATTCGCCGCTGCCGGGCTCGGCGATCTTGCGGTGCTGCTCGGCGGTTACCGATTGCGGCAGCACGCCGGCGCCGGCCACCTGCAGCTTGTTCGAGATGCCCGAGACGATGTTGTCCGTCCCCTTCATCAGCGCCGTCCAGCCATCCTTGGCGACATCGGCGGGATCGGACTTGCTCTCGCTCTGGCCAACCTTGGTGTCCATCATGCCGGCGCGCTCGAAGAACTCGGTCTCAACCGGGCCCGGCAGCAACGTCGTGATGGTGATGCCCTTCACGTCCTTCAGCTCGTTGCGGATCGCTGCGGCGAAATTATCCACGAACGCCTTGGTGCCGTTATACACCGCCTGGAAGCTGCCCGGGATCCAGCCCGCGATCGATCCGGTGATCAGCACCTTGCCTTCCCCTGCATCGCGCATCTGCCGCAGCACTTTCTGCAGCAGATAGACGGTTCCGGTAACGTTGGTGTCGATCACGTGTCGCCATTCGGCGACGTCCTGATCGAGGAAGCCGCCGCCCAGGCCGTGACCGGCATTGGCGCAGAGCAGATCGACCCGCCGCCCGCCAGCTGCCGACAGCAGCCGGTCGACGCCTTCGATGGTGGAAAGGTCGGTCTCCACCGACTGGACGTCGACGCCCTCGCCCTTCAGCGCGGCGGCGGCGTCGACCAGCGGGGTGTCGGCTACCACCAGCAGGTCATAGCCGTCGCGCGCCGCGAGCCGCGCGAGTTCCAGGCCGATGCCGGTTGAGGCACCGGTCACGATCGCAAATTTGTTCGCCATTTTCCGCGCCTCCTTATTCGGCCGCCAGCGCCATGCCGGGCTTCAGCACGACCTTGGTCACTTCGTTTTGGTTGTCGTGGAACATCTTGTAGCCCTCGGGCGCCTGCTCCAGCGGCAGCGTGTGGCTGATCAGGAAGGTCGTATCGATCTTGTCTTCCATGATCGCGTTGAGCAGCGCAGGCATATAGTGCTGGACATGGGTCTGGCCGGTCTTCAGCGTCAGCCCCTTCTCCATCAGCGCGCCGAGCGGGAACTTGTCGACGAAGCCGCCATAGACCGCCGGCATCGAGACGCGCCCGCCCTTGCGGCAGGCGAGGATCGCCTGGCGGATCGAGTGGATGCGATCGGTACCGAGGAAGGTCGACTTCTTGATCTGGTCGAGCACGTTGTCGACGAAGAAGCCGTGCGCCTCCAGGCCCACGCTGTCGATCACCGCATCGGGCCCGATGCCACCGGTCATCTCGAACAGCGCGGCCGCCGTGTCGGTCTCCTCGAAGTTGATCGTCTCCGCGCCGAAGCGGCGGGCGAGTTCGAGGCGACGCGGGAAATGGTCGATCGCGATGACGCGCTCGGCGCCCATCAGGAAGGCCGACTGCACCGCGAACAGGCCGACCGGACCGCAGCCCCACACTGCAACGGTATCGCCCGGCTCGATCTCGGCATTTTCCGCCGCCATCCAGCCGGTGGGCAGGATATCGGAGAGGAACAGCACCTTGTCGTCCTCGATCCCGTCCGGGATCACGATCGGACCGACATCGCTGAACGGCACGCGGACATATTCGGCCTGGCCGCCGGCATGGCCGCCGGTGAGGTGGCTGTAGCCGAACAAGGCGCCCATCGGCTGGCCGTACATTTCCTGCCCGAGGTCCTGGTTGTCGGCGGGCAGCCCGTTCTCGCAGGCGGAGTACTGGTGCTTGCCGCAATGATAGCAGGAGCCGCAGGAGATGGTGAACGGCACCACCACGCGCTGCCCCTTCTTCAAGGTCGATTTGGCGCCGGTTTCCACCACCTCGCCCATGAACTCATGGCCGAGGATGTCGCCGGCCATCATCGTCGGGATGAAGCCGTCATAGAGGTGGAGGTCGGAGCCGCAGATCGCGGTCGACGTGATCTTGATGATCGCGTCGCGCGGGTTGAGAATTTCGGGATCATCGACCGTGTCGACGCGAACGTCATGCTTGCCGTGCCAGGTGAGTGCGCGCATCAGCTCCGCTCCTCTTCGAGTTGCTTGTGGGTGCGCGACGATGTCGCGACTTCGCCGGTTTCCATCAGCTGCTTGAAGCGCCGCAGGTCACGCTGCGCCTGCATCTTCGGTTCGCGTTGGAAGATGCGCGAGATGATGCGGCCCAGCGTACCATAGGGCTGCGCATAGTTGATCGTCGCCACGACAACGGTGCCGCGATTGCCGGCGTCGCGAAACTCGATGCGGCCGCTATTGGCGATGTCGGCACCGTCTTCGGAAGCCCAGGCGATCAGTTCGCCCTCGCGATCCTCGGTGATGCGCGAATCCCATTCCACCGTGCCGCCGCCCGGCGCCTTCACCACCCAGTGGCTGCGCTCGCGGTCGAGCACGTCGATCCGTACGACGTTGTCCAGGATCGGCGGCAAGTTCGAAAAGTCGCGCCAGAAGGCATAGCATTCGTCGCGGGACCGATTGATTGTAACGGCGCGTGCGACAAGCCTGTCGCCGCGCTGCACGATCAGGCTATCGGTCGCTTCGTCGATCGCCTGGCGTTCGTTGTTGGCAGTACTCAGCGGCGCGTCGTCTTGCGACGCGCGGTTCATCGTGTCGGCCATGTCTGTGCTCCTGCTGGCGGGCCTCAGCCTCGGGGCGATCCGGGCATGCGTTCGGGCGTGTCGTCGGCGCCCTCCGCGGGCGCTGGCGTCGACGTCCCGGCGGGGTTGGTTTCGGTCGAGCCGGGGTGGCGCTGCTCGTCGCGCACCTCGGGCTCGTTTGGCGTGGCCATGATCCAATCTCCTGCACTCTGGGGAGGAAGTGCAGAGAGAACCACCGGCAGGGCGAGGGGTTGCAATTTTTGTCCGAAATTGACGCAGGTTAGGAGCGGCCGAGCGCATCACGACTCTGGTGCGCCTGCCCGCTCCACCCGTGTTGCCTCCGCAACCGGAGGATTAGTGACTATCGTCCGTAGATGCGGTCCAGCACGGCGGCGGAACGGGCGAAATACTCCGCTTCCACGTCGAAGCGCGATGATCGTGCCAACTGCTCCGCCCAGGTGGCAGCGGCGCGGGCGCCCCATGCATCGGGCGGGCTCGCCAGCGCTGCTTTCGACGTGCCGGTGAAGCGCTCTGCGACGAAGTCGTAGAAGCTGCCGCCCGTATTGCGCAGCGCCGCACCGCCTTCAGTGCCGTAGAACACCGCCGAAATCTCGGCATCGGTCCCCGCATGCACTCGCCACGAACAGGCGAGCCGCACATCGGTATCCCCGGCGCGGAACGCTGCGGTGGCATAGTCTTCGACCTGATCGTGGCCCAGCGGCTGCCCCTTCGCCCGCAGGGACGCTGTAACGCCCTCCACCGCGGGAAAGCCCAAGGTCCACAGCGCGAGGTCGACCAGGTGCACGCCCAGATCAATCACGCAGCCGCCGCCCGATTGTGCGGGGTCATAGAACCATGGCTTGTCCGGCCCATACGCGTTGTGAAACACCAGATCGACCGCGAAGACATGGCCGAGCGCCCCGCTCCGCACCAGCGCCGCGATGGCCCGCATGCCTTCGGTATGGCGATAGGACAGATCAACGCCCAGGAGCCGGTCCGCCGTGCGGGCGGCGGCGATCACCGCGTCCACTTCGGCGGCGGTGCGACCCACCGGCTTCTGGCAGAACACCGCGGCGCCGGCTTCCAGTGCGCGAATGCTCTGCTCCGCGTGCATCGCGCTGGGCGTGGCGATGACGATGCCGTCGAGGCCGAGCCCCAGCATCGCCTCCAGCCCGTCGACCGCCCGCGCGTCTGGCGCCAGCGCCCGCGCCTGATCGGCGCATTCCGCCGAGGGATCGGCGAACGCCGCAGCCTCGATCGCGCCGGTGGCGAGCATCGCTTCCATGCGGTGGCGACCGATCCAGCCGGTGCCGAGAAATCCTACCCTGGGCTTCATCGGAACATGACCAGCGCCTTGACGAAATGCTCGGGCTTGTCGCGCGTCGCCGCCAGCGCCTCGCCGAGTTCCTCCAGCGCATAGCGATGCGTGTAGAGCGGGGACGGGTCCAGCCGCCCGCTCGCCACCGCGTCGACCGCCTCGCGCAGCCCCTGCATCTGCACCGCGGGGTCGCGCTCATGGGCGTTGATCACGTCGATGCCCTTCCAGTTCCAGCCCTGCATGTTCACCTGGCGCGGCCCGTCCTGGTGATAGCCGGCCACCACCAGCTTGCCACCGAACCCGACCAGTTCCCCGGCCAGATCGAGCGGCCATTGCTTGCCGACCGCCTCGATCACCCGCGCGCACATCGCCTCTTCGGTCAGCGCCTTGACCGCATCGATGATCGCATAGTGATCGTGCATCGGGATCGTCTCGACCGCGCCATAGTGCCGGGCGAGATCGAGCGACTCCTGCCTCCGCGAGATCGCGATCACCCGCGCGCCGGCGTCGCTGGCCAGCCTGGTGAGCACCGCGCCGAGAAAGCCGATGCCGATGATCGCCACCGTCTGGCCTTCGCGGATGTCGCTGCGACGGAAGATGTTGAACGCGCAGCCCAAGGGTTCGCCGGGAAAGGGCTGGCCGGAGAGGCTGTCGGGCAGCTTCACCACCATGTCGGCCTTGGCGACGTCATAGTCGGCGAAGCTGCGGAAGGAGAGCGATGCCACGCGATCGCCCGGCATCAGCCCTTCGACGCCCTCGCCCACCACGTCGATCTCGCCCCAGCCCTCATGGCCGAGCCCGCCGGGCTCGCCGGGGAACTGGCTCCAGGGCTGGCCCTGCCACGGCTCGACATTGGAGGCGCACACGCCGCAGCCTTCCAGCCGGATGCGCACCTCGCCCGGGCCGGGCGCGGGCAGCGTCGCGGTTTCGATCCGGAACTGCTCCGGCCCTTCGAGGATCGCCGCGCGCATCATGCGCCCTCTCCGTGCAACCAATTGATTTCACCCGATGTTGGGGGTCGATGATCGAACCACGCCAGGGCATGGGCGCCACGCTCCGCCAGAACATCGAAGACCTCACGGCGCGGCAGCGCGAGGATGCCGAGCGCGCACCGCTCAGTGACAAGGTGGCGGATCGGATCACCCGCTTCACGGGATCGATGACGTTCGTGGTGCTGCATCTGGTCCTCTTCGGAGTCTGGATTTCCGTCAATCTCGGTGTGCTGCCGATCGTACCGCGCTTCGATCCCACCTTCGTTGCGCTGGCGATGGTCGCCTCGGTGGAAGCGATCTTCCTCTCCACCTTCGTGCTGATCAGCCAGAACCGCATGGCCACCGTCGCGGACCGCCGCGCCGACCTCGATCTGCATGTCGGCCTGCTCACCGAGCATGAGCTGACCAAGCTCGCCGGACTGGTCGAGCGCATTGCCGACCGGCTCGACATCCGCGCCGACGATCCCGAGTTCGCGGAAATCCACGCCGATGTGGAACCCGTCCAGGTGCTCGACGCGCTGGACGAAAGCCGCAAGGAAAAGGGGATCGACTGAGTCCTTCCATTCCTCCCCGTTCCGGGGAGGAATTTGGGTGCCCGCCACCCTCACTTCCCCGCGATGAATGCTTCCACCGCCTCATATGCAGCATCGTCGGTCATCTGCTGGGGCGGGTGCTTGCAGAACCATGCCGAGGCCGGAAGGATCGCCCCCGCCAGCCCCCGGTCGCGCGCCAGCTTGGCGCAGCGGATCATGTCGATCGCCACGCCCGCGCTGTTGGGGCTGTCCTCCACCGAGAGGCGGAGCTCGAGGTTCATCGGCACCCCACCGAACATCTGCCCTTCCATGCGCAGGAAGCAGATCTTGTTGTCGTTCTGCCACGCGACATAGTCGCTGGGGCCGACATGGATGTTCTCGTCCTCCAGCCGGCTCTCGGCGACCGACTGCACCGCCTCGGTCTTCGATTCCTTCTTCGATGCCAGCCGGGTGCGGTTGAGCATGTTGAGGAAGTCGGTGTTGCCGCCGGTGTTGAGCTGGTAGGTCCGCTCCAGCTTGACGCCGCGCTTGCGGAACAGGTCGGTTAGCACGCGGTGGACAATCGTCGCCCCCAGCTGGGCCTTGATGTCGTCGCCGATGATCGGCACGCCCGCCGCTTCGAACCGCGCCGCCCATTCGGGATTGCTGGCGATGAACACCGGGATGTTGTTGACGAACGCCACCCCGGCTTCGAGCGCGCATTCGGCGTAGAATTCGGTTGCCGCCTGCGAGCCAACCGGCAGATAGTTCATCAGCACATGCGTGTTGGTATCGCGCAGTGCCTGGACCACCTCGGCCTTGCTCGGCTCCGCGCCATCCCCGAGCAGGAAGGTACGCTCCGGCGCATAGTTAGCCATGTGATCGGCGACGCCGTCCAGCACCTTGCCCATCCGGACCTTTGCACCGGTGTGCCGCACTTCCTCGCAGAACACCGCGGTGCAGTTGGGCTTGGCGAAGATCGCCTCGGCGACATCCTGCCCCACCTTTCGGCTGTCCACATCCCAGGCGGCGACGACCCGGATGTCGCTGGGGGCATAGCCGCCCAGCTCCGGGTGCATCAGCCCGACCATGTCGTTGGCACCCGCGCGGTAATGCTCGATTCCCTGGACGAGCGAGCTGGAACAATTGCCGACACCCACGAGCGCGACATTAATGGCATGGCGGTCTGGGGACAGCATCAGGCGGACCTCCTCTCGGCGGCGAGACGCTCGTCGCGGTTGAACAGCAAAGGGTTGAGCTCGGGCTGGCTGGTGGCCAGCATCACGGGCGCGGCGGGCGCCGCCACGGTGGCGGTGCCGGCATAGCGATCGATCATCCAGCCGCAGAAATCGGCAAAGGCCTGCGGATCGCGCGCCGGGCTGGTGTGGTGCGGCGCGATGCCGAGATGCTCGGGCGTGAAACAGAAGGTGACGGTGACGTCGAAATCCGCCAGCGCTTCCATCTGCCGATCGAACCAGTCGAGCGCATTTTCGCGGAAGCTGTCCGCCCAGCTGAGCCCGGTGCGGATGCGCCGCGTGCCGAGCCGCTTCATCCACGCCACCGCCTCGTCCAGCCGCGGATCGTGGAAATGGAACCACTGCATCAGCCCCACGTCGGCGGCATGCTCCGCATAGACGTCGAGCGCAGGCTTCGGCGTGCCGTCCTCGCGGATCAGGCCGAGGTAGAAATGGCGGTAATAGGAGGAGCCTTCCGCCTCGCGGTGGCGGGTCTCGGCGCCCCAGCTGGTCGGCAGGTCGAACAGCGAGTACCAGAAGACGCGCTCGGCACGCCCACGCAGCAGCTCTACAGTGCGGCGCAGGCCGAATTCCTGTACTTCCTCGGCGCCGAACGAGCTGACGCCCACCTCGGTGACCCAGACCGGCTTGTCTGTGACGGCCTGGATCTCGGCGATCTTGTCCGGCCAGGCGGAGAGCGGCCACAGGTTCCAGTCGAGCGGAAAGCCATGCACGGCCACCACGTCGACGGCATCGAGCGCGCCATGCGCTTCCATTCGCCGCAACCAGTGCGGGTCGATCGGCGACATGCCGCCGAGCACGCGGGGCAGCGTGGGGTTCACCGCGCGGATCGCGTTCCCGGCCGCGATCACATGCTCCGCGAACATCGACCAATCGGGATCGATCGCGGGATCCCAGTGCGACTTGTTGTTGGGCTCGTTCCAGAGCATCGCCGCTTCGATCATGCGGCGCCTCCCTTGGCCGGATAGACCGCGGCGGGGCCGTATTCCGCATAGGGCACGTCGGCGACGCGGCACCAATAGACTTCGGACTCCGGGTTCGCCTCGATCGTGAAGCCTGCCGCGCGCAGCATGGCCTGGCTGGCCGCCGCGTTGGGTGCCCACCAGTTGGTCCAGTCGTTTGCGAACTGCCGCTCGATGAAGTGCAGCTTGGGATAGCCGGGATCGTTGAAATAATGCGGCGGATCGAAGGTGCCGGGCATGTGGAAGGGATGATCCTCCGGCACCTCGGCGATCGCGTCCGACCCCTGCTGCATCGTCTGGAACAGCATATACTCGCCCGCGACATGTTCGCGGATCAGGTCCAGCGCCAGCAAGGGATGGCGCAGGTGATAGAGCACGCCCATGAAGATCACGATGTCGAACCGCCGTCCGAGCGCGGCCACGTCATAGACCGAGCGGTTATCGAAGCGGACATCGTCGTAGCCGAGCGCCTCGGCCGCGAAGCGCGCCTGCGCCAGATAGCGCTCGTCGCTGTCGATGCCGAGCACCTCGCCCGCCCCGCGCCGCTTCATCTCGAACGAATAGAAGCCCGCATTGCAGCCGATATCGAGGACCGAGCGCCCTTCCAGATCCTCCGGCAGCGCACCGGCGAAGCGCGCGAACTTGAAGGCGGGATAATCGCCGAGGAAATGGTCCGGCGCCGTCTCCACTCCATCGATGCGGATGTTCTGGAACCACGGCCCCAGCGCATCGATGCGCGCGCGCAGGTCTTCCGCCGGCGCGGGCCGCGCGGCTGCTAGGTTTCTCATTCCTGTCCCCCATTGAGCTTGAGCAGGCGCGAACCCCAGCCGCCGATCAGCAGCGTGCTGACCGATCCGGGATCCACGTCGAAGGCGAGCAGGCGATCAAGGCCCAGCCCGAGATAATGGGCGACGACGCCCCGAATGATGTCGCAGTGGCTGACACAGAGGAGCGTGCCACCCCAGCCACCCCGCACCAGCGCATCGATATGCCCCACGGCGCGCGCGGTAGCATCCGCCATCCCTTCCCCGTGGGGCGGCCGAGCGCCGGCGCGATTGCAGTTCCATTCGTGCCAGGCTGGATCCTGCTCCAGCGTATCGAAGCTGCGACCGGTCCATTCACCGAAATCGATTTCGTCCAGCGCTTCCACCACCTGCACATCGGCACCGACGCGCGCAGCGATGATATCCGCCGTCGCGCGGGTCCGTTCACGCGGGCTGCAGTGGATCGCGTCAATCGATGCCTCACGGGCAAAATGGGCGGCAAGCCACTGCGCCTGCGCCTGCCCCACAGCGGAAAGCGGTGATCGCGCGCTTCGACCGCTCAGCACATGGCCGACATCGTCGTGCGCGCCGTGTCGGATCAAATGTACTTTTGCAGTCATCAGCAGGTTTGCAGCCTATCAGCATCAACTTAGATGCTTCCGTAACGACTGCCGAAACCGAATAGTTCCACTTAACTTAAATTATCTTCACATATTCAGTGATATGTATTTTTGTCGTTACGTAACAATCAGGAGGAACAAGATGAAGAAGAAGCTGTTTGTTTCGATGACAGATGGACCCACTAGCAAGTCACATCTCTGTCACGACTTACTCAGGTTAGTTTTCAAGGCAGGAAAGCGTCGACATGGCAGAAAAGGTGCTCGTTACGGGCGGTGCGGGGTTCATCGGTTGTCAGGTTTCGGCTGAACTCCTCCGCCGGGGCCACACGGTGCGTGTACTCGATTCGATGCTGGAACAGGTGCACGGTGACCGCGAGCGGCCCGAAGCACTTGATCAGGAAGTCGAACTTATCCGCGCCGATGTGCGCGATGGCGATGCAGTGGCGCGTGCCCTGGACGGCGTGGACAGCGTGATTCACCTCGCGGCTGAAGTTGGCGTCGGCCAGTCGATGTACGAAGTCGAACGCTACACCTCCGCCAACGATGTCGGCACGGCCGTGTTGTTCGAGCGCCTGATCGACAAGCCCGTACGCCGCGTCGTTACCGCTTCCTCGATGAGCATCTATGGCGAAGGCCTGTATCGCGATGCAGACGGCGCGCTCGTCGAGAATGCAGAGCGCGGCATCGTCCGCGACGGTCAGCAGCAGTGGAACCCGCTCGATTCCCAGGACCGCCCGCTCGAACCGGTCGCCACCCCCGAATGGAAGCGCCCGAGCCTCGCCTCGATCTACGCGCTCAACAAATATGTGCAGGAACGCACCACCCACATCATGGGCGCGCCCTATGGCATCGAGACGACGTGCCTGCGGCTGTTCAACGTCTATGGTCCCGGCCAGGCGCTCTCGAACCCGTATACCGGCGTGCTGGCGATCTTCGCCTCGCGGCTGCTCAACGGCCAGCGCCCGATGATCTTCGAGGATGGCGAGCAGCGTCGCGACTTCGTGCATGTCAGCGACGTCGCCCGCGCCTTCGCCGAGGCGCTGACGTTGCCGCAGGCTGCCGGGCAGACTTTCAATATCGGATCTGGCGACGATCGCTCGGTAACCCAAGTCGCGGAAGCGCTTGCCCGCGCCATGGGTCGCAACGATGCAGCGCCGGAAATCGTCGGAAAGGCCCGCGTTGGCGACATCCGCCACTGTTTCTGCGACACCAGTCTCGCGCGCGACAAGCTTGGGTTCGAAGCGCGGCAGGATTTCGAAGTCGGGCTCGCCGAGCTCGCCGACTGGGTGCAGCAGCAGACCGCCGAAGACCGCGTGGCCCAGGCGCGGGCAGAGCTCGAAAAGCGGGGTCTGGTCGCATGAACGGCGGCGACGAACGCCCGATCCTGATTACCGGCGGCGCCGGCTTCATCGGATCGAACCTCGCCGATCGGCTCGCGCGGCAGGGTGAGACGGTGGTGATCTACGACGCGCTGCGCCGCCCGGGTGTGGAGCGCAACCTTGCCTGGCTGCAAGCGCGCCACGGCGACCGCATCCGGCCGCTGATCGCCGACATTCGCGAGACAGCCACGCTGGTGGAAGCAGTGCGCTCCGCCCGCGCGGTCTTCCACTTCGCGGCGCAGGTGGCGGTGACGACCAGCCTGACTGATCCCACCAGCGATTTCGAAGTGAACATCGCCTCCACCTTCGCGCTGCTCGAAGCCGCTCGAACGGCGGCAATCCCGCCCGCTGTGATCTTCGCCTCGACCAACAAGGTCTATGGCGATCTGGCCGATCTCGATTTCGATCTCGGCGAGAATGGCTACCAGCCGACCGACCCGGCAGTGCGGGCACACGGCATCGGCGAAGGCCGTCCGCTCGATTTCCACACGCCTTATGGATGCTCGAAGGGCGCTGCCGATCAATATGTGCTCGATTATGCCCGCAGCTACGGCCTGCGCGCCGCGGTGCTGCGGATGAGCTGCATCTACGGCCAGCGCCAGATGGGAACCGAGGATCAGGGCTGGGTCGCCCATTTCCTGATTCGCGCACTCGAAGGCTCGCCGATCACTCTCTATGGTGACGGCCACCAGGTGCGCGACATCCTCGACGTGTCCGACGCCGTGGATGCGTATCTTGCGGCGTGGCGGCGGATCGATCGGATCGCGGGCCAGGCGTTCAACCTCGGCGGCGGTCCCGCCAATGCAGTAAGCCTGCGCACGCTGCTTGATCATGTATCGGCGATCACCGGGCGCCCGCTCGACCTGCATTTCGACGATTGGCGGGCGGGCGATCAGCGCTTCTTCGTAGCCGATACCCGCAAGGCGCGGGAGACGCTGGAACTCGGCACACCCACCCACTGGCAGGATGGCGTGACCGCACTGGCCCGCTGGCTGGGCGAGGAACGCGGCCTCACCTTGCCCCGCGCGCCTCGCCGTGAAACCGCCGAGGCGATGGCCTTGTGACCGGGATGCGCGTGCTGCTGACCACCGACACGATCGGCGGCGTGTGGCAGTATAGTATCGACCTCGCGATTGCATTGAGCGCCCAGGGTGTCGAAATCGTGCTGGTGCAGATGGGCCCACCGCCCAGTGACATGCAGCGAGCGGAGGCCAGTGCGATCGCGGGCACGATCTTCGTCGAGACCGATCTCCCGCTCGACTGGCTGAGTGACGGCCCCGCCCCGGTGCTTGCCGCCGGCGCTGAGATCAGTCGCCTCTCTCGCAGCTATGCCGTTGACGTGGTTCAGCTCAACATGCCCACTTTGGCTGCCGCCGCGCCCCCCGGCGTGCCGGTGCTGGCGGTCACCCATGGCTGTGTCTCCACCTGGTGGCATCATGCACGGCCGGGTACGCCGCTCGACCGGGGTTTTCGTTGGCACCGCGCGCTGACCAAGGAAGGGCTGCACGCTGCCGACCGGGTCGTCGCGCCCTCCGCGGGCTATGCGCGGTTCGTCGGCCGGCATTACGGTCTGCGGCAAACGCCCACCGTGGTGCACAATGGCCGCTCGCCGCTGGTGACGCCGAAGCAGCAGCCGGCGCAGGATTGCGTGCTCACGGTCGGCCGGCTGTGGGATTCGGTGAAGGGTGCCGAGCTGCTCGACGAGGTAGCCGGCGCGCTCACTGTCCCCTTCCACGCCGCCGGTGCCGCCCGCGGCCCGCACGGCGAAACCGTGCGGCTGACGAACATGCACCTGCTCGGCCAGCTGGACAGCGACGCCCTGGCGCGGCGACTGGCGGCGCGGCCGATCTTCGTGTCCGCCGCATGCTTCGAACCGTTCGGGCTCGCCGTACTGGAAGCCGCTGCGGCCGGCTGTGCGCTGGTGCTGGCCGACATCCCCGTGTTCCGCGAGCTGTGGGACGGCGCGGCGCTGTTCGTCCCCCCGTGCGAGGCCGATGCCTATCGTGCCGCGATCGAGCAATTGATCGGCGATCTGCCCCTGCGCGGCCAGCTGGGCGACGCCGCCGCCGAGCGCGCGCTGCGCTACACGCCTGCCCGCATGGCCGACGCCATGCTCATCCTCTACCGCCAGCTCCTCAGCGAGCGAGCGCCCGCCGGAAAGGTCGCGGCATGAAGATCGTCTATTTCACCCATTCGCTCGCCTCATGCTGGAACCATGGCAACGCGCATTTCCTGCGCGGCATACTCAGCGAGCTGATCGCGCGCGGCCATGAGGTGAAGGTGTGGGAGCCGGAGGGCGCCTGGAGCCTCGCCAACCTGCTGGCCGATCACGGCGAGGACGGGCTTGCGCCTTATCGTACCGCCTATCCCGAGCTGGAATCCTGCACCTACACCTCGATGTGCAGCCCGTCGCAGATGATCGAAGACGCCGATCTGGTGATCGTTCACGAATGGAATGATCCCAAATTGGTTGCCCGCATCGGTCATGCCCGGGCCATGGGCGGCCGCTTCGCGCTGCTCTTCCACGATACCCATCACCGCGCCGTCAGCGAACCGGCGGCGATGCAGGCTTATGACCTGAACGACTATGACGGCGTGCTCGCCTTTGGCGACACCCTAGCCGAGGTCTATCGCGGCTGGGGCTGGGGCAATCGCGTCTGGGTGTGGCACGAGGCCGCCGATCTTCGCCGCTTCCAGCCGCCGGCCGAAGAGGGCCGCCGCGAAGGCCTGGTCTGGATCGGAAACTGGGGCGACGGCGAGCGGACCGAGGAGCTGGAGCAGTTCCTCTTCCGCCCTGCCGCGCAAGCCGACCTGCCGCTCGACATCTACGGCGTGCGCTATCCGGACGAGGCCAAGGCCATGCTCGCCCGCCACGGGGCGCGCTACCATGGCTGGGCGCCCAATGCGCGCGCGCCCGAGATCTTGGCCCGGCACCTCGCCACCGTGCATGTGCCGCGCCGCTATTATGCGACGATCCTCCCCGGCATCCCGACCATCCGCGTGTTCGAGGCGCTGGCCTGCGGCATCCCGCTGGTCTCGGCGCCTTGGGAGGATGCCGAGCATCTGTTCCGCCCCGGCACCGACTATCTCGTCGCCCGCGACGGCGCCGAGATGACCCGCCACCTCACGGCGCTCCGCGACGATGCCGATCTCCGCGCCTCGCTGGTCGCCCATGGCCTTGAGACGATCCGCACCCGCCACAGCTGCGCGCACCGCGTCGACGAACTGCTCGCCATCGTCGCCGGTCTCGCCCGCCCCCAACTTGCCAAGGACGCCGCATGAAGATCGCATTCTACGGATCCAGCCTGCTATCCTCCTACTGGAACGGCGCCGCGACCTATTATCGCGGCATTCTCAAGGCGCTGGCCGCCCGTGGCTACGACATCACCTTCTACGAACCGGATGCCTTCGAGCGCCAGCAGCACCGCGATATCGACCCCCCCGCCTGGGCGAAGGTGGTCGTCTATCCGGCAACCGATGAGGGTCTGCACAGCGTGCTGGCCGAAGCGCATAAGGCCGATGTGGTGGTGAAGGCCAGCGGCGTCGGCGTGTTCGACCGCGAGTTGATCGAAGCGCTCCGCACCGCTCCCCGCGCCGACGCGCTGCGCATCTTCTGGGATGTCGATGCCGCCGCGACGCTTGACGAAATGCGGGCCGACCCGAGCCATCCGGTGCGCGCCGCGCTGCCGGAAATCGATCTCGTCCTCACCTATGGCGGCGGGCCGCCGGTGATCAACGCCTATACCGCGATGGGCGCGAACCAGTGCATCCCGGTGTACAATGCGCTTGATCCGGAGACGCACCACCCCGCCCCCGCCGATTCGCGCTTCGACGCCGATCTCGCGCTGCTCGCCAATCGGCTGCCCGATCGCGAGGCGCGGATCGAGGAATTCTTCCTGCGGGCTGCATCGCTGGCGCCCGATCGCCGCTTCCTGCTCGGCGGCAATGGCTGGCACGACAAGGGGATGCCGCAGAATGTCCGCGCCATCGGCCATGTCGGCACGGCGGACCACAATGCCTTCAACTGCACGCCGCAGGCGGTCCTCAACGTCGCGCGCGATTCGATGGCGGCGATCGGCTTCTCGCCCGCAACCCGCGTGTTCGAAGCTGCCGGCGCCGCCGCGTGCCTGATTACCGACGCGTGGGAAGGTATTGAGCTATTCCTGAAGCCGGACAGCGAAGTGTTGGTCGCCCGCGATGGACAGGACGTGGCCGATCATCTCGCCGCGCTCACGCCGGCGCGCGCCCGCTCGATCGGAGAGGCTGCCCGCACACGCGTGCTGGCCGAGCATAGCTACGATCTGCGCGGCGCGCAGGTGGATGCGATTCTGAAATCCCAGCGCCCGCGCGAAAGGAAAGCCGCATGAAGCTGATTGTCCTCGGCCTCAGCCTCGGCTCCTCCTGGGGTAACGGCCACGCCACCACCTTCCGCGCGCTGCTGCGGGCCTTCGCCGCTCGGGGACATGATGTGCTGTTCCTCGAACGCGAGGTGCCCTGGTATGCCGGCGCGCACCGCGATCTGGTCGATCCCGATTTTTGCCGGCTCGAATATTATCAGACGCTGGCGGACCTGGACCGCTGGCGCGAGGCGATCGCCGGGGCGGATGCAGTGATCGTCGGCTCCTATGTGCCCGATGGCGTGGCGGTCGGCGAGTTCGTGCAGGGCACGGCGCAAGGCGTCACCGCCTTCTACGATATCGATACGCCGGTTACGCTCGCCAAGCTGGCGCGTGGGGAATTCGACTATCTGAAGCCCGCGCTGATCCCCGGCTATGACGTCTATCTGAGCTTCACCGGCGGCCCCACCCTCGATAGGATCGAGCGCGAGCTGGGTAGCCCGGCCGCCCGCGCGCTTTATTGCTCGGTCGATACCGATGCGTATCGCCCATTGGAGGTGCCCAAGCGCTGGGATCTCACCTATCTCGGCACCTATAGTCCCGATCGCCAGCCGACGCTGGAGAAGCTGCTGCTGGAGCCGGCCCGTCGCTGCCCGGAAAAGCGCTTCGCCGTTGCCGGCCCGCAATATCCGACGGACATCGACTGGCCGGCCAATGTCGAGCGGATCGAACATCTTCCCCCCGCCGAGCATCCCGGCTTCTATTCCGCCTCTCGAATGACGCTGAACGTCACGCGCGCCGACATGATCGCAGCGGGCTGGTCGCCTTCGGTGCGCCTTTTCGAAGCGGCGGCATGCGGCACGCCGATCCTTTCGGATCGCTGGGCCGGCATCGAGAGCCTGTTCGCTCCAGGAGAAGAAATCCTGCTGGCCGACAGCACGGAAGATGCCATCGCGGCGCTCCATGACGATGCGGAAGCCATCGGTACGGCGGCACGCCGGCGGCTGTTCGAAGGGCATGACGCCGCGCACCGCGCCGCCGAGCTCGAAGCCTATCTGACAGAAGCGAGAGCGCGGCCCCGCGGCACGCGCCAGGAGAGGAATGCCCGCATGAAAAACAAAGAAGAATCGTCGCTGATCCTGGTCGCCGGGGGCGCGGGCTTTATCGGGTCGCATCTGTGCGCAGAGCTGCTTGATCGCGGCGAACAGGTGGTGTGCCTAGACAATCTGCAGACCTCGAATCTGTCGAACCTGCACGCCCTTGAAGGACGCCCTGGCTTTGAGTTCGTCCGCGGCGACATTGTCGAGGCGTTGCCGGCGTCGATCCTGGCGCGAGCGCATCGCTTCAAGCAGGTCTACAATCTCGCCTGCGCCGCCTCGCCGCCGCAATATCAGGTGGATCCCGAACACACGATGCTAACGAATGTCGTCGGCACCGATCGCCTGCTGCGGCTCGCGTCCGAAGCGGGCGCGCGCTTCCTGCTTACCTCCACCTCGGAAGTCTATGGCGATCCCGAGATGCACCCGCAGCGCGAGAGCTATCGCGGGTGGGTCAGCTGCACCGGCCCGCGCGCCTGCTATGACGAGGGCAAGCGCGCCGCGGAGGCGCTGACGTATGATTTCTGCCGCACCGGCCGAGCCGAGGTTCGCGTCGCGCGCATTTTCAACACCTATGGCCCGCACATGCTGTTCGATGACGGCCGCGTGGTATCCAACCTCATCGTGCAGGCGCTTTCGGGCAAGCCGCTGACCCTATATGGCGACGGCAGCCAGACCCGCAGCTTCTGCTATGTCGACGATCTGGTGCGCGGCCTTATCCTGCTAATGAATAGCGATATTAGTGGAATGGATCCGATAAACCTCGGAAATCCTTACGAAATTACCGTCGGCGAACTTGCCGATCGCATTGCGGCGCTTACCGGCACCGATGCGTCGATCGAACATCATCCGCTTCCCACCGACGATCCCCGCCGACGCAAGCCGGATATCGCCCGCGCGCAGGAAGTGCTGGGCTGGACGCCGCAGGTGGCGCTGGCAGAGGGACTGGAGCGCACCTGCGCCTGGTTCGCCCGCGAACTGGGCACGCGCCTGACTGCGGGCGCAGCGCTGCAGGTCGCCGCAGAATAGCGGAGACGGGCGGCCACCTGACCCTTTGGCCATCGTTCCGACGGCAGCGAGAACGGCTATGCCAACACAGCCGCGTCTCGCCTGCCCGATCCCCGCCTTCGGGACGCGGCGCCCCTACACGGCATTGGATGCAGTGGAAGAGCGGGTGTTGCGTGAACAGGCGAATAACGGATCAGCATTTCGCTTCGCTTGTTCACGGTGCACTGCCGGCCGATGAGGCGGCTTGCGTTGCAACCTATCTGCAAGACCTGGTGCAGGCGGCAGCCGATGACGCAGCCAATGACGACGAACCCTATGGTCGCGACGCGCATCTGCGCGGACGGATGAGCGCGCTTTCAGTGTGCGATTCGCTGATCCGCTGGACCTCGGGTCTGGAACTGGAGGTACTGGTTCGCGAGGAACTGCGGGCCTTTGAATTCGGCTACGCCACCAACATCGCCGTGGAGGGTTCGCCGGTCCGCCTGCGCCCCGATACAGGCAGATTTATCAGCCTGGCGCTGCACGAATTGACGACCAATTCGATCAAGTTCGGAATGCTCGGATCTCTTCGCGGCACCGCGCGGTTGCACATCGGCTGGACACTGCAGGGCGACGGGCTGACGCTTACATGGCGCGAGGAGGCTGTTCCCATACTCGCGCCGCTGGACGCGCGGCGAAAGGGTTTTGGCCAGACGTTTATACAGGATATCTTGCCGAGACAGCTGGGATCGGTGTGCACATTCGCGTTGCTGCCGGGCGGCGTACGATGCACGCTCGGCCTGCCAGCGAGTGCTTTCTCGGAATAACGTTTGCACTCAATAATTTGCCGTTGAACCTTCCGGGCGGCGACGCGTTGCCAGACAGCTATGTTGACTCGCACGCTTCCCGCAACGCACACGTCCGTCTCCCGACGACTAGGGTCGCTGGCGCAACTTGCCGATCAAGATCGGAACCTTCTGCGCACGGCCGCCGAGGCGCCGCAGACGATTTCGGCAATGCGCGATCTGGTGGTTGAGGGCCAGCGTATCGGCGGGCAGTTTCTGGTGCTCGATGGCTGGCTGGGGCGGACCCGGCTATTCAGCGACGGTCGTCGACAGGTTCTCAGTTTTCTCCTCCCAGGCGACTTGATCCCGGAGCCGGCGCATGCCGAGCCGATCGCTGCCACCACCATTACGGCGCTCAGCGAAACGCTGCTTTGCCCTGCGCCGGCACCTCCATCCGCAGGGCTGAAGGAAGCCTATGCGATCAGCGCCGCGCTTTCCGAGACCTATCTGCTGCGACAGATCGCGCGATTGGGTCGCATGAGCGCCTATGAGCGCATCCTCGACTGGCTGTACGAAATGCACGAGCGACTGTCGCTCGCCGGTCTGGCCGGTCCGGATAGCTTCGCCATGCCGCTGACGCAGGAAACGCTGGCGGATGCACTGGGGCTCACCAGCGTGCATGTGAACCGCACCCTACAGGCGATGCGGCGCGATGGGGTGCTGGAATGGCGCGGTGGCGCGGTGCGGCTGATGCGCGGGTCGCGCGAGGCGGTTCCGTCGCGAAGCCGCGCACCGGCCGCAGGCCGGCTGGGCAGCGCCCTGTCGCTCGCCGCGCGCTGACGTCGCCGTCTGCGCGGAAACGCGCCTGCCCGGTTCGACCGGAGTCGACGAACGGGTCCCCGCCTCGCTATGGCGCCTGCGATGCTAGATCACAACGCTCGCGCCGCTGCCGCTGAAACCGATCGCGCTTGGGTCGACCAGGCCGTCCGCATGATCGATGCGGAATTCACTCGTTCGGCCGACACCCATCTGGTGCGTGTCGAGCTGCCGGGCGCGCCGGGCATCACGTTGTATTTGAAAGATGAGTCAAGCCATCCCACCGGCAGCCTCAAGCATCGCCTCGGCCGGTCGCTGTTCCTGTACGCGCTGTGCAATGGCTGGATCGGCCCGACGACGACGATTGTCGAAGCCTCCAGCGGATCGACGGCGGTCTCCGAATCCTATTTCGCGCGGATGATCGGGCTGCCCTTCGTGGCAGTGCTGCCGCGGGGCACCTCGCCCGAAAAGATTGCCGCGATCGAATTCCATGGGGGCAGCTGCCATCAGGTCGATGATCCGCGCTCGGTGCGAAGCGAGGCGCAGCGTCTGGCGCAGGCGCTCGGCGGTCATTTCATGGACCAGTTTACCTATGCCGAGCGCGCGACCGACTGGCGCGGCAACAACAACATCGCCCAATCCATCTTCGATCAGATGGCACAGGAGGAATATCCCGTGCCGCGTCATATCGTCTGCGGTGCGGGCACCGGCGGTACCTCCGCGACGATCGGCCGCTATATCCGCTATCGCCGGCTGCCGACCCAGCTGTGCGTCGCCGATCCCGAGGCATCGGTATTCCACCGCCACCATGCGGATCGGGCCGTCACCGAAGTCGCGGGCGCTCCTTCCTGCGTCGAAGGGATCGGCCGTCTGCAGCTGGAACCCTCCTTCCTGCCCGACGTAATCGATCGGATGATCGCGGTGCCCGATGCGGCCAGCCTTGCCGCGGCGCTCCGCATCAGCCGCATCCTCGGCCGGCCCTGCGGCGTTTCTACCGGCACCAACATCTGGGCATGCGCGGCGTTGATCCGGGAGATGCGGGCGGCGGGCCAGGCGGGGTCGATCGTCACGCTGCTGTGCGACGATGGACGCCGCTACGCCTCCACCTGCTTCGACGCGGGATGGCGCAGCGCACACGGCTACGAAACCGGCGCGCACGAAGCGGCGCTTGACGATATCTTTACCCCTCCCCCTAAACCCGCCCCCCCTCAGCTTTCAGCCTTCCGCAGCTGAAGCTACCGCCAGTAGGTAGCGCTACGCTGGGATAGGGACATAGCGGCCGCTTGCGCCCCGGCCAGGGGGTCTCCGGCCCTGCGGTTGCGGCGATGCTGTCGGGCGCCTTGTTTTCGATCACCCAGCGCTCTAGCGCGGCCAAGCTGTCGAAGCGGTCAGTCGCGGGGCCGCCGGCGCAATGGTTCATTCCCGGCACCGGAAAGACCCGAACGAAGCGCGCCGCCTGCCCGCCCATTCGACGATCGACGGCATTCCACCACTGGATGGTGTCATAAGCGGAAAATACCGGATCGCTCATCCCGTGCGGCACGATCAGCTTGCCACCCCGCGCGCGGAACCGAGAAAGATCGGTGTCCTGCATCCCCACGTCCTGCCACGCCGACGTTGTGAACGGCGCGGCGATGGCGTTGATCCTCTCCGCGTCCCGCTCAAAGTCGAAGCTAAGTTGCCAGGCGAGCATCTTCTCCGGGTCTCCGGGCAGAGGCGTGGGCGCCGTGGTGAACACGGACGCGAGTGAGCCGGCTCCCAGCAGCACGTTCAGCGCCGGCGGGCCGTTCTCCAGCCCCGCCTTCCACACGCGCCAGCCGGGCTCGGCGATGCCGCTATCCCAAGGGAAGGGCGCGTACAGATTCTTCCCCGCAGCGGTGCGTACACCGCCCATGATGCGTGCCAAGGCATTGATTATCGGTTCGTCGAGACAATGCCCACTTGCGCCGGCGGTGCAGCTACGCTGGCGCAACGCCGGCACCACGCGTTCGGCGGTGCATCGGCCAATTGCGGTGATCATCCCATCCACCGCGCCGTCGTCGGCGTCACAGGTCGCCAGTACCACATCGCGCACCAACGCCAGCGATGGCGCGCTCAGTGCCATCTTCAGACCGGCGAGCGTCGGCGCTTCGCCCCGGGCGCGTAGGATTGATGCGATTGCCTGCGTGTCCCAAGCCTCGGCCAACGCCGCGCGTGGCAGGGCGAAGCCCGGTGCAGCGGCGACGATGCCGTCGAACGCCTCGGGGTAGCGCTGCACGAACGCCATCCCCTCCTGCCCCCCCTTCGAACAGCCCCAGAAGAAGCTGTTGACGCTATCGCGCCCGTAAAAGGCGCGCAGCAGATGATGGGCCAGATCGTTGGTTGGCTTCAGGCTGGCGTGGCCATAGTTGCGCCGCGCTTGCGGATCGAAGCCGAACGCCAGCACTCCGCCATGATCGGCTACGGCGTTGCGGCCATTATCATGTCCGCTGTCCTGCGCGATAACCGCATAGCCGCGCTCCAGGGCCGATCGGTTGCCCGGCCCGTTGGGTCCTGTGGCATCACCAATTACACCGTTGCTGCCCCCGCCGCCTTGAAACAAGAATCGATGGTTCCATTGCGCGGGAAGGCGCATTCGGAAGCCAATGCTATAAGGGCCGCCGATCACCCCCACATGCCCCCCGAAATGACCCTCGATCAGGCAGTGCGCCGGTTGGGATGCTGCGCCGGCCTGGACCCGCTGCCAACGGGCGGCACTGATCGCAAGCCCCTGTACGGGAGCGCCGCGTAGCGCCGCTTCAGCAAGCCTCGCGCAGCGCGCCTCTAGCACCTGCGCAGCCGCAGGCTTGTGCATACGCCCCGACGCGAGGGCGTTGCCTGCCATCATCGTGGCGGCGGCACTGCCCAGCAGCATCGCGCATCGTGCGCCAGATTGGTTCCCGCGCATTGAGCACCCTCCAAATTAGCTATCTTGTATAACTTTAATTAGCTTCGCGCCGATTATCGGTCAATCAACCTGTCATCGCGCTGTCGCCTAACCGGCGCAGTCCGCTGTCGCGCAGCCACGGGTAGAGAGCAGGATGACGAACGGAACGACGCGCAGGCGATTTCTGAAGACGGGGGTTGAGGCAAGCGCCGCCACCGCGCTTTCCAGCGTCGCCCGTGCCGCCGCTATCGCTCCAGACGTACGCACCGGTACGATCGCCGATGTCGCGCATGTGGTGATCCTGATGCAGGAAAATCGCAGCTTCGATCACTATTTCGGCACGCTGAAGGGGGTGCGCGGTTTCGGTGATCCCCTGCCCATCCCCCTTCCCGGCGGCGATGCCGTCTGGGTGCAGCGCACCGGCGATGGCCGGCGGGTGTCGCCATTCCACCTTTCCACCGCGGCGCAGTTCGATCTGATGCGCGTAGCCGGTACGCCGCACAGCTGGCCCGACGCACAGGCTGCCTGGGACGAAGGACGCATGGCGCACTGGGCGGCGGCGAAGACGGAGCGCGCCTTGGGCCACTATGCTCGAGACGATCTGGCGTTCCAGTTCGCCCTCGCCGAAGCCTTCACCCTTTGCGACGCCTATCATTGTTCGGTGCACACCGGCACTAACACCAACCGCCTGTTTCTGTGGACGGGCACGAACGATCCGGCCGGAGCAAAGGGCGGCCCCGCCATCGGCAACTCGCATGACGAGTTGGCCGAAAAGGGGGGGTGGCCGGAACCCTATCGCTGGACAACCTATCCGGAGCGGCTGCAGGCAGCCGGGATCGACTGGCGAATCTATCAGAACATGGCGGATAATTTCACCGACAACCCCCTTGTCGGATTCGCCGCCTATCGCGAGGCGGCACCGCAATCGCCATTGCGGCAGCGCGCACTGACCACCCATGGACTCGATCGCCTGCGTGCGGACGTGGTCGCCGGTCGCCTGCCGCAGGTTTCCTGGATTATCGCCGATGCCGCCGGCAGTGAGCATCCTGGCCCGTCGAGCCCGGCGCAAGGTGCAGCCTATACCGCCACGGTTATTGATGCGCTCACCGCCGATCCAGCCGTCTGGGCGCGTACCGTGCTCCTCGTGATGTTCGATGAGAATGACGGCTTTTTCGACCATGTGCCGCCCCCCGCCCCCCCGTCCCGCGATCCGCAGGCGCCGAACGGCTTTGCAGGCACCTCGCTCGTGGATTGCGGCGGCGAGTATCATCTTCTGCCCAGCGCGGCAGATGCCGGATCGGAACGGCCGGAGCTGATCGGCCGCGCCTATGGGCTGGGCCCACGTGTGCCCTGCTATGTCATCTCGCCCTGGAGCCGCGGCGGCTGGGTCAATTCGCAGCTGTTCGACCATAGCTCGGTCCTGCGCTTCCTCGAAGCACGTTTCGGCGTGTACGAACCGAACATCTCCCCTTGGCGTCGCGCGGTATGCGGAGATCTGACCAGCGCGTTCGACTTCCGCAAGTCCAACGCCACAGCCGCCCTACCGATGCTGCCCGACCCGCGCCCGGCGGCCCGCCGCGCGGCGGCGCTGCAAGGCCAGCCGGAGCCGACCGCGCCACCTGCTTCCGCAGGCCTGCCCCGGCAGGAACCGGGCGTGCGCCTTTCGCGCGCGCTGCCCTATGCGCTCGACGTGCAGGATGTGCCTGGCGAGGCCGGCCACATCCGGCTGCAGATGCACTGCGCAGGCGCTGCGGCGGTGCTCCATGTCTATGACCGCCTCCACCTCGATCGACCTCCACGCCGCTACACGTTGGTAGCAGGTAGCGCATTGGAGGCCGAATGGGCGCTTGATGCCGAAGGCGCCTATGATCTGTGGCTGTACGGACCCAACGGGTTCCACCGGCACTTCGTGGGGCGCGACAGCGATTCCCTTGGGTTGGCGACTTGGCGTCAGACCCGGCGCGCGCTGCGTCCGCAGCTCGCCGTGACCGCGCCTCGCGGCTGGACGCTGGAATGGCCGCGCCATGCCGATTTGTTTCCGGGCGGCAGCTGGCCCGGCGGGGGCAAGCGCTTCTCGCTCGCCGCCAGCGCCGGCTGGTACGATGTCGTCTTGGCCGACCCCGCCCGACCCTGCTTTCGCCGCCGTCTGGCGGGCCGCATCGAAACCGGTGCGGACGGACTTTCGGAGCCACCGCTGCTGTAGCAAACGTTTTGGGCCCAGTTAAGGGTTTCCAATCTTCCGAAAACCGCTACTGTCACCGTTGACAACGGATGTTCAGGCGGGGGCAACGCAATTGAAGCCGGTGGGACTTGTCGAACTTGCCAAAATAGCGGGCGTATCGGTTTCTACCGCTTCCCGTGCACTATCTAATCACCCGCGCGTCGCGAAAGCCACGCGAGAACGAATACTATATTTGGCCAAGGAGCTTGGATTCCGCCTTAACCAGACTGCAAGTGCGCTTCGCAAGCAGCGCACCGGCGCCATCGGGGTCGTCGTGCCGCTTGGGCATGAGCGAGATCAGACGCTTTCCGATCCCTTTTTCATGGGGTTGCTTGGAGGACTGGCCGATGCGCTGGCGAAGCGCAGCTATGATCTTCTGTTGTCGCGCGTCGTTCCGGAAGGGCCCGACTGGCTGGAAGACATTATCGCCGCCGGCCGGGTGGACGGTATCATCCTGATCGGCCAGTCGAACGAGATCGAGGCAATCGAGCGCGCGGCCGAACGCTATCCGCAGATGGTGGTCTGGGGGGCCGCGCGCTTGGGCTCGCAACAGGTTACGGTGGGTACGGACAATTTAACCGGCGGCGAACTCGTCGCCCGCCACCTTCTGAAACGAGGGTGCCGTCGCCTCGCCTTCCTCGGCTCTCCCGACGTGCCCGAATTCGCGGATCGCTATCGGGGCTTCCACACCGTTCTGGAGGAGGCGGGCGATGTCACCGAAACGATCCTGCCGCTGCATCTGACGGTGGAAGACGCCTATCGCGAAATGCGCGACTATCTGGAGTCGCATCCCGCGCCTGACGGCATCTTCGCCGCGTCGGACGTTGTCGCGATGAGCGCGATGCGGGCTTTATCCGATCTGGGGCTGCGTATTCCGGCGGACGTGGCGGTGGTGGGGTATGACGATATCGTCCTCGCCGCGCACACCTCGCCGCCGCTCACCACCGTGCGGCAGGACGTAGCCTATGGGGCGGACCTAATGGTGGAACTGCTGCTCGCTCGAATCAGCGGGGCGACGGTGGGATCCGTCGCCATGCAGCCCGAACTCATTGTCCGCGGATCGGCCTGAGCTGCTGTTCAGCCTTGTGCAGTCACCTGCGCAGTATCGAACAGACCTGCCAGCGCCGTGCAGATCGCGCGAACGTCGAACGGCTTTTCTACGACCGGCACGTCCCCGGCACCGACCGGCAGGTGATCCCGGCCATATCCGCTGACGAACAGGAATGGGATCGACCGCGTGCCCAGCATTGCCGCGACCTCGTCGACGAGCGCGCCTTGCAGGTTGCCGTCCAGCAAAACAGCGTCGATCGCCTCAGTCGAACGGATGGCCTCCATGGCTTCGTTAGCGGTGGCGGCTATGCCGATAACCTTGCCGCCCGCTTCGGAAAGAATGGTCGAAAGCTCAAGCGCAACCAGCGGTTCGTCCTCGACGATCAGCAGGCACTTGCCTTCGATCGCCGCAATGGCTTGCGCCAGTGCGGTGGGCGTGACAACCGCGCGACGCGGGTGCGCCTCGGCCTGCAGACGAACTGCGCTAGCATAGGGAATTTTGAGAAGCCAGCGCACCCCCTCGTCGCCGAACGACGGCACCGCGCTGCCCCCCTCCGCCTTCAGACTCCGCTCGATCAACGCGGTGCCGAAGCCGCGGCGCGTCGGCGGCGGGGCAGCAGGCCCTCCGCTCTCGCGCCAGTCCAGCTCCAGCATCGCGTCGCGCACCTGCCATTCCAGCGAGACCCGCCCTTCCGGCACCGACAGAGCGCCATATTTATGCGCATTGGTCACTAGCTCATGCAGGACCAACGCCAGGTGCAGCGCCGGCTCGGGCGCGAGGTCCAAATCAGCGCCCTGGGTAGCGAAGCGGCCTTCGTCGACGGTGCCGGTCTGCACCTGGCCCACCACCAGTTCCTGCAGGCTCGCACCCTGCCAAGTGGTGCTGCTGAGCAGCGAATGAGCGCGCGCCAATGCGTGGATGCGACCAATGAAGGTCGGCGCGAATTCCGAAGGGCCCGATGAATGCCGCAGCGTCTGCGTGGCGATAGCCTGCACCGATGCCAGCGTGTTCTTTACCCGGTGGTTCAGTTCGCCGATCAGCAACCGCTGCGTCTCCTCGGCGCGCACCCGGTCCGTGATATTGAGAATCTGGGTGTTGACGGAGAGCAGCCGATGGTCCGGCCCCAGCAGCGCCGACCCATAACATTCGCAGTCGAGCGTCACCCCCTCAGCCGTGCGCATCCGCACTACCGCCTTGTCGCGGGTAGTGTCGCCTGCGATCATTCCGTCGATCATCGCGCGAAAGCCGGCGGCATGTTCCAGGTCGAGCCATTCGATCTCGGAAAGGCGTAGGCCAAGCACTTCGGCCGCCCGCCAGCCGAACATCCGCTCGGCGCCGGCAGACCAGGCAATTACGCGCTGTTCCGCATCAAACTCGACGATGGCGAGGGGGGAGTTGTCGCGATGAGCCTTCAGCCGCGCGAGCGCCCCGGCATGGCGATCGCGCTGCAGCGCGATTTCCTGCCGCTGGCGCGCCAGCTCGACAAAAATTTCCACCTTGTTCCGCACGATCTGCGGATCAACCGGCTTCAGCAGATAATCGACGGCGCCCGTCTCATAGCCGCGGAAACGCCGCCGCTCGTCGGTGGCGACGGCGGTCAGGAAGATAATTGGCACGCGGCGCGTCCGCTCGGTACCCCGCATCAGCTCGGCCAGTTCGAAGCCGTCCATGCCGGGCATTTGCACGTCGAGCAGCGCCAGCGCGATATCGTGCACCAGCAGCAACTCGAGCGCTTCCATGCCCGATTTGGCGGTCAGCAGTTCCAGGCCTTGTTGTTGTAATAGTGCTTTGAGGGCGATTAGGTTTTCGGAAACGTCATCGACCGCAAGGACCTTCACCAGCTCACGCATCGGCCAGCACCTTCAGGTCGCTGGTGTTGCGGCGATAGATCTTCTCCGCGCGGTTGAAGTCGGTGAAGGCGTCCGCATGCTCCGAAAAGCGCAGCGTCTCACGCGAGCCCAGCCCGAGAAAGCCGCCCCGCACCAGCGATGCCCCGAACAGCCCCAGCGCGCGATCCTGCAGGGCGCGGTCGAAATAGATCAGCACGTTGCGGCTCGAAACCAGCTGCACCTCGGCAAAGACCTGGTCGGTCGCCAGGCTATGCTCGGCGAAAACGGTGCGCGCGCGGAGGCTCTTGTCGAACACCGCCGCACCATAGGCGGCCGTATAATAGTCGGAAAGCGAGCCGCGTCCGCCCGACCGGCGGTGGTTTTCCGTGAACTGGGGGATGCGGTCCAGATCGAAGATGCCGGCTTCGGCCTTGGCCAGCGCTGCCGGGCTGATATCGGTGCAGTAGAAGATCGTCCGATCCTCCAGCCCCTCCTCGCGGAACAGGATCGCCAGCGAATAGAACTCCTCGCCGTTCGCGCAGCCGGCAATCCAAACCTTCAACGACGGCCAGGTACGCAGATGCGGCACCACCGCTTCGCGCAGCGCGCGGAAATAGTCGGGATCGCGAAACATCTCACTTACCTGGATGGTGAGAAAGCCCATCAGCTCCCCGAAAACCGCCGGTTCACGAAGCAGCTTGTGCTGGAGCTGCGACAGTCCCTCGCAGCCGAAGCGCTGGCAGGCACGCTCCAGCCGGCGAAACAGCGAGCTGCGCGAATAGCCGCGAAAGTCATATTGATACTGCCGCCATACCGCTTCCAGCAGCAGCTCCAGTTCAATCTCCTCGTGCGGCAGGATCGGTTCCTCGATCAACGCGGCATCCATACGCGGGCAAGGCTCAGCAGCTTGTCGATGTCGAGCGGCTTGGCGAGATAGTCGTTGGCGCCGGCGTCCAGGCAATCCTGCTGGTCGCGCGCCATCGCCTTCGCCGTCAGGGCGATGATCGGCAGCGTCTTCCCCCAAGGCTGCTTGCGGATCTCCCGCGTGGCGGTGAGTCCGTCCATTTCGGGCATCATCACGTCCATCAGCACCAGATCGACAGGGTCGGCCAGCTTGCGCGCCGATTCGTCGAGCGCCTGCAGCGCCTCTCGACCGTTCCGAGCGATGCGAACCTTGACTCCATGGGGCTCGAAAATGCTGGTGAGGGCGTAAACGTTCCGAATATCGTCTTCGACGACGAGAATCGATCGGCCCTCCAGCGCGGAATCACGCCCAAGCGACTTTGCGATCAGCTGCTGCTGCGGTTCCGGGAGCTCCGAGACGACCTGGTGGAGGAACAGCGTCACTTCGTCGAGCAGCCGCTCGGGCGACTTGGCGCCCTTGACGATGATCGACTTGGAGTATTTGCGCAGCCGCAGTTCCTCGTCGGCGCTCAGATCGCGACCCGTATAGACGATCACCGGCGGGAAGCCGACGCTGTCGTCGTGACTCAGCCGGTCCAGCAGATCCAGCCCGCTGGCATCGGGCAGGTTAAGGTCCAGCACCATGCAGTCGAACGTGTCCTGCCCCAGCCGCGCGACGCATTCGGCCGCCGAATGCGCCTCGATCGTCTCGACTTCACGCGAGGCGAGCAGCTGCTTGACGCTTTCGGCCTGCTGCGCATCGTCTTCCACCACCAGCACGCGCCGCATCCGCTGCGACATCCGGGCTTCGAGTCCCTCCAGCATCTCGACCAGCTGTTCGCGCCGCACCGGCTTGAACAAATAGCCGACCGCCCCGCTGGACAGCGCCGCCCGGCTGTCATCGTCGACCGAGACGACATGCACCGGGATGTGCCGCGTCCGCACGTCGCGCTTGATCCGATCGAGCACCGAGAGCCCGGTGTGATCGGGCAGGTTCATGTCGAGGATGACAGCGTTGGGCGCATATTGCCGCGCCATCAGCGCGCCTTCATCGGCCGTCCCCGCTATCAGGCACTGGAAGCCCAGATCATGCGCGATGTCGCACAGGATCCGTGCGAACACCGGATCGTCTTCCACGATCAAGATCACCCGGCTGTCACCGGACAGCTGCTCGCGATCGTCTTCGGTGGGCGGGGAGTCACGGCGACGGGCAGGTTTGGGGTTTGACGGTTGCGGCTTGGGCGATGGGGGCGGCGGCGTGGGCGCGGCTCCCTGCACCAATGCGGGATCATAGGATTCCGGCAGCACGAGCGAAAAGACACTCCCCTCGCCCGGCGCACTTTCCACCGCCACGTCGCCGCCGAGCAGCCGGGCCAGTTCGCGCGAAATCGACAGGCCGAGGCCCGTGCCGCCATATTTGCGGCTGACGGTGCCATCCGCCTGGCGGAATGCCTCGAAGATCACCTGCTGCTGCTCCGCCGGGATGCCGACCCCCGTATCCCGCACGGTGAAGGCGATCCGCCCGTCCGGCCGCCGCATGACGGCGAGCGACACTTCACCCTTCGCGGTGAACTTGATCGCGTTCGACAGGAAGTTCTTCAGCACCTGCTCCAGCCGCTGCGGATCGGTCTCGATATCGGCAGGCGCATCCGCCCCCGATTCGATCCGCAGCGCCAGGCCCTTCGCCCCCGCCGAAGGCGCGAATACCGCCTTCAGCTTGTCCAGCACCGGCGCGACCCGGATGCGCCGCGGCTGCAGTTCCAGCTTGCCCGCCTCGATCTTCGAAATGTCGAGAATGTCGTTGATCAGCGTGAGCAGGTCGTTTCCGGACGTTTCGATCGTCTCGGCATGGCGCACCTGTTCGGGGCTGAGATTGCCTGCCCGGTTCTCAGCGAGCAGCCGTGCCATGATCAGCAGCGAGTTGAGCGGCGTACGCAGCTCATGGCTCATATTGGCGAGGAATTCGGATTTGTAGCGGCTGGCCTGCTCGAGATCGGCAGCCTGATGCTCCAGCGATGCCTGGGCGCGCGCCAATTCGTCGCGCTGCAGCTCCAGCTGGCGAGTCTGCGCCTCCAGCTCGGCATTGGTCTGCTCCAGCGCGCTCTGCTGGGCTTCCAGCCGCGCTGCCGTGTCCTGCAGGCTGCGGCTTTGGGTTTCGAGCTCATCGTTGTTGGCGCGCAGCTCCTCGCTCTGCACCTGCAGCTCTTCGGCCTGGCGCTGCGTCTCCTCCAGCAGCGCGCGCAGCCGGGCGCGATATTTGCCGGAGCGGATCGACACGCCCAGTTGCGGACCGATACGATCGAGCAGCGCCTCCACCTGGGGATCGACCGCGTTGGGAAAGCCGAGCTCGAGCACGGCGTTCACTTCCCCGTCCGCTTCGGTGGTGCCGATCAGCAACGTGCGCGGCTGCGCCTGGCCCAGGCCCGAACCATAATAGAGATACCCCTCCGGCACGGGATCGACCACGAACCGGCGACGGTCGGCAATCGCCTGGCCGAGCAGCCCGTCACCGGGCTTGATCCATTCGGGCACCGCCGCATCGGCCGGCACGGCATAGGTCGCCTGGCGCCGGAATCCTTCGCCGCTGGGATCGCGCACGAACAGCGCGCCCGCCTGGGCTCCGCTATATTCGGCCAGCGCGCGCAGCGCCTGCGTCGCCAACTGGTCGAGCGGCAGCTCGCCCGCCACCGCCTTCGCCAGCCCCACCTGCCCCGTCTGCAGCCATTCCTCGCGGCGGATCGCCAGCCGGTTGCGCACAAAGGCGAAGCCGATCCCGGCCAACATCCAGGTGATCGACGCGCCCAGGATCCGATTGACCAGCACAACCTGCGGATCGACGCCCGGCGGCGCGAGGGTGAAACCCGCGAAGCTGAGCAGCGTGGCGATCGCGGCGATCACCAGCGGCACCACGGGCCTCCCCGCCACATAGGCGATCACCGTCGGCAGCAGATAGCCCGCCCAGGTCGCCGTGCCGAGCGGCAGCACCATATCGGCAGCGAAGGGCACAACCAGCAGCAGCCCGAGGCCCGCGTAGAGAGGCAAGGAAGGACGACGGCCGCGCTGCGCTGGGGACATGTGCAAACTCAAGAGGATAAGATAGGTGGGGTTACCGCCCTGCCCAGCTTGCCGCAAGTCCGCTGTCGGGAAGCTCCCTGGGGCCCGGCCCCGCTGCCTGAATTACAGCCCCAGCACCCCGCGATCGGCCGTCGCCGCCGCCAGATCGGCCCGGGCGACCAGCGCCTGATAGCGGGCATCCAGCGCGCGCAGCCGTGCATCGGTGGCGCTTTCCTCGCGCTGGTTGATCAGGAAGAAGTCGCTGGCGCCCATGTCGAACCGGCGCTGTTCGGCCGTCGCCATCTTGCCGGCCAGCTCCGCTTCCTGCGCGGCGAGATCCGCCACGCGATCGGCGCCTTCGATGCCGATCGTGATCCCCTTCACTTCGATGGCGATCTGCTCCTCCAGCATGCGCTGCCGCGTACGCAGCGCATCGATTTCGGCGCGGCTTTCCACGATCCGGCCGCGCGCGGCGCGGCGCTCGAGCGGCACCGTGAAACGCACGCCCACGATCGCCTCCGCCGGCGTCCGCGAGGCGCCGCCGGGCCCCAGCGCGCCGACGTCTTTCGCCAGCTCTGCCCTGGCATCCAGCCGGGGCTTCAGGTCGTTTTCGGCCAGTTGGAGCCGCGCTAGCGACTGATCGATCCGCACCAGCACGGTCTTCAGGTCCGGGCGCAGGATCGGCCCAGCCCGCGGCGCGACACCGGGCAGTTCCGGCAGCGTCGCGGGCAATCGATCCGTGGCAGGGACGATCGGCATGCCGTTCTCATCGCGCCAGAAGAAGGACAGCGCGTTGGCGGTTTCGGCCAGCTTCTGTTCGGCCTGCGCCACCAGCGAGCGGCGGCGCGCCAGGTTCTGGTCGTTTTCGGTAATCAGGATCTGCGGCCGCGCGCCCAGCTGCACCTGCCGGGCCAGCTGCGCGCGACGCCGCTCGGAGAGCGCCAGGAGATCGCGATAGGCCTTCAGGCGAAGACCGGCCACGGCCCAGGCCTGATAGGCGCTCATCGCCCGGCGCTGCACGCCGATCGCCACCATCTCGCGCTCCAGCCGGGCAACGTCCACGTCCTGGTCCGCCAGCCGCAGCTTGGTGCGACGCTCGTCGGTGACCCGATCGCGCAGCAGCGAGAAGATCGCGCCGACCTTAAGCTCACCCAGCTGATTGGTGTACGCCTTGTCCTCATAGATGGGGAACCGCCCACGCGACACGCGATAGCCGGCGTACAGGCCGCCGCCATTGTTATCGAGCGCACGGCTCACCTTCGCGTCGACGACGGTGCCGTCATAATAGCCGAGCGCCCGCGTCTGCGCGTCCACGTCGAAGACGATGTCGAACGCCCCTTCGGCGCTCAGCGCCTTGCCCTCCGCCTGGCGCTGCTTGGCCAGCGCCTCGATGATCTGGGGGGCGTTGCGGGCGGACGAACGAAGAACATCGTCCAACGTGAGCGGTGCCTGCGCGGCAGCCGTTGCCGGTGCCGGTGCCGGTGCCGGTGACGTACGCGTGGATTGCGCCGCGGCCGATAGCGGAAGCGTGACCGCCACGGCGCAGAGGGAGAGCAGCCGAAGCATCATTTGCTCTTCTTCTTGTACACGTCCATGCCCTTGTCCTCGCTCTTCACGGCGGTGCCGAATTCGAGCGGGAAGTCGTTCAGCTGGCGCCATAGTTCATAGCCGACCGCAACCGTTTCACCCTGCACCCAGCCGCGCGTCTTCGCGCCCAGCCGCACGAAGCGGTCGCTCGGCCACGCCCTGGTGCCGGGCATCGGCTCGATCAGGACGCGGAACAGGCCCGTGGGCATGGCGGCAGGGTCGATCGAGCGCACGCGCCCGTCGAACAGCCCCCAGGCCGCGGTGGGCCAGCCGCTGATCTGGATCGCCGGCCAGCCTTCGAATTCCAGCCGCACACGGCGGCCGGGACGCACCAGCGCGATGTCGCGACCGTCGATCATCAGTTCGACGACGCGCTCGGTATTGCCCTCCGGCGTCAGCGTGGCAAGTTCGGTCCCCGCGCTCACCAGCGTCGCGCTGGCGGCAGCGTTCAGGCTCTGGATGCGGCCATCGCGCGGTGCGCGCACGATCTGCTCGGCCTGGCGGCTCAGCGATACCTGGATGCGGTTCAGCTTGGCCCGCGAATCCGCCAGCTTTGCGCTTTGATCGGCGACGCGGATCTGCGCCTGTTCATATTCGCGCCGGGCGGCCAAGCCTTCCTGGAACATCTGGCGCGCACGATTGACGTCGATCGAAGCGACGCTGCGCGCATTTTCCACCGAGGCGATCTCGGCCAGCACCTGGTCCCGCTCGTTGGTCAGGCGCGCCAGCAGCTCGGGATCATTGTCCGAAATCTTGGCGATCGGATCGCCCTTCTTCACCAACTGCCCGTCGGTGACGAACCAGCGGTCCACCCGGCCCGGCACGAACGCCGTCACCGACTGCGCACGATCCTGGGGATCCAGCGCGATCACCTGGCCCTGGCCGGGCGCGGTCTGCACCCAGGGTACCGCGATCATCACCGCCGCGCCGACGCCGACGGTGAACATGATCATCCAGGCAATCACCCGCGAGATGCGCGGCGGCCGCATCCGCGCCAGCGTCGGGAAATGGGTAATATGATCAGGCCTGAAGGGCATTGCGTTCCTCCTGGTCGCGCAGCGCCGCGCTGAGTTGTTCCAGCGTTTCGAACTGGACCTGCTGGGTGTGGCCGAGCCACAGATACCCGTCGCGGCAGATCGCGTCCGGGCGCCCGGTGAACAGCAGCACGGTGGTGCCAGCCTCGCGCAGCGCCTCCAGCGCCGCGCTCAACCGTTCGGGCGGCATCAGATCGTAGAGCGGGCTGAGCAGCAGCACCTGCGGGCGGGCCAGCAGCGCGTTCGCCAGCTTCAGCGCCATCAGCTCGCCGATCGAGAAGGGCCAGCCGGAGGCGGCGAGCGTCGTCTCAAGCCCTTCCGGCAATTGCGCGATCCGCGAATCCAGCCCAACCAGCGACAGCGCGTCCAGCACCTTGCCTGCGGGGATATCGGCGCCGGCAAGGCCCAGATATTCGCGGATGCGGATCTCGACGATCGTCGGACGATCGAGCACGACGACGTCGGAACGGAGGCGATAGACGTCGAACGCCTCCAGATCGACTCCGCCCACCATCACCAGCCCGCGATCCGGCTGCAGGTTGCGCTTCAGCAGCATCGCCAGGCGGCGATCGACCGTCGGAGCGCCCACCGCCACCAGCTGGCGGCCGGCAGCGATCGTCAGGTCGAAGCGGACGTCGCCCGATTCGACGCCGCGCAGCCGCACCTCCCCGCTGCTGGGGCCCTGGGAGCTGCGCTGGGGGGTGTCGTGCGGGATCGCATAGAGCAGCGATACCTCCTCGGCCGCGGCGATCATGTCGTAATAGGCCTCCAGATAGGTGCCGAGCTGGCCCAGGCCGTAGAAGACGCCGGACAGGATCAGCTCCGCGGCGACGAGCTGGCCGATCGAAAGCTGGTTCTGCAGGATCAGCCAGCCGCCCAGCGCCAGCAACGCCGCGCTGGCGGTGGCGTAGAGCAGCAGGAAGGCGCAGGTCTGGACGAAGGTGAAGCGGAAGTGGCGGCGGTGCGCGTCGACATAGGCCGCCGTCATCGTCTCCGATCCGTCCATCGCGAAATCGAGGTGCCGGCTCGACTTGTAGAAACCGTTGGATCCGCCCAGCCCCTCGAGCCAGCGGGCAGCCTCGTGCTTCGCATGGCTCAGCGCCACGGCCGAACGGATCGCGCCCGGCGACCAGAGCTGCCAGATCAGCAGCACCAGCGCGATCAGGACGACGTTGAAGGCCAGGAAGAAGGGGTGGTAGAAACTGGTCACCACCAGGCCGACCACCGACTGCAGCAGGATGGTGAAGGCGCCGATCACCAGACTGGGGACGCTCTTCTGCACCAGCATCAGGTCAAAGTAGCGGTTGAACAGATCGCTGCGGCGCGCATCGGCGAAGAACGGGTTGCGGGCGTGCACGGCGCGGATGGTGATTTCCGCCACCGTGCGGGCGAAGATCCTCCGCTCGAACAGCGCCATGATGTGCACGCGCAGGGCGCTCAGCACCACCACCAGCAGCAGCAGCGCGAACAGCAGCGCGGAAAGCGTCAGCAACGGCGCGGGCAGCGCGATCTTCGCGACGCTGTTGATCAGCAGCTGCACCGAAATCGGCGTGGCCAGCGACAGCAGGCTGATCGCCACACCATAGACCATCGCGAGGCGCAGATACCCCCCATCGGGGCCGATCACCTCGGCAAGCCAACCGCGCACGTCCCCCATGCCGATCTTCTGTTTCGCCATTGCCGCTACGTCTCCCTTCAGGAACGCTGAAATGTGTGCGATGCACCATTGATACAATGCCACATCGGCTATGCTACCGATAGGAAATGCCTATGTCCTCGACACAGGCGACCAGTTCGCGCGCCAGCCGCTCATAGGCTGCGGCGCGCGCCACCCCGCTCCGCCACAGCAGGCCGAGCTCACGATAGTGGCGGCCGCCGCGAAACGGCCGCGACACCACGTCGTCGCCTGGCCGGATCTCCTGCCTGACGTAGAGCTCGGGCAGCACCGCCAGGCCCATGCCCATCCCCGCCATCTGGCGGATCGCATCGAGGCTGGTGCCTTCATAATCGTCGCGCACGCGGGCGCCGGCCTCCTCGGCGATGGCGATGATCTGCTCGGCGAGCCGATAGCCCCGCTGCAGGGTCAGAAGGTCTTGCCCCGCCAGATCGGCGCGGTCGATAGCCTCGCGCGAGGCGAGCGGATGGTCTGCGGCCATGGCAACGTGCAGCGGTTCGCGGAACAGCCGGGCGACATGTGCCCCTGGAGCCTGCAGCGGCAACTGGGCGAGGATCACGTCGTGCCTGCCTGCGCTGAGCGCCTCCACCAGCAATGCCGGCTGATTCTCGCGGACGTGCACACGCAGATCGTGGAACTGCTGGTGCAGCCGCGCCACCAGCCGCGGCAGCAGATAGGCGCCCAGCGTCGGCGTAACGCCCAGCCGGATCGTGCCCAGCAGCGCAGCATCGCCGCCTGCGGTAAGTTCGCCCAGATCGCGCACCTCTAGCAAAATCCGCCGTGCCCGGTCGACGACCTCGCGGCCCAGCGGCGTCAGGAACGCACGCGCGCCGCGCTCCACCAACGGGGCGCCCAACGCGTCTTCCAGCTGGCGGATCGCCTGCGACAACGACGGCTGGCTCACCCCCGCCAGCGCTGCGGCCCGCGTGAAGCTCGCTTCCTCAGCGAGTGCCACAAGGTACCGAAGCTGGCGAAGGCTGATCTGCTGCTCGAAACCAGAGGGTGCTGCCATCAGGTCCATACCGCACCGCAATGGCGCAGATATGTTACCGCATCTACTATATTCGATTACATACTATTACGCGGTTCGGCCGCCTCGGCCACCAGCAGGGCATGGGCGGTGCTGCGCGGAAGCAGCAGGTGGCGCAGCATCTCCACGTCGTTGGCGACGACCAAGGGATCGCCGGCCAGCGCCGCCTCGAGCGCAGCCTTCAACCATGGGCTGGTGCCGGGATGGTTCAGCACCCAGGCGATCCGGCGATCAATTGCTGCCAGCTCGACCTCGGGCTCCTGGTGGATGCGCATCGGCCGCGTGCTTCGCATCTTCATCGTCACGCCTCCTCGGCAACGAAGGGCTGCCATTGCAGGCCGCCGAAGTAACGCCATGCAATCCGCCCCGATTCGTCCATCGCCAGCAGGTGCAGCCAATGCTGATCGAACAGCGCACGCACCGCATCGTGGCGCGCCAGGATCCGGCCGATCGCCGCAGTTGGCGCCTCGATCACCACGCTCAGGCGCAGGGGATCGTGCACCAGCCGCTCGCCATCATGGACCGACTGCCAGGGCAAACCGCCGCGTAGCGTTCCGCCATTGCCTTCGAGCACGCCGATCCCGCCGACGGCGTTGTGGAGCAGCTTGTTGCCGGCGCCGAACACCCCCGGCGCCACGCTCGACCCATAATATTGCAGGCTGATCCAGCTCGCCACCACCACCGGCGCGGTAAGGATCAACTCCAGCACCGACAGATCGGCATCGTCGCGCCAATCATAGTCATGCAGGAACGCGCGCCCTCCCAATGCCCGGCCGGCGCTGCGTGCCCGCGGCGCTGCAAGGAACGCGCTGCATCCCGCGAGTCCCCATTCGGGCCGCACCTGTGCCCAGTCGCGCCCGCGCGCCAGGATCTGCCGGGCGCCATCGGCCCGTGGCAGCCGGGTCGCGCGTGCGATTGCCGCCTCCACCGAAGCGCGCGCCAATGCCTGTTCCACCGCTGCCAGGCCGAGAGGCGGCACATCGCCCGCTTCATCCGCGAAAAGGCGGATCTGATCGCTGGTGGTGTCGTGCAGGCCGCCGATCGCCACCGTTTCGGCGGGGATCACGATACCCCGCGCGGCCAGCCCGGTCCGCACGACCGGATCGTTCAGCAGGCCGGCGAGCAGCCGCGCGTTCACATCGCCGGCATGGCCGCCGCACGCACCGCATTGCAGGGCGCTTGCATGCAGGTTGTTGGTCACCACCGCGCCATGGCCGACGAGGATCAGCAACGGCGCGAAGTCCTTGGTCAGAGACATGGCCCGCAGCACGCGCTCCGCAGCGTCGATCGCCTGCATCGGCGGCAGTGGCGGCTGAAAGCGCGGGCGCGTGGCGGTGGCATCCGCCTTGCTGGCCAGCCCCAGCGTCGCCTCCAACAGCTTGGCGCCATAGGCCAGCCCCGCGGATTCGACGAAGGCGAAGGAGGACACCGCCGCCTGCTTGAACCGCTCCCAGGCGCGGTCGCCGCGGCGGATCGCATGGTCGAGCGCCTCGGTCGCCGGATCGGCACCGTCGTCGCTGGTCACGGCCGGACGCAGGAGCACGGGCAGCCGCGCCTCGCCGGAACAGGCGCCGTGCGGGCGATGCGCCGTGCCCAGCCCGAAGAAGCCGGCGAAGCCCATCGTCTGAATGTCGGGCGCAACGCGCTCGATCGCCGCGCGCAGCGGTTCGGAGCGCACGTCGATGCAGAAGGCCATCTGGGCGATCGCCGTGCGGTTGCCCGCATCCGCCACCGGTGCCGACAAGCGTCCGGCCAGCCTGCGCTGTTCCGCCCGCTCGGCCGCGTGCTGCAGGATCGCATCGATGCACGCGTCCTCGCCCGGCCGCGGCGGCGCTTCATAGACGCGCGCCACCGCCGCCCAACGCTCGCGGAGCGCCGCGCCGCCAAGCTCCCACAGCGCCGCTTCCCAGCTCAGCCGCACGGCCAGCAGATCGACCAGCGTGTCGTCGGCTTCACCGGCAAGCTCGGCCTGCCAGCGCCGGTAGCGGGCATATTGCGCCCAGCCGCCGAGCCCCATCAGTAGCCGTTCGAAATAGCGCGCCGCCGCTTCCGCCCGCAGGCCAAGCCGCGCGGCGCTGACAGCGATTGCGTCACTCGCGCTGGCCGGGGTGCGCGCGACAAAGGCGCGGAAGCCGGCGAGGCCGAAGACCTCCGGCGTGCGGTCAACGCAGGCCTGATCGCGCCAGCCCGAATAGGCGCCCACCCCTTGCGGCGCCGCCCACAGCGCCTGACCGGCATCGAAATAGCTGCCCGCCCAGGCGCCGATTTGCTCGGCGATCACGGATGGCCAATCGGTCCCGCCCAGCGTCGCCGCAACCTCCGCCAGCGTCGGGTGCGGCACGGGATCGGGCGAGTCGCGGCCGATCGCCAGCAGCACCTGCTCGAACGGCGCGGGCCGCTCGGCCGCCGGGGTGGCGAGCCAGGCCTGGTGCAGGTCCGCCTCCGTGATCTCGCCGGCGGCGATGCGATCGCGGTACCAGCAGCGTGGCATCGTCGCTCGTGCGCCGGCGCTGCGTCCCAGCCAGGCCGCCGCATGGGCGAGGCTGCGGCCGGTATGGCCGAGAAAGGGATTCACCGCGACGCTGGTCGCCAGCGGCCACAGCGGCGGGATGCCGCGCGCGGCATGTTCGGCCGCTTCCAACACCAGCCCGACATAGCTGGGCTGCGGCGCATAGGATTGGGGATCGGCAGTGGCGCTACGATACATGGGATCAGGCCTTTCCGGAAAGCCGGCTGCCGATCGCCCGATCGAACAGCGCGTTGAGATAGAAACCGTGGCTAAGATGGACGCGCAGCCGCCGCGCCGCGGGATGATCGCACCACAAGGGAAGCATCGCCTGCGCCACCGCAATTCCCCCGAACGCGAGCAGCGCGATCACGATCAGCAGCCATTGGAACAGCCCCGGCGCGGGCACCGGCGGAAGCGTGCCGGCGGTCATCCACTCCGCGCCTGCATGCAGCAGGAAGTAGGCGAAGGTGGCGAGGATCGCGAAGCCCAGCGTCCGCTGCAGCAAGGCGCGCGGCGCGGCGGGGCTCATTCCCTGGACGATCAGATAGGCGACACCGAACACCAGGATGGCACCCAGTGCCACCGCCTGGGGCGGCTTCTGCCAGGCGCCTAGCCCGAAGGCGAGCGTGCCGTACAGGACGGTCGCGCCGAACATCGCCAGCGCAACCGCCGGGAAGTCCGGCTTCGCCACCGGCCCCAGCCGCCGGGCAGCCGCGATCCGCTCGACCGCGCCGCCGGAGGACAGAAAGGCATGTGCTTTGTAGAGCGAGTGGGCGACGATATGCAGCAGCGCCAGCGCGAAGAGCCCCAGGCCGCACTGCATGATCATGAAGCCCATCTGCGCGACGGTGGACCAGGCGAGTTGCGTCTTCACCGCCGGCTGGGTCGGCAGAACCATGCTACCGAACAGCGCGGTGAACCCGCCCAGGATCGCGAGCAGCGCCATCGCCGCCGGTTCCGCGATCACCACATCAGCGAGCCGGATCAGCAGGAAGCCACCGGCATTGATCACGCCCGCATGAAGCAGCGCGGAAACCGGGGTCGGCGCTTCCATCACTTCGGTGAGCCAGCCATGCAGCGGGAACTGGGCCGATTTGAGCATCGCGGCGATCGCAATGGCCCAGGCGGCCAGCGCCATCGTCTGCGGCGCGGCGCCCGAACGCGCGGCGGCGAGCAGCGTCGCGAGATCGGTGGTGCCGGTCGCATGCCAGAGCAGCAGAGCCGCCCCTATCAGCAGCACGTCCGCCAAGCCGGTGCTCAGCGCCTTCTTGCGCGCCGCGCGCCGGGCGGCGGCCCGCTCCGGATAGAAAAGCAGCAACCTGCGCAGCCCCTGCCCGCTGGCGATCCATGCCAGGACGAGCTGCGGCAAAGTTCCCGCGCTCACCAGCAGCATCACGCTCGCCAGCGTCAGCGCCAGCCAAGTGGTGAACCGGCCCTGTTGCGCCTCACCATCCAGATAGGTGGCGGCGAACCGCACCACCACCCAACCGACGAAGGCGACCAGCACGAGCATCGTGACGCTCACCACGTCCAGCCGCATGGCAAGCACCGCTTCGGCTCCGGCAGGGGCGATCGTGCGCGGACCTGCCACCGCCACCCAGCCGGCAAGCGCCGTCGCGGCGACCAGCGCCAGCAGCGCCGCCCAAGAGGCGATGTGCAGCGTCCAACCGGGCCGGAACTGCCGCCCGCACACAGCGGCTGCCGCAGCGGCGGCAAGCGCTACCGGCCCAGCATTCGCCAACCACCAAATGTTCACGCCGCATCTCCCGTTCGTTGTGGGAAGAGCGTTAGAGACGCGGAACGATCAGATGAAATTCATTGTTTGTTGCTTATCGTTCTGTTTAGAAGAACGTATGCGCGACCTGAACTACAACCATCTTCGCTACTTCTGGGCGGTGGCGCATGACGGCAATCTCACCCGCACGGCTGCGCGGCTGGCGGTATCGCAGTCCGCTTTGTCGACTCAGATCCGCAAGCTGGAGGATCGCCTGGGGCATCCTCTGTTCGAGCGGGAGGGCCGCCGGCTGGTGCTCACCGAGGCGGGCAGGATCGCGCTCGACCATGCCGACGCCATTTTCGCGACCGGCGACGAATTGCTCGATGTACTCCGCGAGACCGGCCGCGCGCGGCAGGCGGTGCGCGTCGGCGCGCTGGCCACGCTTTCGCGCAACTTCCAGATCGGCTTTGTCGAGCCGCTACTGCACCGGGCGGACGTGGAACTTGTGCTGCGCTCCGGCAGCGCGGCGGAACTGATGCAGGCGCTGGCCAGCCTCCAGCTCGACGTGGTGCTGGCGAACCAGCCGCCGGCCCGCGATTCGATCACGCCCTATCTCGCGACAAGACTGGCCGAACAGAGGGTGAGCCTGATCGGCCGGGCCTCGGCACGCGGCGCGGGCAGCGATCTGGCCAGCCTGCTCGCGCAGCATCCGGTGATTCTGCCCACGCCCGAAAGCACGGTGCGGACCGCGTTCGATTCGCTGGTCGCGGCCTTGGGGGTGCGGCCCCAGATCGCGGCAGAGGTGGACGACATGGCGATGATGCGTCTGCTCGCACGCGCCGGCGCCGGACTGGCCGTGCTGCCGCCGATCGTGGTGCGCGACGAACTCGAATCCGGGATGCTGATCGAGCTCGATCAGCTGCCGCAGATCACCGAAAGCTTCTACGCCGTCACGCTGGAACGGCGCTTTCCGCACCCGCTGGTGGGCGAACTGCTGCGCGCGGCGCACGCAGCGCCGCAGCCGGCCTGAGGGCTCAGACGGGCTCGCGCACCCGCATCGGCGCCGTCGCAGCCGTGGCTTCGTCTTCCAGCAGCACCCAGCCATTGGGGCCGAGCATCTCGATCGGGCGATAGCGGGTCTTATAAGCCATGCGCGCGCTGCCCTTCACCCAATAGCCCAGATAGACGTAAGGCAGGCCGGCGGCGCGGGCGCGACGGATATGATCCATGATGATGAAGGTGCCCATGCCCGGGCGACCATCCTCTTCGGTGGCGAAGAAGCTGTAGATCATCGACAGGCCGTCCGCCTGCTGATCGGTGATGCAGGCGCCGACCAGGCGGCCGGGCACGCCATCCACCGATGGCTCGCGATATTCGATGACGTAGGAGGTGACGGGCGACTGTTCGACCATGTCGGCATAGTCGTTCTCGTCCATCGCCGCCATGCCGCCACCGGGGTGGCGCGCATCGAGATAGCGCTTCAGCAGAGCATATTGTTCTTCGGTCGCCCAGGGCTTGCAGGCGGTCACTTCCAGGTCGTCATAGCGCTTCAGCAGCTTGCGCTGCGTCGCGTTCGGGCGAAAGCCCTCGGCCACGACTCGCACCGACACGCAGGCCGAACAGCCGGCACAGCTGGGGCGATAGGCCACCGATTGGCTGCGGCGGAAGCCGATGCGGCTGAGCGCGTCGTTCAGCTCGCCGGCGTTATGGCCGGAAAGCTCGGTGAAGATCTTTCGTTCCTGTCGGCCAGGGATGTACGGGCAGGCGGACGGGCTCGTCACGAAGAAACGCGGGAAACGTGATAATGCGGTCACCGCTCGGCCGTCCTCTGCTCCAATGGGGCGCTCCCTGTCCGGGCCCCTCTTCGTCGACTATGGGGGCGGATCGGCATGATGAAAAGCCGCTTTACCATCAAAGAATCGTAACCCTGCCTCCGCAGCTTTCCCGAGTGGCGCGGAACGGGACAGGCCGGGCGCGGCGCTAACCATCCTTGCCGATGGACAGCCGCCGCCATGCCTCAGGCCAGTTCCACCATGCTCACTTCATACTGCGCCCGACGCAGCGCGGTGATCAGCCGGTCGAGATGGTTGCGATCGCGCGTCTCGCACTCGATGTCAGTGATCAGCCCCTTGGCCGGCAGCGAAGTGAACACGCGCTGGTGGTATACCTCGATGATGTTGACGCCCTGTTCGTGGAAGATCCGCGCGACGTGGAACAGCGCGCCCGGCCGGTCCTGCAGCCGGATCCGCAGCCGCGCGAGGCGACCCGAACGGGCGAGGTCGCGCAGCAGCACATTGGCGAGCAGCCGGGTATCGATATTGCCGCCGCACAGGATGGTGCCCACGGTCTTGCCCTTGAACCGCTCCGGCTCGGCGAGCAGCGCCGCGAGACCGGCGGCGCCCGCCCCCTCGACCACGGTCTTCTCGATCTGGAGCAGCAGGCTCACCGCCTCTTCCAGCCGGCGCTCGCCCACCAGCACGATGTCGTCGACCAAGGCCTCGACGATTCGCGCCGTCACGCCGCCGGGATATTTCACCGCGATGCCCTCGGCCAGCGTATCGCCGGCGCAGGGCATCTCGGTATGGTGGATGCGGTTGTACATCGACGGGTACAGTTCCGCCTGCACGCCCAGCACGTCGACCGGCCGGCTCTGCGCCTTGGCGACCACAGCCGCGCCGGAGATCAGCCCGCCGCCGCCGATCGGCACCACCAGCGTGTCGACCTCCGGCACGTCTTCGAGCAGTTCCAGCGTCGCGGTGCCCTGCCCGGCGATCACGCGCGGATCGTCGAACGGGTGGATGAAGGTGAAGCCGCGCTCTGCCTCCAGCTCCCGCGAATGGGCATAGGCGGCGTCGAACGTCTCGCCGTGCAGGACGACATTCGCGCCATGGCCTTCGGTCTGGGTGACCTTCACGATCGGCGTGTTCTTGGGCATGACGATCGTGCTGGGGATGCCCAGCCGGGTCGCGTGATAAGCCAGACCCTGCGCATGGTTGCCGGCGGACGCGGCGATAACGCCCTTGGCCCGCGCCTCGGCATCCAGCTGCAGCAGCGTGTTGAGCGCGCCGCGTTCCTTGTACGCGGCGGTGAACTGCAGATTCTCGAACTTCAGATAGACGTTCGCGCCGGTCAGTTGCGAAAGCGTTCGGCTGTGCAGCGTCGGCGTGCGCACCACCGCGCCCGAAATTCGCTCCGCCGCCGCCCGAATATCGGCGATGGAAACGGGGAGCGAAGCGGGTGCTGGTGCTGCTTTGGTAGCCATAGTCTTCCCGCCTAGACCATCTGGCGCGCGGGGGGAACAGGCCCTATGCCCCTCGCCCATGTTCACCCGCCTCAAGCGGCTCGCCGCCGCCACCGCCCTGCTGTTCGCGCCCGCCGCTCAGGCCGATGGAATCATCGACAATGTCAATGGCATAACGCTGGACGCGAAAGGTGCCGTGGTACGGTTCGAGGCGCTGCAGATCGATCCCTGGGGCAAGGTCGTCGCACTGATCGCCAAGGGGCAGAAGCGGCCGAAACGGCTGGTCTGGCGCGTCGATATGAAGGGCGCGACGCTCGTGCCGGGCATGGTCGATGCGCATGGCCACTTCATGGGCCTCGGCTTCCAGCAGCTTCAGCTCGATCTTTCCGCCACCACCAGCCTCGACGATGCGCTCGCCCGCATCCGCGACCAGGCCGGGCGCGTGCCGGCCAAGTGGATTCTCGGCCGCGGCTGGAACCAGGAAGTGTGGAAGCTCGGGCGTTTCCCCACCGCCGCCGATCTCGATCGCGCGGTGAGCGACCGCCCGGTCTGGCTTGAACGCGTCGACGGCCATGCCGGCTGGGCGAACAGCAAGGCGCTGGAACTCGCCGGCATCACCGCCGCCACCAAAGATCCCGCGGGCGGCCGGATCGAGCGTGACGCCAGCGGCCGCCCCACCGGGGTACTGGTCGACGCCGCGACCGAGCTGGTCGCCAAGGTCGTCCCCCAGTCTACCCCCCGGGAACGCAACGCCGCTTTCCTGGCAGCACAGGAACGTCTCCTCGCGCTCGGCATCACCGCTACGGCGGACATGGGCACCACGGTGGACGATTGGGAAACGATGCGCGGCATGGCCGATATCGGGCAGCTGCGCCTGCGCATCATGAGCTATGCGCATGGCGTGGATACCGCGCTGCGCGTGGCGGGCGCCGGCCCGACGCCCTGGCTCTACAACGACCGGCTGCGAATGGGCGGCATCAAGCTCTATGCCGATGGCGCGCTGGGATCGCGCGGCGCGTGGCTCAAGGCGGATTATGCGGACGCCCCCGGCAACAAGGGCCTCGGCTTCCTGACCGACGATCAGCTGCTCAACCTGATGGCGCGCGGCGCGATGGACAATTTCCAGCTCGCCGTCCACGCGATCGGCGACCGCGCCAACCAACAGGTTCTCGATGCGATCGAAATCCTGTCCGAAACCTACAAGGGCGATCGGCGCTGGCGGATCGAACACGCTCAGATCATCGACCCCAAGGATTTGCCGCGCTTCGCCAAGTTCGGCACGATCGCCTCGATGCAGCCGGTCCACCAGACGAGCGACCGGACGATGGCCGAAGCGCGGCTGGGGCCGGACCGGCTGGCCGGCGCATATGCCTGGCAGACGATGCTGCGCGACGGCTCGCGACTGGCGTTCGGTTCGGACTATCCGGTCGAGAGCCCCGATCCCTGGGCCGGCTGGGCGGCGGCGTTCACGCGCGAGGATGCGCAAGGAAACCCGCCGGGCGGCTGGCGCCCGGAAGAGAAGCTGAGCCGCGAACAGGCCTGGGCCGGCTTCACCATCGGCGGCGCCTATGCGGGTTTCGGTGAAGACAAGTTCGGCCGGCTCGCCCCCGGACTCTGGGCCGATTTCCTGGTCCTCGACCGCGACCCGCTGACCGCCTCGCCCGCCGAACTGCGGGCCGTAAAGGTCGTGGAAACCTGGGTCGCCGGCCAGCGTGCCTGGGTGGCGAAGAAGTAGGGAGCGTTTCGATGTTCCGGTTGCGAATGGCCGGCGCGCAGTGGCGCGACCGGATCGGCGGCGCAATCGGCGGGGCGATCGGCATCGGCCTCACCGCCTGGCTCTCGGCGCTGCTGGGTTTCGACCAGGCCAGCGCTATCCTGCTCGCCGCACCGATCGGCGCTTCGGCGGTGCTGGTGTTCGCAGTGCCCTCCAGCCCCCTTGCCCAGCCCTGGCGGGTAATCGGCGGCAATGTGGTTTCCGCGCTGGCCGGCACGCTGGTCGCGCAGTGGCTGGGGCATGGCGCGCTGGCGGCCGGTGTCGCCGTGGGCCTGGCCATCGCCCTCATGTCTGCCACCGGCAGCCTGCACCCGCCCGGCGGCGGCACCGCGCTGCTCCCCGTGCTCGCGCCCGCCGTTCTGGCGCAGGGCTATGCCTTCGCGTTCCTGCCCGTCGGGCTGAACGCCATGCTGCTGACCGCCACAGGACTGCTGGTCCACCGCGTCACCGGCCACAGCTATCCGCACCGGGTGCGCCCCGCCCCGCCCGCGCGGGGCCTGCTGCCCGAGGACGTCGACGCGGCGCTGGCGGAAGCGGGCGAAGCCTTCGACGTCAGCCGCGAAGACTTGCTGGCGCTGCTGGCGCGGGCGGAAAGCCATGCGGCTGCGCGGCAGCGTTAGGGGCAGACGACGGCTTGCGCCCAAAGTCGGCCATTCCGCACCCCGCGCCGCTGCCAGCAAGCGGACGCCCCTTCAGCTTGCGCCGAGTGGTTGGCACGCGTGATCCTGCTTGTTCAGAGCGATTGCCGCACGCCCAACGGGCGCCAGTCTTCAACTTGCCCAATGCGCCTGAATGATATTCCTATTGCGCTCTAGGTAAGCGCGGCCAAGGTCCTTGAAAGTTGAAATTGAACAACGTTGGCCTTCCTTCATGCCATTTTAGCACTGCCGCCGCTCCGGAGTAGCGCGAGCGTTCAGTCCCTTGAGACTGGTATTGGCATATCCAGTTGACCGTGTACGTGGGAATGGCCGCATCGCTACGCATTACCGATCCTACATCGCAGGACTTTATGGCACGTAATGCGGCTTCGAGCGTGAAGCGATCAGGTCCACGCAAGCCATGAAAATCGTCGAAATCCGGATCTGTCCTCACCTCGGCTGCAATTCTCGCGCGCATTTCCAACTCATTCTTTGAAATGATCGCCGCAGCTGCAGCAGCCATCGCGTCGCTTTCTGGAGACTTGGCCGGCCCACTCAAAGTGGGATGAGATTGAATGGCGACTGATAGCGCCAGAAAGGTCAACATCCGCGCCCCCTGCAGGTTCGAGCTCGGACATAGCGAGCCTAGAACGCGAGAGATAGCTGAACCACGTCCGCAATCTTGAATGCTCTCCCGAACGCCCCCCGTCAGCAGCCCATCAAATTCCAAAAGCTCCGCCACTGGCAAAACATGGCAGGTCCAGCGTCCCCTGTGCGCCCACATGCCGAACAAAAAAAACCGCCGTCACTCGGGGCGTGACGACGGCTTTATTTGCCTGCGTGAAATTCGCGGTCAGGCGACCTGGGTATCCGCCTGCAGCGCCTCATCCGGCTCGCGCAGCACATAGCCGCGGCCCCAGACGGTCTCGATATAATTGTCGCCATCGCATGCCATGCTCAGCTTCTTGCGCAGCTTGCAGATGAACACGTCGATGATCTTCAGTTCCGGTTCGTCCATCCCGCCATAGAGATGGTTGAGGAACATTTCCTTGGTGAGCGTCGTGCCCTTGCGAAGCGAGAGCAGCTCCAGCATCGCATATTCCTTGCCGGTCAGGTGGACGCGGGCGCCATCGACCTCGACGGTCTTGGCGTCCAGGTTCACCGCCAGCTTGCCGGTGCGGATCACCGACTGCGAATGGCCCTTGGAACGGCGCACGACCGCATGGATGCGGGCAACCAGTTCGTCGCGGTGGAACGGCTTGGTCACGTAATCGTCCGCGCCGAAGCCGAACGAACGAACCTTCGAATCCATTTCGTTGATGCCGGAAAGGATCAGCACCGGGGTCTGCACCCGCGCGGTGCGGACCTTCTTGAGCACGTCATAGCCGTGCATATCCGGAAGGTTCAGGTCGAGCAGGATGATATCGTAATCATACAGCTTGGCCAGATCGAGCCCTTCCTCGCCCAGGTCGGTCGTATAGACGTTGAAGCCCTCGCCCGTAAGGATCAGCTCGATCGCCTTGGCTGTGCTTGGTTCGTCTTCGATCAGCAGCACGCGCATTGCCGGTTCCCCTGTCCACACCACACGGCGGAGCCCCGATGCCCGACGCGCTGGACGATTCATTAACCTAAACGTCAATGAAGCCGAAAGGTTAATTTCTCGTAAGTTGAGGACCGCTGGCGCCCCGGGAAATCTACGGTGCGGGTTCGGACGGAGGCGGCGGCGCAGGCTGTCGATCGTCGATTTCTTCTCCCAGCACTTCGCGCAGATACAGGCTCCGCACCAGCGTGAAGATCACCACCAGCAGCGCTGCCGAGAAGAACAGCCCGAACAGGCCGAAAACAAAGCCGATACCGATGATCGAGAACAGCGTCACCGCCGGCGGAATCGCGATCACCCGGCTCTGCACGACCGGCGTCAGGAAATTGGTCTGGATGATCCGCACGCCGGCAAAGACGAGCAGGCACCCGATCAGGGCGCCACTACCCCCTGTAGCCGCAAGACCCAGCGCGGGCAGCATCGCAGCGGCAGGCCCGACATAAGGGATGAATTCGCTGAGGCCGGCCAGCAGTCCGAGCGCCGCCGGTGAGGGCACACCAGCGATCCATAGGCCCAACCCCACCAGCAGCCCCATGCTGGTCATCAGGATCAGCTGCGTGCGCAGCCACAGCCGCAGCGTGGTGCCGACATCTGCCAGCGCATCGCCGACCGCGTCGCGCTGGCGCCCCTTGGGCACCAGCAACAGCAGCCCGCGCAGATACACGCCCGGATCAGCCGCGATGAACAGCGCGCCGACCAGTAGCAACACGGCATTGAGGAACAACTCGAACGAACCCAGCGCGAAGCCGCTGGCATCGCGCGCGATGCGCGAGCCCGCGAACGCCGCTTCGGCGGCATCATAGAGTTTGGCGGCCACCGGGCTGCCCTGTGCCCATTCCTTCAGGCGCACCACCAGTTGCGGTATCGAGCGGACCAGCGCTTCGATCTGCGGGCCGAACTGCACCGCGAACAGCCAGACGAGGAACAGGATCGCCGCCAGCACCGTCAGCATCGCCCCCGGCACCGACCAGCGCCTCGCCAGACCGAGCTGGATATAGCGATCGGCGATGGCGCGGATCACCACCGCGCCGAGCACGGCGCCAAAGGTGAGGATCAGCAGGTCGGCAGCGCGCACCAGCGCCACCACCACCGCGCCGACGGTAAGCAGGATAAGGACGCGGCGGATGAACCGCGCGTCGGCATCATCGGGAACCAGCCGCTTCACGATGCCCGAACGCAGAGGGTGCGCAACCGCTCCGTCAGGAAGTCGATCAGCGTTTCCACCCGCACCGGCCGGCGCGATCCGGGCGGGGTAACGAGGTGCAGCCCCACCGATCCGGATACCCAATCGGTCAATACCGCCTCCAGCCGGCCAGCGGCTATATCCTCGTCCACCAGGAAGCCCGGCAATCGCGCGACCCCCAGCCCCGCGCGGAGCGCCGGCAGCATCGCATCCCCATTGTCGGTGCGCATCGGCCCATCCACCCGGACCGCCGCCTCTTCGCCGCCGGCCTTGCGGAACCGCCAGACGCCCGGCGTCGCGGTGTTGGTGTAGACGAAGCAGGCATGGCGGGCGAGGTCCGCCGGATGCTGCGGTCGCCCGTGCCGCTCGAAATAATCGGGCGCGGCGACGACATGAATGCTGATCGGGCCCAGCCGCCGGGCACGTAGCGAGCTGTCCGGCAGCTCGGCGATTCGCAGCGCCACGTCGATCCCCTCGCCGACGATGTCGACGAACGCGTCAGACAAGGTCAGTTCCACCTTGATGCCCGGATTGGCCGTCATGAACTCCGCGAGCAGCGTCGCGAGGTGCCGCGTGCCGAAGGTGAGCGGTGCGGCGAGCCGAACAACGCCGGAAGGCGCGCTGGCCGATTCGAATGCAGCCTCCTCCGCCGATTGCCCTTCTTCCAGGATGCGCTGGGCATGTTCGGCAAGCTGCTGGCCGCTGTCGGTCAGCGTCAGCCGGCGGGACGTGCGGTGGAACAGCGTGGTGCCCAGCCGCTCCTCCAGCCGCGTGATTGCCTTGGAAATCGTTGCCTTCGACATGCCGAGCGCCGCCGCCGCACCGCTGAACGATCGGTGTTCCACCACGCTCGCGAACATCGCCCAGGCTTCGAAATCGGGTAGCTTCATCGTCGCGCCTCCGCCGCGACGACCTTCATATCACGAAACGATCAGTTTCCAACGTTTCCGTTTACGCGACAATCATCCGGCCTATCTTGGCGTCAACAACCAAGGGAGATCAGCGATGATCGACAAACGTAGTTTCGAAAGCCTGGGCGGCGCCGATCATGGCTGGCTCAAGGCCAAGCACCACTTCAGCTTCGCCAGCTATTACGATCCCGCGCGCATGGGCTGGGGCGTGATCCGGGTTTGGAACGATGATGAAATCGCGCCGAATTCCGGTTTCCCGCCGCATCCGCACCAGGACATGGAGATCATCACCTATGTCCGCTCGGGCGCGATCACCCATCAGGACTCGATGGGCAACAAGGGCCGCACCGAAGCCGGCGACGTGCAGGTGATGAGCGCGGGCAGCGGCGTGCGGCACGCGGAATACAATCTGGAACCGGAGACCACCCGGATCTTCCAGATCTGGATCCTCCCGCGCGAACGCGGCGGCCAACCGAGCTGGGGCGCGAAACCCTTTCCCAAGGACGATCGTTCGGGTCGCTTCGTCACGCTCGCCTCGGGGTTCGCCGAGGACAAGGATGCGCTGCCGATCCGCGCCGATGCCCGCGTGCTGGGCGCGACACTCAAGGCGGGCGAAAGCGTCACCCACAGCGTGGGTGCGGGTCGCCACGCCTATCTGGTGCCGGCGGCCGGTGCGATCACCCTGGACGGCGATCGCGTCGATGCCCGCGACGGCGCCGCGCTGGCCGGTGGCACGACGGTGACGATCACCGCGATCGAAGATGCGGAGATCGTCCTGGTCGACGCCGATTGAACTTCCCGGGGGCGGCGACCCCGCCCCTTCCCTTCCCTTCCCGAGAAAGGACCGCAACCATGACCAAGATCCTCGTTCTTTATTATTCCTCCTATGGTCACATCGCGCAGATGGCCGAAGCGGTGGCCGAAGGCGCCCGCAGCGCCGGCGCCGACGTCGACGTCCGTCGCGTAGCCGAAACCGCGCCCGCCGAGGTGGCCAAGGCCGCCGGCTTCCGCATCGACGACAGCCACCCGCTTCTCGATGATGTGAACCAGCTCGCCCAGTATGACGGCATCATCGTCGGCAGCCCCACCCGCTTCGGCCGCATGGCCAGCCAGATGGCCGCGTTTTGGGACAAGGCCGGCGGCGTCTGGTTCCAGGGGCAGCTGAACGGCAAGGTCGGCGCGGCCTTTACCTCCACGGCCTCGCAGCATGGCGGCCAGGAAACCACGCTGTTCTCGATTCTCACCAACCTGCTGCACTTCGGCATGACGATCGTGGGGCTCGATTACGGCTTCCAGGGCCAGGCCGGTGTGGACGAAGTAAAGGGCGGATCGCCCTATGGCGCCACCACCATCGCCGATGGCGACGGCAGCCGCCAGCCGAGCGCAGTCGAGCTGGAAGGCGCCCGCTACCAGGGCCGCCGCGTCGCCGAGACGGCCGCCAAGCTGAAGGCGTAAGCCATGGGTGCCCCTCCCGCCCGCGGGAGGGGCTTCTCGCATCCGGGCTCGCGCATTTTGCGAAGCGCGCTATATCCGCCCCATGTTCCAGGACCGGGTACTCTTCATCGACGGCGAAGCGCTGATCATCGACAAGCCGGCGGGCCTCCCCGTCGATCGCCCGCGCGACCGCAGCGAGAGTCTGGAGGATCTGCTCGACCAGCTGACCTTCGGCTTCCAGCGCCTGCCCGTCCCCGTCCACCGGCTCGACCGCGACACCAGCGGCTGCCTGCTGCTCGCCCGCAATCCCAAGGCGATGAAGCGCTTCGGTCAGGCCTTCGAAGCCGGCCAGGTCACCAAGCGCTATGTCGCGATCCTCGACGGCGTGCCCGAAACCGAAAGCGGCGAGATCGACCTGCCGCTCGGCAAGGTATCGACGATCGAAGAAGGCTGGCGGATGACGCACGATCCGAAAGGCAAACGCGCCCGCACCCGCTGGAAGCGGATGGAGGTGCACGACGGCCGCGCGCTGGTCGCATTCTATCCCGAGACCGGGCGCACCCACCAGATTCGCGTCCACGCGCTCGAAGGCATCGGCATCCCCATCGTCGGCGATCCCGTCTATGGCAGCGGCGGCCCCGCACTGATGCTGCATGCCCAGTCCATCACCCTGCCCCGCCCCGGCAAGCCCGACGTGCACGGCGACGCGCCATTGCCGGCACGCTTCCACCATATCGGCTTCGGCCGCTCGCATGGCTGAGATCCCAGACGAGGCGATCGTCGAGGAAAAGTTCCTCGCGGCGACCGGCCCCGGCGGGCAGAACGTCAACAAGGTGGCGACCGCGGTGCAGCTGCGGGTCGACGTCTTCAAGCTGGGCCTGTCCCCCTATGCCTATGAACGGCTGAAGGAACTGGCCGGGACGCGGATGACGTCGGCGGGCGAGCTGCTGATCACCGCGCGCCAGTATCGCACCCAGGACGCCAACCGCACCGATGCGCGCCAGCGCCTGTCCGAGCTGATCGACAAGGCGCACGAACGACAGGCGCGGCGCATCAAGACCAAGCCGAGCAAGGCCGCCAAAGCGAGGCGGGTGGATGCCAAGAAAGGCCGTTCAGCGGTGAAAGCCGGCCGCGGCAAGGTTTCGTTCGACTGACGCCTCCCCTCTCGCGCACGGCGCCGGGATCCCCTACATCGCCGGCATGTACAGCTTCGACATCACTGCCGACACCAAGGCCGAGCTCTATAGCGACCTCGCCGCCGCGCTCGATTCGCTGACCGCCGACGAGCCCGATCCGATCGCCAACATGGCGAACGTCTCCGCGCTGATCGGCCAGTATCTGCCCGATCTCAACTGGGCCGGCTTCTACCGCAATGTGGCGGATGAGCTGGTTCTAGGGCCTTTCCAGGGGAAGGCCGCATGCATCCGCATTCCGTTCGGCAAAGGCGTGTGCGGCGCGGCCGCGGCGACGCGTGAGACGCAGCTGGTGGAAGACGTGCACGCCTTCCCCGGCCACATTGCCTGCGATGCGGCAAGCCGTTCGGAACTGGTGGTACCAATTGTACACCAAGGCCGCTTGTTGGGCGTGCTGGACCTGGACAGTCCACTTCCCGCCCGATTCGACGCGGGCGACGCCGCCGGTTGCGAAGCGCTGATGCGGATTCTGGCGCCCCGTCTGGCCTGAACACAGAACCTTTCTGCTCACTACGTCATTTGCCCCCCGGCCCGTCGGGCGTCGGGGCGGCAACCTTTACGCTTTTTTGACAACGAGTTGACGGTGGAATTGCAGCAGCTGTCTGGCAAAGAGGTATTACCACCCTTTGTTTTTGTATTGAATTGGCCTTGACATAATAAGACCGATAGCAACCAATGCCAGTCCGCAGAGCGGAAGAGATGTGCCACGGGAGGGCGCACCGACGCACTGCAACGATCCGGCACCAGGCCAGCATTGGGGGTTATCATGCAGAAATCGGATAGCGTCACGGCGTCCACGCGTCGCCACGTCAGGGCGCTTTGGCTCGCATCGGGATGCGTCGCTGCGCTGGGTTTTGCCAGCACCGCACAAGCTCAGACGGACACTGAAGCCGCGCCGCAGGAAGGCGTGGAAATCGTCGTCAACGGCATTCGGGCATCGATCGATAACGCGATCGACGCCAAGCGCCGCGACACGCGCGTTACCGACGGCATTTCGGCGGAAGATCTCGGCAAGTTTCCCAGCGAGAACATCACCGAGGCGATCCAGCGCATCTCGGGCGTGCAGATGTCGAACATCAACGGCCGCGGCGCCACGATCAGCATCCGCGGCCTGGGCCCGCAATATGCGATGACGACGGTAAATGGCCAGACCTTCAAGAGCGCCGACTTCACCGACGGCTTCCGCTACGACATCATCCAGACCGAACTCGCCAACGCGATCCAGGTGATCAAGTCACCCACCGCAGACATGGATGCGGGCGGCCTTTCCGGCACGGTGAACATCCAGACGACCAAGCCGCTCGATCATAAGGATCGGCAGCTGGTGCTCGCGGTGAAGGGCCAGAACTCCGAATATGCCGGCGGCAGGATCACGCCGAAGATCAGCGGCAGCTATGTCGACCAGCTCGCGGACGGCACGCTCGGCGTGTACGTCAACCTAGGCTATCAGAAGCTGAAGGACCGCGCCGACTATTTCTGGATGGATCGCTGGGCCACCCAGACGATCGCCGGCGCCACCACCTATGTGCCACGCCGCCCGCGCTACCGCCGCATCGATCGCGAAACCGAGCGCCTGATGGGCAGCGGCGGCCTACAGTGGCGGCCGAGCGACCGCATCGAGATCGACGCCAGCGCGATCTACGCCAAGGACATCACCGACTATGACGTGAACCAGCAGGTGTTCCTTTTCAACACCGCCCGGATCGCGGCAAGCAACGTCATCGGCGACGTCGCAACCAAAGCTACCGCAACCAATTTCACGCTGGAGAACAATCGCCAGCACGAGGATCGCGATCTCGTCAGCCAGGGCTATACCTTGTCGGGAAAATGGACCGGCGAGAATGGCTGGTCGGCACGCACAGTGCTCAACTACACCAAGGGCAGCAGCTATCAGCGCGAAGCCGCCGCGATCCTGGGCGTGAACATCCCCACCGCGACGATCGACTTCAGCGACTGGAAGTCGGTGAAGTATAGCGTCGGGACGGATCTGTCGAACCCCGCGCTATATGCGCCGGCAACGCTCAGCCGCAACGAATACCCGAACGGCGCCACGCGCAAGATGGCGTCGAGCGAAAGCTCGGCACAGGCGGACCTGTACAAGGAAGTCGCGCTCGGCCCGATCAACCAGCTCAGCATCGGCGCGAAGTACCGGCACGAGATCTTCAACCGCGACGTCAGCCGCCACGACATGATCGCGCTGCTGTCGCGCCAGCCGGCTCCCTCCAGCCCGATCTTCCCGGCGATGGCCGCCAACAACTATGCAGTCGGCGGCTTCCTCAACGGCGATTCGGGCATTCCCGGCGCGTGGATCGGTCCGGACCTCGGCGCCTATGACAAGGCACTCGCGGCGGCAGGCATCACCGTGCCGGACATCGCCGCCCCCGAAGCCAGCTACCATGTCGATCGCTTCATGCCTTCGGCCTATGCGATGGCCGGCATCGACACCCGGCTTGGCGACATGACGCTGCGCGGCAATATCGGCGTGCGCTACGAGCACACCAAGCAGAAGGTGAAGGGCAATATCACTGCGCCCCGCACCGATGGGTACACCGAAGTGCAGCGCAAGATCGGTGACTATGCGATCGAGCAGAGCTACGACAACTTCCTGCCCAGCTTGAACCTGGTACTGGAGCCGACCAGCACGCTGCAGGTCCGCTTCGCCGCGGCCAAGGTGCTGGTCCGTCCGATCATGGATTCGAATACGTCCATGGCGCAGACCACCAGCAGCTCGCCCAATACCTTCCCGGTGGGCACCAGCACGATCACCGTCGATCTGGGGCAGGCATCGCTCAAGCCGCTCACTGCCGACCAGCTCGATCTCGGCGTCGAATGGTACTTCACCCGATCGAGCGCGATCGCGATCAACGGCTTCTACAAGTGGATCAAGAACGGAACCTTCTCGTCGCTGATCTGCCCGTCGTCGTTCAACGGCACGGCGCTGACCAGCTTGGGCAATGATTGCGTCGATGCCCGGGGCAACATCTACGACATCACCGAAACCCGCAACGATCCCAGCACCATCAAGGTGAAGGGCTTCGAAGTGAGCTGGAACCAGTCGTTCGATCGCCTGCTGCCGGTGGACGGCTTCGGCATCCTCGCCAACCTGACGCGCGTTTATCCGCAAAAGGTGGCGATCGGCACCGGCTTCACCATCCGCAACCTCTCGAAGGTGACGTGGAACGTCTCGCCCTATTGGGAGAACGAACACTTCAACATCCGCCTCTCGGTGAACCACCGCAGCAGCTACGAACAGAACAGCGCAGACAGCTTCTTCGCACGGGAGGGCCACACCGTGCGCGGCCGCACCCAGTTCGACCTGAGCGGCGGCTATTCGCCGAACAGCTGGCTCAGCTTTGCGGCGGGCGTGATCAATCTCAACAACAGCCGCGAACAGGCCTATTTCCGCAACACCGACGTGTGGCAGGAAAGCAGCTTCTACGGCCGTAGCTTCTACCTGTCGGCCACGCTGAAGATGTAAGACTCGGCCCCGGGGACGGCACCCAGCCGCCCCCGGGGCAATTTCGTGCTTCTGGAGTATTCGCCTTGGCCGATTCCGCCGCCCGCCGTCTCCGCTTCCTCGGTCCGGTTTCGGCCGGTCTCGCCCTTGCAGCGCCGGCCGCTGCTCAGCCGGCCCGTCTGGCCCCCGCCGCTGCACCGCAGCCGGCGACCGCCGCAGCCCGTGCCGTCCTCACCCGGCTCGGTGTGGATACCGCTCGCATTGATCTGGCGCTGGTCCCCGGCGCCACCCCGACATTCCGCGCCCGAACCGCCGCCGGCCGTCTGCGCGTCGAAGGCTCCTCGCCGGTCGCGCTGGTGCGCGGCGCCGCCCGATATCTGGGCGCACAGGGTAGCCTGGCCGTTTCCTGGGAAGGTGTGCGCAGCCGCCCGCTGGTGCTCCGGGACGGCTATGACAGCGGCGTCGTCGCCTCTTCCTTCTCGCTGCGCACCTATCTGAACACCTGCACCTATGGCTACACCACGCCCTGGTGGAACTGGGGGCGCTGGGAACGCGAGATCGACTGGATGGCAGCGCACGGCGTCGACACGCCGCTCGCGATGGAAGGCCAGGAGCATGTCTGGCGGGCGCTGTGGCGCGAGCAGGGCATGAACGACGCACAGATCGCCGCCGGTCTCTCCGCCGCACCCTTCCTGCCGTGGCAACGCATGGGCAACATCGCCGGCTATCGCGCGCCGCTCTCGGCCAACTGGATCGAGAAGAAGCGTGTCCTGCAGCGCCAGATCCTCGGGCGGATGCGGTCGCTGGGCATGAAGCCGATCCTGCCGGCCTTCTCCGGCTATGTGCCCGAGGCGTTCGCCAAGGCGCACCCTGACGCCAAAATCTACCGGATGCGGCAGTGGGAAGGCTTCCCCGGCACCTATTGGCTCGATCCCTCCGATCCGCTGTTCGCCAAGCTCGCCGCGCGCTTCCTGCAACTCTACACGGCGACCTATGGTCCCGGCGAATATTACCTCGCCGACGCCTTCAACGAGATGGTGCCGCCGATCGCCGAGGACGGCAGCGACGCCCGCGCCGCCACCTATGGCGACGCCATCGCCAACACCGCCGCCACCCGCGCCGCCGCTCTCCCGAAGGAGGTGCGCGATGCCCGGCTCGCAGCCTATGGCGAGCGCCTCTATCGCTCGATCACCGCGGCCGCGCCGAACGCGACCTGGGTGATGCAGGGCTGGCTATTCGGCGCCGACAAGGCGTTCTGGACGCCGGACGCGATTGCGGCCTTCCTGTCGAAAGTGCCGGACGAGCGCATGCTGATCCTCGACATCGGCAATGATCGCTATCCCGGCATCTGGAACGCGACCAAGGCCTTCTACGGCAAGGGCTGGGCGTACGGCTATGTTCACAATTACGGCGGCAGCAACCCGGTCTATGGCGACCTGAATTTCTACCGCAGCGACATGACCGCCGCCCTCGCCAATCCCGGCCATGGCCGGATGCGCGGCTTCGGCCTGTTTCCCGAAGGCCTGCACAACAACAGCATCGCCTATGCCTATGCCTATGATCTCGCCTGGGGCGAAATCGACGCGGAGGGCAAGGCGCGCCCGCTGGACGCCTGGCTCGGCGACTACACCAAGAGCCGCTACGGAAAGACCTCGCCCGCGCTGGTCACTGCATGGGGACAGGCGATCGCCGGCGCCTATTCCACGCGCTACTGGACGCCGCGCTGGTGGCACGAGCAGGCCGGCGCCTATCTGCTATTCAAGTTCCCCAGCCTCGATGGCGCGAACTATCCCGCCGCGCCGGGCGACGCCGCCGCGCTGCGCGCCGGTATCGACGCGCTGCTGACCCAGGCTCCGGGCTATGCGGGCGAACCGCTCTACACCTATGACGCGGTCGATCTCGTCCGCCACTATGCCAGTCTGAAGCTCGACGAGCGTCTCAAGACCGCCGTCGCGGCCTATAAGGCCGGGGACCTGGCCGCCGGCGACAGCGCCACCGCTGCTGCCGAACGGCTCGCCAAGGGCATCGACGCACTCGCCGGGAACCAGCAGGAAACGCTAGGCAGTTGGCTCGCGGACGCAGCAGCCTATGGAGACACGCCGGCCGAGAAGGCGGCGTTCGTCGAGCAGGCGAAGGCGATTGTCACCGTCTGGGGAGGAACGGGCCACTTGTCCGACTATGCCTCGCGTGCATGGCAGGGCCTGTATGCCGGCTATTACTGGCCCCGTTGGCAGCGGTTCCTGGCTGCCCAGCGTGCCGCGGCCGTCGCGCACACGCCCTTCGACGCAGCCGCCACGGCGAAGGCTGTCCGCGACTGGCAGGCCGCCTGGCTGAAGGATGGCCGGATGTGGCGGAGGTCGCGCCCAGCGGCACCGCTCACCCTCGCCCGCACGGTCCTCGCGGAAAGCGACGCCAAATGACGGAAACGCAGGCAAAAACCGTCGCCGCCCTCGCGGGGAAGCCGCGCTTTCTCGCGCTGGACGTGTTTCGCGGTGCCACGATCTTCCTGATGATCCTGGTCAACACCTCGGGGCCGGGTGCCGAGCCCTATCCGCAGCTGGTCCATGCCAAATGGTTCGGCTTTACCCTCGCGGACCTGGTGTTCCCCACCTTCCTGTTCGCGATGGGCAATGCGATGAGCTTCGCCCTGCGCAAGCCGGTGGCGACCGGGCCCTACCTCGCCAAGCTGTTCCGGCGCGGCGCGGTCATCTTCGTGCTCGGCTATTTGATGTACTGGTTCCCGTTCGTCGAGCAGGGGGCGAATGGCTGGGAATGGAAGCCCTTCGCACTCACCCGCGTGCCGGGCGTGCTCCAGCGCCTGGCGCTCTGCTATGTGCTGGCGGGCCTGCTGATCCGCTGGCTCCGGCCGCGGCAGCTGCTGCTCGCGGGCATGGCGATGCTGCTCGGCTACTGGACGATCCTGCTCGCCTTCAGTCCGCCGGGCATGGCCTACGACAAATACGCCAATATCGGTACGCAGATCGATCTGTGGCTGCTCGGTCCCGGGCATCTCTACAAGAAGGATGGAGGCTTCGATCCCGAAGGGTTGCTCGGCACGCTGCCTGCCACCGTCAACGTGATCGCCGGCTATCTGGCCGGCTTTGCCATCGTGCGGAGCGGCGACCTTGGCCGCACCGTGCGGCGCATGGCCGTGATCGGCGGCCTGCTGGTCCTCGCCGGGCTTGCCTGGTCGCCCTGGTTTCCCATCGCGAAGAAGCTGTGGACCGGCTCCTATGTGCTGCTCACCGTCGGGTTCGACCTGCTGCTGCTCAGCGGCACGATCGCGCTGATCGAGCTGGCCGGTTTCAGGCGCGGCAGCCGCTTCTTCACCATTCTCGGCCGCAATCCCCTGGCGATCTATCTCTTCTCCGAACTGTTCGTCACCATCCTCCACCTGATTCCCGCATCGGACAAGGACAGCAGCTATGAAGCCGCCGGCGTCGACGTGTTTCAGGCGATAGCACCGGGCCCGCTTGGCGCGCTGCTCTGCGCCTTTGCCTATACGATGCTGTGCTGGGCAGTCGGTTGGTGGATGGATCGCAAGGGCTGGATCCTGAAGGCGTGAGCCGCATCGGCCGTCTGGCGAAGCTCCGCGGAACCGGCTAGAGCGGATTTCGACCGCACTGAATCGGTGAGGGATTCCCAAGGAACGCGATTTCTGATTCAGAATGCATGCCGGTGAAGGAGTCCGGCATGGATGGGTCATGCTTTGTCGATGGATTTGCGGGTTCGTCTTCTGGCTGTGATTGACGGCGGGCTGAGCTGTCGGGCTGCAGCCGCCCGGTTTGGGGTTGCGCCGTCGACCGCGATCCGCTGGCACGCCCAGCGGCGGGAAACGGGCAATGTTGCCGCCAAGCCGCAAGGCGGAGACATGCGTTCGCGTCGGGTTGAGGAACGGGCAGCTGACATTCTCGCGCTGTGGGAGGCCCGCAAGGACATCTCGCTGGAAGAGCTTCGCCGAGCCTTAGCCAAGAAGGGTCTGGCAGTCTCCGTCGCAGGGCTGCATCGCTTTTTCGCGCGTCGAGGCATGACGCGCAAAAAAAGACTGGCCATGCTGTCGAGCAAGACCGGCCCGACATCCTGAAACAGCGCCGCGACTGGTTCGACGGCCAGGTCGATCTGGAACCGGAACACCTGGTCTTCATCGACGAGACCTGGACCGCCACCAACATGACCCGCAGCCATGGCCGCTGCGCCAGGGGTGAGCGGCTGCGGATGGGATATCCGCATGGCCATCGCAAAACCACCACGCTGGTTGCCGGCCTGCGCATGACCGGCATGGTCGCGCCGATGGTGCTCGACGGCCCGATCAACGGCGACTGGTTCGAAGCCTATGTGGCGCAGGTCCTTGTGCCCACACTGCGCCCCGGCGACATCGTCATCATGGACAATCTGTCGAGCCACAAGCGACCGGCGGTCCAGCATCGGATCGAGGCGGCAGGCGCAACGCTGCGCTTCCTCCCGCCCTACAGCCCTGACTTCAACCCGATCGAAAAGGCCTTTGCACGCCTCAAGGCCATGCTGCGAAAAGCCGGCGAGCGCACTGTCAGCGGCCTGTGGAACCGCATCGGCGCGCTCGTCGACATCTTCCAGCCCAGCGAATGCGCCAACTACTTCAGTTCCTGCGGATATGATCCAGATTGATCGGAAAACGCTCTAGCCTGGCGACCGGATAGTGGGGGTCTGCGTAATGTCCGCGAGGCGTTCGGGAGTATCGGTGCTGGTGATGGCTGCGCTGCTGGCGGGATGCGGCGGCGGTGGCAGCGGCGGAGGCACCGGAACGGTGGTGCAGCCCGCCAGCCCGACGCCGACGCCTACGCCCACGGCAACCCCCACCCCCACCAGCAGCTGTTCGCTGCGCAGCCGCCAGGATTGGGTGCTGGCGACGATGCGGGAGTGGTATCTGTTCCCCGAAACGCTACCGGCGACGCTCGATCCATCGGGCTACAGTTCGCCCGATGCCTATCTCGATGCGCTCACCGCCACTGCGCGCGCTCAGGGGCGTGACCGCTATTTCAGCTATCTCACCTCGATCGCCGAGGAGAACGCCTATTACAATTCGGGATCGAGCGCGGGCTTCGGCTTCCGCCTCGCCACCGACGGCACCTCGACAATCACCGTGGCTGAGAGCTTTGAAGGCGCCAACGCACTCCAGGCGGGCGTCGATCGCGGCACTCGGATTCTCGCGATCGGGACCAGCGCCGGCAATCTGCGCGACGTAAGCAGCATCATTGCGAGCCAAGGGCTGAACGGCATCACCGATGCGCTCGGCCCCGACACCAGCGGCACCAGCCGCGTGCTACGCGTTCAGGCTGTGGATGGCAGCGAACGGATCGTAACGCTTACCAAGAGCGAATACAGCCTGCCCCCGGTTTCCAGCCGCTACGGGGCCCAGATCCTGACAGATCCGAACGGCGGCGGGCGTGTCGGCTACATCAACCTGCGCACCTTCATCAGCACCGCGGATCCGGCGCTGCGCAACGCATTTGCCAGCTTCAAGGCACAGGGCATCACCAATCTGATCGTCGATCTGCGCTACAATGGCGGCGGTCTCGTCTCGATCGCGGAACTGTTCGGCGATCTGCTGGGCGGCGCGCGCAGCCGCACCGATGTGTTCAGCTACACCAGCTTCCGCCCCGAAAAGTCTGCCTATGACGAGACCGACTATTTCGGCCCCCAGCCGGAAGCCATCACCCCGGCGCGGATCGCCTTTATCGGCACGAGCGGCACCGCCTCGGCGAGCGAGTTGGTGATCAACGCCATGCTCCCCTATTTCCGCGCTAATATCGCGCTGATCGGCACCAACACCTATGGCAAGCCGGTGGGCCAGGTGGCGATCGACCGCGCGGCCTGCGACGATCGGTTGCGGGTGGTCGCCTTCGCCACCCAGAACGCCAACCGCCAGGGTGCCTATTTCACCGGGCTGGCCAACACGCTGGAGGCGAGCTGCAGCGCCACCGACGATCTGTCGCGCCCGCTGGGCGATGTCGGCGAGGCGTCGGTAAAAGCAGGCTTGGACTTCGTTGCCGGGCGCAGTTGCAGCCGAATCGGCGGCATCGGCGTGGCAAGCATCGCGCGCCCGTCCCGCACGCTGCTCGCCCCCGATCGGCCGACGACGATCCAGCGCGAAGTGCCTGGCATCTTCTGAGTCGCGCAGGTCCGGTCGATAGAATCGGCACCGATAAGGGCATGAACAACACGCGGAACACGCCTTCACAGCTTCGAATTAATCCGGATCAACTTCTAGTAATACCAAGACAACCTGCAACCATTGCCAAGTCCGTCTGTTCTGCACACCATCACGAGGAGGACGGCATGAAGGCGATCATCTTTGGCGGCGCGTTCGCGTCGCTTGCATTTACGGCTGCCACCGGCGCAGGCGCACCTATCCAAATGGCGGCGACTGGCCAGGATATGGCACAGGCAGGGCCGCAGACCGGCGCTGCGCCCAAGGAAGCAATTCCCTATGCCAAGATGGCAGGCGCAAGCGACTTGTACGAAATCCAGTCGTCACGGCTCGCGCAGCAGCGAGGTTCTAACGCTGCGGTACGTCAGTTCGGTCAGATGATGATCGAGCACCATACGATGACCACGCAGCAGCTTACCAGCGCCGCGCGTGCCGCGGGTGTTACCCCGCCCCCGCCCGCGCTCCAGCCGCGCCAGCAGAAGATGATCGACGAGCTGCGGGGCTTGAACGGCGCCCAATTCGACGCCGCCTATCTGCGCCAGCAGCGCATGGCACATCAGGAAGCCTTGGCGCTGCATTCGGGCTATGCCGAAAATGGCGACACGCCAGCGCTGCGCAAGGTAGCCTCCGCCGCGGTGCCGATCGTCCAACGTCATATCGACCAGCTGGCAAATCTGCCGCGCAACTGATTGGTGCTCGGGCCAGGGCGGTTCGTCCTGGCCCAGCGTTTCTCAAGCCCCTGCGCCTGCAACGTGCAATTACCGCTGCGGCGGATCGAGCACGGCGGCCAGAGCGTAGGCGGCCTGCGCGCGGCGTTCGACGACGCCCGCCGTCATCCGCATCACAAACTCGCGCGCGCCCTGCCAGCGCGACGGCGCCTCGCCGCGCGACGCGGCGTCGACCATCCCACCCCATTCCAGCGCAAGATCCTGCGCGCGGCGGACCGCCTCGCCATCGGCACGCTCGCCGCTCAACAGCAGCGACGGAAACGGCAATCGGGTGCGGGGCGATGCGAACAGCGCAGCACTTGCCCCATCGGCCTCAAGCGGATCGACGAACAGCGCACCTGCGACGCGATCGATATAGTCGCGTGGCGAAAGCCGTGCCCACCAGGTCGCCGCGAAACAGCTTCGCCCGCTCGCCACCAAAAGCACGGGTCGCTGGGCGCCCATCACGGCATGGTCCAGCTTGGCGGCCCACAGGCTGCGCTGCCGCCCGGCATCGGCCGGATCATCGAGATGCGCGCCCAACTCCCCCATGCCCAGCAGGGACTGGAGGATGCCGCTCGTGCGGCTGCCGGTCGTGACGATCGAGAAGAAATCGTTGGGGGTCGTTGCCAGTGCCACGGCGTTGCTCCCGAGTCGATGTTGGTCGATGCTATATCCTATCTGAATCGTCGACAATCGACTTCGATCCTGTTCCATGTGCTCGTCGCAGCCACGCCTCTGCAGGCCGCCGCTCGACCGCACGGCTGCGCTCTGCAAAGAGCATCGGGTGATGACGATGCGCAAATCCAGCTTCCCGCCGGTGGTCGATCGCGACGTTCGGCTGCTCGTGCTCGGGTCGTTACCCGGCGAGCGCTCGCTAGCCGCGCGGCACTATTATGCCCATCCGCAGAACCAGTTCTGGCAGCTGATTTCGCCCGCGGCCGGGCGCGACTTGGTGCCCCTACCCTACGCCGATCGACTACAGGCGCTGCTCGCCGCCCATATCGGCCTGTGGGATGTCGTGGCGAGCGCCGAGCGTCCCGGAAGCACCGATGCCGCGCTTCGCAATGTCGAGCCGCACGATATCGCTGCGCTTGCCGCCAGCCTTCCGGATCTCCGCGCCATCGCGTTCAATGGTGCCACCGCCTATCGGCACGGCATCCGACAGCTCGTTGCGACATCACAAAGCTGGACAGTGATTGCGCTGCCTTCCTCCAGCCCGCTCCACACCATCGGCGTCGCGCGAAAGCTGCCCGAATGGCAGCGCTTGGCCTGCCTCTTAGAGGGTGCGCGGTAGGACCAATATGAAACTCAGTAGCAATACCTAATAGGGCATGGTTTCTGCACACCATAGCATGTGCGAAAGGGCGCATCAGCACCATGTCGAGCGAGGAAGGGACCGTTCCAGAACGGAAACATGGGTCCGGCGCCAGTGCGCCGGCAGACCCGAGCCAGCGCGCGCTCTCCGATCTCCTCGTCACCACCACCGATCTGCTGCTGCAGGCGCCGGCGCTCGCGCCCGCCCTGGCGCAGGTGTTTCAGGGCATTCGCGCGCCGCTCGGCATCGATCTGTTCATCCATCACGAATTCAACGAAGAGACCCGCGATCTCGGGCTGGTAACCCATGGCGGCCTGAACCATGAGGAAGCGGTGGTCGGCGCGTCGGTGCGGCTGCGTCCCGGTCAGTCGACCTCAGGCACGGCGGCGCAGCGCGGCGAGATGGTGGTGGTCAGCGATGTCCCGCATTCGCAGGATCCGGGCCATTACTTCCTGCGTCTGCTGCGACTGAACAGCTTCGTCGCGGTGCCGCTCTCGCATGCCGGGAAGCTGCTCGGCACGCTAGGCTTCGGCCGGCGTGACACGGCGCCGTTCAGCGAGGCGGAAACGGGCTTTCTCCAGGCAGTGTCGCGCTATGTCGCGCTCGCCGATTACCGCATCCGGATGGATCAGGAACTGCACAGCCGGATGCAGGAACGCGACCGCGTCGTCGCCGAACGGCTGGAAATCGAGCGGCAGATGGCCGCGCGAGCCCGGGCGGGGGCGCTGGGATCGATCGCCGCCGCGATCGCGCATGAACTGAACCAGCCGCTGTCGGCCGCGGCCAATTTCATGGCGGCGCTGCGCCTGTCCCCGAATAGTGACGAACGCACGCTGGCGATCACCCGCTCCGCCGAGGAACAGCTGCACCGAGCCGGCAACATCATTCGCCGCATCCGGCACATGGCCCGGCAGACGGATTTCGTGTTCCAGATGCACGACCTTAGCGGCGTCATCGATGAAGCGCTTGATGCCGCGCGCTCGGCTGCCTCGCAGCGCCTGCCGCCGATCGCCATTCAGATCGCACCTGACGCAACCCGAGCCTGTTTCGATGCGGAGCAGATCGTTCAGGCGCTCGCCAACGTCGTCGGCGCTGCCGCCGATGCCTGCATTCATTGCCAGGGTGGGCGGATCCGAGTCTCCACGGCAGCGCTGCCCGGCGGCGAAGTCGATGTGGGCGTAACGGTTACCGGTGTTGCCGCCGATCCCGAAGGTGAAGCGACGCGCTTCAACCTGAAGAACGATGCCGGCTCCACCGTCGGGCCCAGCATCGGCCTGCCGATTGCCATGCACCTGGTGGAGGAACATGGCGGCCGCCTCTGGCTTTCGCGCTCCGAGGACGGCGGCACCACCATCCACGTCACGCTGCCGCCCAATCACCCGCCGCCCGACATCGCCTCATTGTACAAGTCGTAGCGGATCTGCTCGATCGGCAGCGGCGACGCACAGCCAGCATAGCTGCGCGCCCCGATCGTGAGCGTCGCGGACAAAGGCGAGGCCCTGTCTCCCTCGTCGCAGCGTTCTGGGCGAAGGGTGATGACCACCTTTTCGCCATCCGGCGTCTGCGTCGGATAGGATGCCTGGCCGTCCGCCATGCGGGGCGATACCGGGTAGAAGGGAATCGGCGTCGCGTCCTTGGGGCGATAGAGGATGCGGCCGGGGGCCAGATCCATCGACCAGCCGCTGCCCTCGCGATCCTCGAGCCGCAGCGGCTTGGACAGGTCGATCGTCCCCAGCATCGGCCCTGTCCGTATCGCCGGTTCCTGTGCGTTGCCGTCCTCTTTCGGCGGCTCGCCGCCACAGCCTGCAAGCAGCGCCAGGGGGAGCAGGGCCAGCACTGATCCGCGAACCGACATGCAATCTCTCCTCGCGCCCCTCCTGCGCGGGCCGCTCGCACGGGTCAAGCACAGGCGCGCCCGAACGGCACCGCTTGCGGCGGTTCCGGACTTGCGAATCCGGTCCGGATTCCGTTCATTGCGCTGCATCGCACAAGTACGTGCCGGTCCGTGCCGGATTTCCGCTTGACGATTCTTCCCCGCCCAAGGAAAAGCCCGAACGCTATGAAAAAACCCTCCCCGTTAGTCCTCTCCGTCGTCGCGACGCTTGCGCTCGCAGCATGTAACAACAAGCCGGAAGTGGTCGACGCTCGCTCGCCCGATCCGATGGCTTCGCAACTTGCGAACGCAGCCCCGGTGGAACCGCCGCCCTCGATCGAGAGCACGGTCTCGTTCCGCTGCCAGCCGGGCAACACGCTGCTGTTCGTCGATTTCTTCAAGGGCGGCAAAATGGCCGCGCTGCGCGAGGAAAAGGGCTCGATGAAGTCCGTCCTGCTCAAAGCGCCCGAAGCCGGCCAGGCCTATGTCGCCGAAGGTGGCTACAAGCTCGAAGGCACCGCCAAGGCCGCCAAGATCACGCTGGCCAACGGCACGGTCCACACCTGCAAGGCCTGAGGCCCAAGCAAATTCACAAGAACCGGCCCGGTGGGAATTCTCACCGGGCCTTTTTAATGCCAGCTTGGGGTGACAGGAGAAGCGGCATGGCGACCATCGCGATCTACAGCCTCAAAGGGGGCGTGGGGAAGACCACGCTGGCCGTGAATCTCGCCTGGTGTGCGGCCGCCCGTTCTGCGCGACGAACCTTGCTGTGGGATCTGGACCCGCAGGCGGCGTCCACCTTCCTGCTGGGCGGAGACTCGGCGGGGCGGCACCCGGCGCAGTCGATCTTCTCCAAGGACGTCGCCGCTGCGCGTCTGATCCGGCGCACGGCGTTCGAGCGTCTGGAGTTGCTGCCCGCCGACACGTCGCTGCGCGGCCTCGACCATCTGTTCCATGCGCTCGACAAGAAGAAGCGGCTGAGCAAGCTGCTCGACGATCTTTCCGAGGACTATGATAGAATCCTGCTCGATTGCCCCCCAGGGCTGACCGACACGAGCGAGCAGGTGATCCGCGCCGCCGATCTGATCGTGGTGCCGGTCGTGCCGTCGCCCCTGTCGCGCCGGGCCTTTGACGAGGTCGCCACCCATCTGGTGCAACGCGGCGCCAAGGTGCCGTTGATGCCGGTGCACGCAATGGTCGACCGCCGCCGCAAGCTCCACCTGGAAGCGTTGGCGCAGGATGCCGACTGGCCGGTGATCCCCATGGCCAGCCAGATCGAAGCGGTGGCGGTGCGGCGCTCGCCGATCGGCACCTTCGCGCCGCGGAGCGAGGGCGCGCGTGCCTTCGCCAATTTGTGGCAGACGATCGAACGCGCGATCGTGCCGGGCATTCAGGCGGCATGACCCATCGCCGGCGCCCCGAGCAGGAGATCGATCCTTCGCTCGTGCTGCGCGCCTATGCCATGGGCGTGTTCCCGATGGCCGATCATCGCACGGATCCGAGCGTCTATTGGGTCGAGCCGAAGATGCGCGGCATCCTGCCGCTGGACCGGTTCCACCTCGCCCGCTCGCTGCGCAAAACCATTGCTGCCGATCGATTTGAGGTAACCGTCGACCGCGACTTTGGCGGCGTCATCCGCCTGTGCGCGGAATCGGCGCCGGATCGTCCGGAAACCTGGATCAACGGCCCGATCGAGCGTGTGTTCGTAGCGCTGCACCGGCAGGGCCACGCCCACTCGATCGAATGCTGGCAGCACGGCGAGTTGGTGGGTGGGCTGTACGGCCTCGCCCTCGGCCGCGCATTTTTCGGGGAATCGATGGTCACACGGGTGCGCGATGCCTCGAAAGTCGCCTTCGCCCATCTGGTGGCCCGCCTGCAAGCGGGCGGCTTCCAGTTGCTCGATTGCCAGTTCATCACCGATCACCTGGCATCGCTGGGCGCGATCGAGGTGCCGCGCGACGCCTATATCGCGTTGCTGGGCGAGGCGCTGGGGGATTCGTCCGGCGTCGGCGGCGCTGCCTCCGGCGATTTCTTCGCGCTCGACGGGGCGGCGGACGATGCGGGTACGGTATCGGGCCCGCTCTCGCGGAAGGTCATCGCACAGCTTTTAGGCCAGATGTCGTAAACCGGGTGCTGGACGGCGTTGAGCGCCGGCTGTTCCTTGTACAGCCATCCGGAAAAGACGCGGTGCCACGCCTTGTCCTCGCGCAGCACGTCCATCTGCACGAACGCGCCAGTCAGCCGATCCGCTTCCCACGGCGCCGTCCGCTCGCAGGCGCGCAGCCGCAGCGTGATCTTGCCATCGATGCGAACCGCTTGGCCCGGCTTCAGCGTCACGTCGCGGGCTACGCCGTTGCGCTTGTTGAGCACGCCGATCACGGCAACGCGTTCGCGCATCGGCGTCGCCGCGGCATCGGCGGTCGCCGCATCAGGGCCGATCGACACCACTTCGGCGCCTTGGGCATCGTTTCCTGCGGCGCCGGTAATCACCAGCGCGTCACCAGCATTGTCCCCGCCAGTGGCGCCGTTGCCGCTACCGCCTTGCGAGCAGCCAGCCATAAGGGCGAGCGCGATCAGCGCCGCCGCGGCCTTCATGCGTCGGGCGTCCACGCCTCGTAGTCGCCGGTTGCGCGCACGCGCTGGCCACCCTTTTCGAGCGCGCCGGGCGGACGATAGGCAAGCTCGGTGCCCGTCTGATTCGGCACCCAGGGCTTTTCCCACTCACGCACCGGCGGCAACGCCTCATCGGGCGCGCCGTCGATCTGGTGGTGCAGCCAGCTGAACCATTCCGGCGGAATGCGGCTGGCGTCGTTGGACCCCTTGTAGATCACCCAGCGGCGCGGAATGCCGTTGGGATCACGTCCGCCCTCGAAATAGAGGTTGCCGAGCGAATCCTCGCCGATGCGCTTCTTACCGCGCAATCCCATGCGAGTGCCGAACGTGGCGCCGTTCCACCAGGTGAAGATCGGAAAAGGAAGTCCCATGGGCCGGTTCGATACCGCCAAGCGCGCGCTTCGGCAAGGTTCCGATGCGATCATTCGAGAATGCGGGGCTGCTCCACGGCGACTGCCAGCGGGCCCTTTTCACCGGCCACGATTCGCGCGCGCAGCGGCTGTCCAGGCTCGACTTCCTCAATGCCCGCGCGGCGCAGCGTTTCCATATGCACGAAGATGTCCGTGCTCTCGCCCGATCGGACCAGGAAGCCATAGCCCTTCAGGCGATTGAACCACTTGACCGCCACAGGTTCGAACGGCCCGGCATCGTCGATCAGCTTCAATCGCTCGATCCGGTCTCCGCCGCGCTTCACCGGCTCTACGGCCTCGCTGAGATCGATCGAAACAACGCTACGCGCCTGAAGTCCTCGTTGGCGCTGCACGGCAACGCATTCCAGCCGCGCGCCTTCGGGCAAGCTGCGGCGGCCATGTTCCTGCAATACCGAAAAATGAATTAGAATGTCCCCAACCGAGGGGTCATCAGCGACCATGAAGCCGAAGCCCCGCGTTACGTCGAACCATTTGACAACGCCGCAATACAGACTCCCGTCGCTCTGGGAGTCTTCATGGAACCGGACTTCCCCGCTCGCGTCGCCCGGATAGTGATCAGAATCCAGCTGTTGCTCAGCACGCATTATCGTTATCCCCCAAGCCAGCAACATTAACACAGAGTTACCAAAAAGGGGAATGGCTTTGTGTGATTAGGCCTGTCCCGCTTCGAGCAACCTTGCCGGATCCTCCCCCGGCAGCATGTTCAATATTCTAAGCGCAATCTGCGGCGAATGACCCGCCCGTAAAAATGCGGAAAGCTGCTTGTGTTTCAGCTCTCGATCGGCGGGCTCGGCGGCATAAGGCCCCAGTCGGCGCCTGCGGGCGAAGGTGATCGCGCTGGCCACTGCATCCGCCTCGATCGCTTCGGCCAGGTCTTCGGCGTCGTCACTGGCGATCCCATCCTGGCGTAGCGCCATGCTGACGCGCCGCGCACCCAAGCCACGCCGGGCCATGCTGCGCACCCGCGCTTCGGCGAACAGCCGATCGTCGACATAGCCCCGCGCTGCCATGCGTTCCGCGATATCGGCGGGGTCCGGACCGGCATCGCCGCTCCAGCCGCGCTCGCGGATCTTGCGGTCCAGATAGGCCGCGAGCTTGCCGCGGCTGGTGGCGAAACGCTCGACATAGCGCAGGGCAAGCCGCTCGAGGCTGCCGGCATCCAGCGGCGGTTTGGCACGGGGGGTGTGGGGCATACGCCTTGATTGTGCCACACTGCCAACCGATTTTGAACGATAGCGTGTAGCAGAGCCCGTGCGGAAAACTGCGTTGTGGGGGCACAACGAACTGCTACCTCACAGGGGCACGAGACAAAGAATGACATTGGACGAAACGGGATCGCTCGAAACAGTGGACATGGCAACGCTTACGCCTACACCCACGGAAGACCGTCTCCCGCGCCGTTTCGCTGACTTCGAAACGCTGGGTGACGCGCTTGATTATGCCGCGCAGGGTGTTCGTGGACTCAATTTCCACGATGCGCGCGGCAAGCTGGTACAGGCTTATGGCTTTGTTGAGCTGCGTCGCGACGCGCTCGAACAAGCGCGGCGCCTGATCGCGGCCGGCATCCGGCCGCAGGATCGCATTGCGTTGATCGCGGAGACTGGCCCCGAATTCGCAGCCCTGTTCTTCGGGGTGATCTATGCTGGTGCCTGGCCGGTGCCACTGCCGCTGCCGACCAGCTTTGGCGGCGCGCAATCCTATATCGATCAGTTGCGCGTACAGCTGGAAAGCTGCGATCCGGCACTGCTGATCTACCCGCCGGAAATCGGCGCGATGTGCGCCGAATCCGCGCGCCTGACCGGTGTCGACGCAACGGACTGGTCGACGTTTTCGCAGCGCGCCGCGCCGGAGGCCGAACTGCCCCGCGCGAACACGGACGATATCGCCTATCTGCAATATTCGAGCGGCTCCACGCGCTTTCCGCACGGCGTGGCGATCACGCACCACGCGCTGCTCAACAACCTGGCAGCGCACAGCCATGGCATGAAGCTGATCGCAACCGATCGCTGCGTTTCCTGGCTGCCCTGGTATCACGACATGGGCCTGGTCGGCTGCTTCCTGTCGCCCGTCGCGAACCAGGTATCGACCGATTATCTGAAGACCGAGGATTTCGCGCGGCGCCCGCTCGCCTGGCTGGACATGATCAGCCGCAATGCGGGTACCACCCTCTCCTATTCGCCCACCTTCGGCTACGATATCTGCGCCCGTCGCATGTCCAGCCAGACCAAGGCGAGCGAGCGGTTCGATCTCAGCCGCTGGCGTGTCGCCGGCAATGGCGCGGACATGATCCGTCCGGACGTGATGCAGCGCTTCGTCGACGCGTTCGCGGATGCCGGCTTTAACGCCACGGCGTTCCTGCCGAGCTATGGCCTCGCGGAAGCGACGCTGGCGGTATCGATCATGCCGCCGGGCGAAGGCATCGTCGTCGAATTGGTCGAAGAGACGCAGCTTTCCGGCGGCACTGCCCGTGCCGATCGCCCGCAGCGCTACCGCGCCGTCGTCAATTGCGGCAAGCCGGTGCGCGACATGGCTGTCGAGATTCGCGAAGAAGACGGCACGCCCCTGCCCGAAAAGGCGATCGGCAAGGTGTGGTGCAAGGGTCCGTCCGTCATGGTCGGCTATTTCCGGGACGAAGCGGCGACGGACGCCTGCATGGCGGATGGCTGGCTGGATACCGGCGACATGGGCTATATGTCCGATGGCTATATCTACATCGTCGGCCGCGCCAAGGACATGATCATCGTCAACGGCAAGAACCACTGGCCGCAGGACATCGAATGGGCGGTGGAACAGTTGCCCGGCTTCAAGCAGGGTGACATCGCCGCCTTCTCGATCACCACGCCGGGCGGTGAGGAAACGCCGGCCGTGCTCGTGCAATGCCGCACGTCCGACGAGCAGGAGCGACTGCGCCTGCGCGACGAGATCCGCGAGCGAGTGCGCTCGGTCACCGGCATGAACTGCGTGGTCGAACTGGTACCGCCGCGCACCCTGCCGCGGACCAGCTCGGGCAAGCTCAGCCGAGCCAAGGCCCGCAACCTTTATCTGAACGGCGAAATCAAGCCCTACGCGGTAGCGGCCTGAACTCCTGTCCCCCGGGCGCACCGGGGGACCTTCGCTCTCGTGCGGCCGAGGTTGCTGCAAGAACGTTCGGGCAGGCGTCCCTGCCTAACCTATCGCTAACCCCCCGCCGTTATGCTGCCACGGGTGAGCAGCAAGAGTACCTCATCCCTTCCCCTGCCAACGGTGGATACGCGCGCGCTGCTGGGCCTGCGAGACGCGGCGGATGCGATTGATTGGCAGCGCATGCGTGCTGCGCAACTGCATGCGGGGCGGCGCTTTGCGCCGTTGCTCCTGGCGACACAGATAACCGGCACGGCAATGGTGCTCGTCACGCTCTGGCCCCGCATTTCGCCATGGCCGCTCGCCGCCTGGGCGATGTTGGTGATATGTGCCGCCGGCTGGGTCGCTCGTCGTCGGCTTGCGTTCAACGACTGCGACGCCATTGCGGCAACTCTGGCGGACGTGCGCAAAACGCTTCCGGAAGCGATCCTGCTAGGCCTGTTATGGTCGGTCCCCGCGCTGGCCTTCGGCACCGCCCCCTCCGAGGGCATCGGCGTAAACCTTTGGGCCGCGCTGATGCTGGTCATCACCGCGATGGCGATCGCGATGGGCGCAATCCCGATGGCGAGCCTGTTGTTCGTCGGGATCATGGGGATTTCGAGCGGCGCGGCTCTGCTCGCCGTCGGCGCCCCGCTGGTCGCGCTGGCGGCCGTCTTGCTGAGTGGCATTCTGGCGATCGGCAGCTTCAGCCGGGGACGCACCCTGGTGTTGCTGCGCGCCAACCAGATCGCACTGGCGGATCGCGACGAAACCGTCAGCCTGCTGCTTCGCGAGTTCGAGGAGACCGGAAGCGATTGGCTGTGGGAGATCGACGCCCAGCGCCGCGTGGCGCGCGCCAGCCCGCGCTTCGCGCTTTCGCTGGGCCTGGATCCCAAGACCATCAACGGCATCCCCTTTCTGCAGGCCTTGACGGGCGCGCAGTGGGAAAGCGGGCGCTTTGCATCCGAACTTCACGCGCTTTCGGATAAGCTGCGCGCTCGCGAGCCGTTTCGCGACTTTCCCGTGCCGGTGCAGGTGAGCGAAGAGCAGCGCTGGTGGGAAATCTCGGCCAGCCCGAAATTTGACGAGCGGGGCGTGTTCCTTGGCTTCAGGGGCGTCGCCTCTGATGTCACCGAACAGCGACGCGCGAACGAGAAGATTCACCGCATGGCTCGCTTCGATGCGTTGACCGGTCTGCCCAACCGCCTGCACATTAACGAAACGCTGGCTCAGGCAATGGCGGAAGCGGACAAATGGGGCGCCCTCTGTGCCTTCATGATGATCGACCTGGATCGCTTCAAGGCGGTGAACGACACGCTGGGCCACCCGGTCGGCGATCGGCTCCTGCAGCGCGTGGCGGAACGGCTGAAGCGATTGACGGGCACCAACGAGATGATCGGGCGGCTCGGCGGCGACGAGTTCGCCGTTGTCGTCCGCCACGTATCAGATCCGGAGGGTGTCGAGCGGCTCGCCCAAGCCATCATCGACACCGTCTCGCGTCCTTATGAGGTGGATCAGCACACCTTGTACATCGGTGCGTCGGTCGGTGTGGCGATCGGCCCGCGCGACGGGCGGACGGCCGAGATGCTCGTGCGCTCGGCAGACTTGGCTCTGTATCGCTCAAAAGACGCCGGCGGTGGAGTGTTCCATGCCTATGAACCGCAACTGCATGTGGCGGCGGAGGAGCGCCGCGTGCTTGAAATCGCACTGCGCGGCGCGGTCGAGCAGGGCCAGACGCACCTCACCTACCAGCCCGTCGTGAACGCCTCCACCGGCGGACTGATCGGGTTCGAGGCGCTGCTGCGCTGGACGCACCCGGAATTCGGCGTTGTCCCTCCCGCGAAGTTCGTGCCTCTCGCCGAGGAAACCCGGCTGATATCCGCCATCGGCGAATGGGTGCTGCGAACCGCCTGCATGGAAGCTGCCCGCTGGGATCTTCCGGCGCGGATCGCGGTCAACGTCAGCTCCGAACAGCTGCACAGCCCCGCCTTTGCCGCGATCGTCGCCGATGCGCTCGCCAGTTCCGGCCTCGAACCCGGCCGGCTCGAGCTCGAAGTCACCGAAAGCGTGTTCCTGCGCGAAGGCACGTCCGCCGTCGCGACGCTCGAGCGGATCCTCGCCCTGGGTGTTCAACTCAGCCTGGACGATTTCGGCACGGGCTATTCCTCGCTTGGCTATCTTGCCCATACCCGGTTCAGTTCGATCAAGATCGATCGCGGCTTCGTGCAGAGCGCCTCGCGCGGCACCAAGGAGGCGATCGCGATCATCCGCGCCGTGGTTGCGCTGGCGGAGAGTCTCGGCATGGCCACCACGGCGGAGGGCGTGGAAACCGAGGACGAGCACCGCATGGTCCGGGCGCTCGGCTGCAGCCGGGCGCAGGGCTATCATTTCGGCCGGCCGCTGCCGGTGCAAGAAGCGCGCATGCTCGTGTCGAATTCCGGCAGCGCAACGATCGCGGCGTAGCCGTCATTTTCGGTCTGCCGTTCCCAGAGCGGGACGGAACCCTCTTTTTTTATTGGAACTTTCGGAACTTTCAGGGGTCTCGCCACCACGCAATGGTTGATCATTCGTTAACAGGGAGAGACCCCGCATGTTTCGTACACTTATGGCAGCGGCGCTTGGTTCCGCAGCACTTGTTTCTGTAGCACCTGCCCAGGCCGCAACCGTATTCTACGGTCCTGCCGACATGAACACCGCAGTCTCTGCGGATGGGTCGGTCTCAGTGAACTTCGGCCAGTCGGGCATCGTGGCCGGCTCGTTCACGCACATTTACGAATTCACCCTGCCGCAGAATGGTCTCGCCAGCGGCACGGTCAGCACCAGCGCCGTCAAGCTGTCGGACGTGGGCGACCTCGACCTGACGTCGGTGTTCTTCAACGGCACGCAGCTGACCGGCTTCTTCGGTGGCGGTCTCAACGAAGTCGTCTTCGCCAATGCGGTGCCGATCATGGCGGGCATGACCAACCAGATCACGATCAACGGCGTCTCGCGCGGCAACGGTTCCTATGCGGCGCAGGGTGTGTTCATTCCGACCGGCGTTCCGGAGCCGGCTGCCTGGGGCATGATGATCGGCGGTTTCGGCCTCGCCGGCATGGCGATGCGTCGCGCGCGTCGCACTTCGGTCACCTACGCGACCGCCTGACCTTCACGTCAGACAAACTTCCATTGCATATGAGGGGGGCGCTATCGTCATACGATGGCGCCCTTCGCGTTTCGAAGCGCGGCGTAAAAATGCGTCCTGCCGCCAACCGCCGCATCTTCCGCTTGCACATGCCCAAATCGCCGGATATTGGGGCGGGCCGTACAGGGGTGTAGCTCAGCTGGTTAGAGCGTCGGTCTCCAAAACCGAAGGCCCTCGGTTCGAATCCGAGCTCCCCTGCCATTTTTTCCGCCCGGGCAGACTGCGCACCCCCGCTGCGCCTCTTATGTCCGCAGCGTCGACCCAAACAGCCTAACGACGACGAGCGGCTCCGCGGATGAGCCTATATGCGCGAGCGCGTTCCCACATCGCAGTCGCCTCCAGCACAATGCTGTTGCACATATCCATATTTCCACTATATAAGAAATATGGATATGAAGCACGCCGTCGCTGGGCTTTCTGCTCTTGCCCATGAGGGGCGGCTCACGGTCTTTCGCATGCTCGTGCAGGCCGGGCCGGCCGGCATCGCTGCTGGCGAGATCGCCCGCCGGCTGGACGTCCCGCCCAACACCCTTTCGGCAAACCTAAACATCCTGTCGAACGCCGGCCTGATCAACAGCCATCGCCAAGGACGCTCCATCATTTACAGCGCTACCTTTGCGACGATGACCGATCTGCTCGCCTTCCTGATGCAGGATTGCTGCGGCGGATCCCCGGAAATCTGCGCCTCGCTCGAGGACGTCGTCCTGCGCAGCCGCTGCAACGCCGATGTCTCGGCATGATCGCGAGCGCTTGCCCCCCATTTTGTCTGGCGAACATCGCCAAGCACCCCCTGAGGAGCCCCGCATGATCGACATCATCCTCTATCACAACCCGGATTGCGGCACCTCGCGCAACGTACTCGCGATGATCCGCAACGCCGGCATAGAGCCACACATTGTCGAATATCTGAAGACCCCGCCCGCACGTGCGCTGCTGGAGCAGCTGATCGAACGCGCCGGAATGCGCCCGCGCGAGTTGCTGCGCGAAAAGGGCACGCCCTACGCCGAACTTGGTCTTGGCAATCCCGACCTACCGGATTCGGCGCTGATCGACGCGATGATGGCGCATCCAATTCTTATCAATCGGCCGATAGTGGTGTCGCCGCTGGGCGTGAAGCTTTGCCGCCCGTCCGAAGCCGTGCTCGATCTGCTGCCGGCGCCCCAGCTCGGCGCCTTCGCCAAGGAAGACGGTGAAGCGGTGATCGACGCCACCGGCCAGCGTCTCGTCTGATGCTCCTGCTGGCGGCCGCGATTTTCGTCGCCACGATCACGCTGGTGATCTGGCAACCCCGTGGCTTGGGAATCGGCTGGAGCGCGATGGGCGGCGCCGTGGTGGCGCTGCTGCTCGGCGTGGTCACCTGGTCGGATGTTCCGGTCGTGTGGAGCATCGTCTGGAACGCCACGGCGGCCTTTGTGGCGATCATCGTCATCAGCCTGCTGCTCGATGCGGCCGGCTTCTTCGATTGGGCCGCGCTGCACGTCGCGCGCTGGGGATCGGGCGACGGCAGACGCCTGTTCGTCATGATCGTGTTGCTCGGGGCAGCGGTATCCGCCCTGTTCGCCAACGACGGGGCAGCATTGATCCTGACGCCGATCGTGATCGCAATGCTGCGCGCCTTGGGATACAAGGAACGGGCGACGTTGGCCTTTGTGATGGCGGCGGGGTTCATCGCCGATACGGCGAGCCTGCCGCTCGTCGTATCCAATCTCGTCAACATCGTATCTGCCGACTTCTTCCGGATCGGGTTCGGCAAATATGCGTCGGTGATGGCTCCGGTCAATCTGGCGTCGATCGCCGCGACGCTGGGCGTGCTGCTGCTGTTCTTTCGTCGCGATATTCCCGGCCGCTACGATGTCGGCCAGCTCCGCGTTCCCGCGGAGGCTATCCGCGATGCCGCCACGTTCCGGGCGGGCTGGGTCGTCCTCGCCATGCTGCTCGCGGGCTTCTTCCTGCTCGAGCCGCTTGGGGTGCCGGTCAGTGCGATCGCGGCGGCCGGGGCCGCGCTGCTGCTGTTCGTCGCAAGGCGCGGCACGGTCATCGATGCGCGCAGCGTGCTGCGCGGCGCGCCCTGGCAGGTCGTGATCTTCTCGCTCGGCATGTATCTGGTCGTCTATGGCCTTCGGAACGCCGGTCTGACGGACCATCTGGCCAGCCTGTTCGATCGCACCGCCCGTGGTGGCGTGTGGGGCGCGGCGATGGGAACCGGCCTGATTGCCGCGCTGCTGTCTTCGATCATGAACAATATGCCGACGGTGCTGGTCGGCGCACTCGCGATCGATGCCACGCATGCAAGCGGCGCGGCGCGCGAGGCGATGGTCTATGCCAATGTCATCGGATGCGATCTTGGGCCGAAGCTGACGCCGATCGGCTCGCTCGCGACGCTGCTCTGGCTCCACGTTCTCGGCCAAAAGGGTATCCGCATTGGCTGGGGCTATTACTTCCGCGTGGGCGTCACGCTGACGGTCCCCGTTCTGGTCGTCACCTTGGCGGCCCTGGCGCTCCGGCTCGGCATCGGATGAGCAAATTCCCGGCCCGTCGACCGCCGCTTTCATGGAGGAACCCTGATGCCGCTGCGAACCCTTGCCGATCCCGATCATCTGCCGGCGCTCGATCCCGCCTATATTCGCCAACGGCCTGCGCTGGGGCTGGGCGCGCTCGATCCGGCGCCGCGGATTCTGCTGCTGTACGGCTCGCTGCGGGCGCGCTCCTTTTCGCGCCTGGCGGTCGAGGAAGCAGCCCGGCTGCTTCGTCTGTTCGGGGCAGAGACGCGCATTTTTGATCCCTCCAGCCTGCCCCTGCCCGATCAGGTGGCGGGCGACGATCACCCCGCCGTGCACGAACTGCGCGAGCTGGCCCTCTGGTCGGAAGGCCAGGTGTGGTGCAGCCCGGAACGGCACGGCCAGATCACCAGCATCATGAAGGCGCAGATCGATCATCTGCCGCTGGAAATGAAGGGGATGCGGCCCACCCAGGGGCGAACGCTGGCAGTGATGCAAGTCTCGGGCGGGTCGCAATCGTTCAACGCCGTGAACACGCTGCGCCTGCTCGGACGGTGGATGCGGATGTTCACCATCCCCAACCAGTCGTCGGTCGCGATGGCGTACAAGGAATTTGACGAGGTGGGCCGCATGCGGGCTTCGAGCTATTATGATCGCATTGTCGACGTGATGGAGGAACTGGTGCGTTTCACCGTTCTGCTCCGGCCTCACACCGCCCGGTTGGTCGACCGCTATTCGGAGCGGAAGCAGGCAGGCGTGCCCGTCGATCCGGCCTCCGACCTGTCGAGCATCGCCGTCGCCGGCATCCCGTCCGTACGGCCGCGATGCTGATCTGCCGTTGACGCGGCTCCGCTGCGAACGGTTCCGGTCCATCCGCGCGCTTGGTCTTCAGGCGATAATGCCCGACAGGTGCAGCGCCACACCCGCCCCGGCGGCGCCAGCCAGCGTCAGCAGTACGCTGGCGCGCAGGAAGAAAATGGCGGCGATGGCAGTGCCGGCGAGCAGCATCGCCCAGGGGTCCATGCTGTCGAGCACCGGCGCATCGAACCGGATCGGCCCAAGGCGGACCGGCTCCGTCTGGCGGAACAGCGTGTGCAGCGCGAACCACACCGCCAGATTGAGCACCACCCCCACCACGCCGGCGGTGATCGCGGAAAGGGCCCCGGCAACCGCCGCATTGCCCCGCAGGCGTTCGATGAATGGCGCGCCGAGGAAGATCCACAGGAAGCAGGGCACGAACGTGACCCAGGTCGCCAGCAATCCGCCAAGCGTTCCCGCCAGCAGCGGCGATAGCCCGGCCGGATCGCGATAGGCACCCAAGAAGCCGACGAACTGCAGCACCATGATCAGCGGGCCCGGCGTCGTCTCGGCCATACCCAGCCCGTCAAGCATCTCGGCCGGGCGCAGCCAGCCATATTGCCCTACCGCCTGCTGCGCGACATGGGCGAGCACGGCATACGCGCCCCCGAACGTCACCATCGCCAGGGTTGAGAAAAAAGTGGCGATGCGGCTGAACACATTGTCGGGGCCGAGCGCGATCAGCAGCCCGGCGACGGGGGTGAGCCACAGGACCAGCCATATCGCCGCCGTCAACAGTGTCTGCCGCCGGGTGGGCCGCGCATGCGCGGGCAATTCCTCACCCAGCAGCGTGTCGGCATCGGCTAGGGTGCCGCCGCGCGAGGCGCCGTGACCACCGCCGCGGAACGCCGCCTGTCCCCGCCTGCCGGACCACCAGCCGACCAGGCCGGCGCCGAACACGATCAGCGGGAACGGCGCGCCGAGGAAGAAGATCAACACGAACGCGGCGACGGCCAGTACGCGCGCCGGCACCGTCGTCAGCGCCCGCCGGCCGATGCGAACCACGGCTTCCACCACCACCGCCAACACTGCGGCCTTGAGGCCGAATAGCAGGCCCGAGACGATCCCGACCCGCCCGTAGAGCACATAGATCCAGCTGAGCATCAGGATCGCTGCCGCGCCTGGCAGGATGAACAGCACGCCCGCAACGATTCCGCCGATCGTTCGGTGCATCAGCCAGCCAATATAGGTTGCGAGCTGCTGCGCCTCGGGGCTGGGCAGCAGCATGCAATAGTTGAGCGCGTGCAAGAACCGCTGCTCCCCGATCCAACGCTTCTCGTTCACGAGGATGCGGTGCATTACGGCGATCTGCCCGGCCGGGCCGCCGAACGACAGCAGCGCGATCCGGAGCCAAACGCCGAATGCCTGGCCCAGCGAGACCGGCTGCGGCCGCGCCGGCACCGCAGGATCGATGGTCGCCTCGGTCATGGCAACACCTGCCGGCCCGCATGCTTTCGCCTTCGACGACTGCGACCGATGCATCGATTCACCTGACGTCTCCTGGCATAGTCGCGTGCCTGAAACAGCCATTGCGAATCCGCCCTGTCAATCGCCCCCCCCGGAACCGCGCAGCAAAGACCGGGTTGGTCCCTGCCGGGGCGCTGTGAGATAGTGCGCGGGAAAGGAAAGCGCCTTCGCTTGTTCATGCGCGAACCTGTGATAGGGCATCTGCAGACAAGGATTTTATGAGCGCTTCTACCGCGGCCCTTCACCTCCACTTTCTCGATGACGAAGGCGAGATCGCCGGGCTGATGCGCTCTCGCGACTGGTCGACATCCCCGTTAGGTCCGCCCGAGGCGTGGCCGAACGCGCTGCGCTTGGTCGTCGGCCTTATGCTGGCGTCGAAGTTTCCGATGTTCGTCGCCTGGGGTCCCGAACTCGGCTTCCTTTACAACGATGCCTATACCGGCATCCTGGCAGACAAGCACCCGAAGGCACTTGGCCAGCGCTTCGACGCGATCTGGCCCGAAATCTGGGCAGACATTTCGCCCCTGATCGACGCCGCGATGGCAGGTGAGGCAACCTATCGGCAGGATCTGCCGCTGCTGATGCGCCGCCACGGCTATGCCGAGCAGACCTGGTTCACCTTCTCCTACTCGCCGGTCCATGATGACAGCGGCGCGATTGCCGGCATGTTCTGCGCGTGTACGGAAACCACCCCCCGAATCCGCGCCGAACAGGCGGTGCGCGAAAGCGAGGCCCGCTTCCGCAACATGGCCGATCATGCACCGGTGATGATGTGGGTGACGGCCCCGAGCGGCTATTGCACCTATCTGAACCGCGCCTGGTATGATTTCACCGGCCAGGCGCCGCAGGAGGCGGAAGGCTATGGCTGGCTGGAGGCCACCCATCCCGACGACCGCGACGAAGCCGAGCGCGCGTTTCGTGAGGCCAACGCGGCACGGGCGTCGTTCCGCGTCGAATATCGGCTGCGGGGCGCCGACGGCAGGTATCGCTGGGCGCTCGATACCGCCGCACCGCGCTTCGGCGATGACGGCTCCTATCTCGGCTATGTCGGCTCCGTCATCGACATCGACGAGCGGCGGATGGCCGAGGAGCGGCAGCGCGACAGCGAGGCCAGGCTGCGGCGGCGTACCGACGCGCTGCCTACCTTTGTCTGGTTCGCCGAGCCGAACGGCGAGCTCAACTATTTCAACCAGCGTTGGTACGATTATACGGGCCAAACCGAGGCACAGGCGTTGCCCAATGGCTGGACGGACAGGCTGCACCCCGACGACGTGGCAGCCACGGCCGAGCATTGGGCTGAGGCCCGGGCGAACGGCACCACCTATGAGATGGAGGTCCGCTATCGGCGGCATGACGACGCCTATCGGTGGTTTGTCGCACGGGCGGAGCCGATTCGCGACGCAACGGGCGCGATCACGACCTGGGTCGGCAGCTCGATCGACATCCACGACCGCAAGGAGACGGAGACGGCTCTGCGCGCCAGCGAAGCCCAGTTCCGGCTGATGGCGGATGCGGTGCCGCAGATCATCTGGATCACCGATGCGGAAGGCCGGACGGAGTTCTTCAATAAGCACTGGTCCGACTATACCGGGTCCGAATATCATCACACGACGGCTGCCGCCGTCGCAGCCGAGCATATCCACCCCGAAGACGCCGCGGTGACGATGACGGCGTTCGATCAGGCACGCCAGACCGGCACGACCTTTCTCGTCGAACACCGGATCCGCTCGGCAGCGGGAGATTATCGCTGGTTCCTGGTCCGCGGGGAGCCGTATCGCGATCCGTTGACGAAGGAGATCGTGCGGTGGTTCGGCGCATCGGTCGACATCCATGACCGCAAGCTTGCCGAAGCAGCGGTCCGCAAGCTGAACGAAACGCTGGAGGCGCAGGTCGCGGCGCGTTCGGCGGAGCGCGACCGGCTGTGGAACCTGTCGCAGGACATGCTCGCGCGGGCGGATTATAGCGGCATGATGTCGGCGGTCAGCCCGGCGTGGGGGCAGGTGCTTGGCTGGGGCGAGCAGGAACTGCTCACCCGGGGCTACGCCACCTTCATGCACCCGGACGATGCGCCTCCAACCCTCGCCGCGATCCAGCGCATGCAGGAGACCCGCCTCCCGACACGTTTCGAAAATCGCATTGCTACCGCCGGAGGTACCTGGAAAGCCATCGAATGGACGGTGACGCCGGAGCCGGATGGCGTGAACTTCATCGCCGTCGGCCGCGACCTCAGCCACGCCAAGGCTCGCGAAGCCGAGTTGCAGGCCGCGCAGGAAGCGCTGCGCCAAAGCCAAAAGATGGAAGCAATGGGCAGCCTCACTGGCGGGGTGGCGCATGACTTCAACAATCTTCTCACGCCCATCATCGGCTCGCTGGACATGCTGGTGCGCAAGGGCGTCGGCAGCGAACGCGAGCGACGCCTGATCGACGGGGCGCTGCAATCGGCCGAGCGGGCAAAAACGCTGGTCCAGCGCCTGCTTGCATTCGCACGACGCCAGCCGCTGCAACCTGCCGCGGTCGATCTGGTCACGCTGGTCGGCGAAATGGCAGGGCTGGTCGAGTCCACGGTGGGACCGAACATCGATGTGCGCGTCGAGTTGGCCCCTGATCTGCCGCCGGCGGTGGCGGACGCCAATCAGCTGGAAATGGCGTTGCTGAACCTGGCGGTGAACGCCCGCGACGCGATGCCGCGGGGTGGACAGCTCACCATCGCTGCCGACAGGAAAAGCGTGCGCGTCGCCCATGCTGCCGGGTTGAAACCCGGCCATTACGTACGGCTGAGCGTTCGCGATACCGGCGCGGGAATGGACGCAGCGACACTGACGCGCGCGGTGGAGCCGTTCTTCTCGACCAAGGGGATCGGCAAGGGAACGGGGCTCGGCCTGTCGATGGTGCACGGCCTGACTGCGCAGCTTGGCGGCGGGCTGACGATCGACAGCGAACCGGGCGCGGGTACGGACGTGACGCTCTGGCTGCCGATCAGCGCGCTCCCGGTGCAGGAGCAGGAGCAATCTTCCGAGCGCGCCGAACGTCCGGTCGGACGGGGCCTTGCGCTGCTGGTCGACGATGAGGCTCTGGTGCGGATGAGCACGGCAGACATGCTCAACGATCTGGGATTCGAAGTCGTCGAAGTCGGATCGGCGGAGGAAGCATTGGCCCTGCTCCGGTCCGGTACGGTGCCCGAACTGCTCATTACCGATCATCTGATGCCGGGCATGAGCGGCGCGGACCTGGCGCGCGAGGCGCGGTTGATGCACCCAAGCCTGCCGGTTCTGATCGTTTCAGGCTATGCCGATGCGGAGGGCATTGCGTCGGATCTTCCTCGGCTGACCAAGCCTTTCCGCAGTGCGGACCTTGCAGCGAGCCTTTCGGCACTGTTCCCCGCTGGCTGAGGGCAGGCCGAGAGAGAGTCGGTGCCGGTTAGCCTCAGCGTCTGAACGGATTTGCGGCAGGATGATGAAGGAAACGCGATCCTGGGGACTCGAACGCGCAGGAGAGGAGAGCGGCCACGGAACGGACGGCGCTGGCGGAATGGGTGGGACGCGAGATCCTGCCGCACGAACGTGACCTGCGCAGCTGGTTGCGGTCGCGTGTGATGGCGGCCGACGACGTGGAGGATATCGTGCAGGAATGCTATTGCCGGCTATCTCAGCTCTCGGACGTTACGCACATCGCCGAACCGCGCGCCTATCTATTCACCATGGCGCGCAACCTCGCCCATCGCCAGCGGCGACGTGCGCGCGTCGTGCGGATCGAGCCGATCGCGGAAGGTGAAGGCAGCGAATTGGCGAGCGACCTGCCCCTACCCGATCGGATCGCTGCGGGGCGGCAGGAACTCGATCGGGTCCGCAGCGCGCTGGGCACACTTTCCGAGCGGGCGCGTCGGATCTTCCTGCTGCGCCGAGTAGAAGGCCTCAGCCAGAAAGAAATAGCCGCGCGGCTGGGAGTGAGCGAAGCGGTGGTCGAAAATGACGCCAGTCGCAGCCTGCGCGCCATCCTGCGGATGGTTACCGAGCCGACGGACGTCACGCCCTCGATGCAGGATGGCAAAGCCCATGTCCGATCGCGTTGAGCAACAGGCTGCCGAATGGGCGCTGCGTCATCCGCTCGATGCGGCGGACGAGGCCGCGCTGCAGGCGTGGCTGGCGGAAGATCCCGCCCATGCCGGGGCGTTGCTGCGCGCCATGGCCGGATTGAGCCTTGTTGACCAAGCCCTCGCTCCGCAAGGAGTCCACACGAGGTCGGTGCCCGGGTTCAGCAACCGGCGCAAGCTGCTTGCCGCGGGGGCCGGAGCCCTGGCAGCGAGCATTGCCGGCCTGTTTAGCTGGCAGGTTTGGCGCGGCGATCGGGTCGAGACGGCGCGTGGCGAGATACGGCGCCTGCCGCTTGCCGACGGGTCGGTCGCGATGATCAACACCGACAGCGCGCTGCATGTGACGCTGGAGCGCGACATCAGACGCGTATCGATCGATCATGGCCAGGCCTGGTTCCAGGTCGCGAAGGACCGCGCTCGCCCCTTTGTCGTCGATGCCGGTATCGCGATGGTGCGGGCCGTGGGCACGGCTTTTTCGGTGGAGCGGCGCGATCAGGGAGTGGAGGTCGCCGTCACCGAGGGCACCGTCGCGGTGTGGCCGGCCGGTGCCAGCGGCGCGATGACGATTATCGAGGCCGGTCAGTTCGCGCGCTTTCACGCCGGCGTGGCAGCCCCGGTGGTCGGCACCGCCCCCACCGCGATCGCACGCGCACTGGCCTGGCGCAGCGGCGAAATCTCACTTGAGAACGAAACCGTCGCCTACGCGGTGGCGCAGTTCAATCGATACAACCGCCAGCAGCTGGTGGTGGAAGATCAGGATCTTGCGCAGGAGCGGCTGGTCGGCCTGTTTCAGATCGACAAGCCCGAAGATTTCGCGGCGACGCTGGCCACGTCGTTCGATGCGCACGTGACCACGACGCCGCAAGAAATCCGCCTAGCGCGGAAAAAAGTCGAGCAGCACTGACGGAATCGCGGCGACGCCGGCTCGTATCGGGTGAGCGCTTCGGAACAGAAAGCGCCGACAAAGGGAGAGGCTTCACCCATGTTTTCCGTGCGTTCTCACATGCTCGGCACCGCCGCTGTCGTGCTGGCGTCCACCCTGCCGACTGCAGCGACGGCCCAGACCCGCCAGTTCGACGTATCGGCGCAACCCGCCCGGACCGGTATTCCGCAATTCGCGCATCAGGCCGGCATCCAGATCCTTGTCCCCGGCCCCCTGACGGCGAACCTTCGCGTCAACCGAGTGAAGGGCTCGTTCGACGTCGCCTCGGCGCTGCGCCTGCTGCTTGATGGGACCGATCTGGTGCCGGTGCGTGCTGGCGGCGCGATCGTCCTGCGCCGCCGTGCAACGAGTGAACGTGTCGCATTCACCCCTGCGACTGCGCAGATCGAGCCGGCGTCGATGCAGGTCGCCGCCGAGCCCGCGCCGCAGGAAGCTCAGCCGGAGCCGGAGGAGATCGTCGTCACCGGCATCCGCGCGTCGCTGCAGCAATCGATCAACGTCAAGCGCGCTGCCGGCAACATCGTCGACGTCATCACCGCGCAGGATATCGGCAAGCTTCCCGACCAGAATGTCGCCGAATCCATGAGTCGTATCACCGGCGTACAAATCACCCGTCGCGAGGGCGATGGATCGAATTTCACTGTGCGCGGCATTTCGCAGAACCGGCTGGAGATCAACGGCCGCACCTTCCTGGGCCCTGGCGCCGGCGGCAGCGCGTCACTCGAATCCGTAAGCCCGGAGATCATCTCCAGTATCGTCGTGTCGAAATCGCCCACAGCGGACATGCCGGAGGGCGCGCTGGGCGCTACCGTCAACCTCAAGACCAAGCGGCCGCTCGAACTCGCCGACTTCGTTGTCAGCGGGCGCCTGCAGGGCGCCTATACCGATCAGGCCGATCACCTCGGCTATCGCGGCTCCGCGCTGGTGTCGAAGACGTTCGGGGATACGTTCGGTATCTTGGCCAGCGCGGCCTATTCGAACACACACACCCGCGGCTATTCGTTCGATACCGGCGGCTGGACCCGCACCAACAATATCGACGGCAATGGCGACGGGGTGAACGATCCCGGCCTGTACCGCCCCAACCGCTACATGGCCCGCATCTATGATCGCGCCGAGGAACGGCTGACGCTGAACAGCTCGATCCAATATCGCCCAAGCGAGCGCTGGGAGATGATCCTCGACGGCACGTACACCCGGCTGAAACGCGAGCGGCAGAGCGCCAACTACCAGATCCTCTTCAACGACAATGACGTGGGCGCCGTGGCTGACGCCAATGGCACGGTGGTGCGCTCGACCTATACCGGCGTGACCGTACGGCCGCTGATCTATGACGAGCCGACCGAGTTCAAATCGACCAATATCGGCGTCTCGACCAAATATGAGGGCGACGTGGTGACGGTGAAGGCCGATGCGTCCTATGCCAAGGGGCTGGGCACCGATGGCGGGCCAGGTGCGTCCTTCACCTATGTGGTGGTGCCGCGTACCGGGCGCACCGCCAACGCCACGATCGACTTTTCCAGGCGCGGCACCGTGCCGGACCTGTCGCTCGCGTCCAACTTCAACCTGAACGATCCGACGCAGTATCAGCTTGCCTCAATCTTCGAGAACGACTTCCGCACCGACAATAGCGGCTATGACGGACGCGTGGACTTCACGATCCGCACCGATTTCGGCCCGCTGCGGTCGGTAGAGGTCGGCAGCCGATATGAGTCGATCCAATTCTATTCCGAAGCGCCGCAGAACATCCCGACGGCGGCCAGCCTGTTGTCGCGCGGCGACAAGAATGGCGACGGAATCCTGACCGTCGATGAGCTGCCCGGGCTGGTGTACGACAACCAGCAGGGAAGTTTCTATCCCGGCGTGCCCGGCGAGTTTCCCCGCGATATCCTGGGCGGCACGACCGACAAAGAGGCAGCACGTGCGGCCTTTGGCCTGCCGGTCCCGCGCGCGGACACGATCCCGTTCGGGCGGGTCTCGATCAAGGACGTGACTCAGGACACCTTGGCCTTCTATGCCAAGGGCAATGTCGAAACGACGATCGGATCGATGCCGCTCACCGGCAACGCCGGCGTTCGCTACATCACATTCGAGCGGATCTCCTCGGGTTACCTTTCGGATACCCAGCCCACTGCGTCCAAGTCGCGGTTCGGCTATTGGCTGCCGAGCGCCAACGCGTCGCTCGACCTGCTTCGCAACCTCACCTTCCGCCTCGCTGCGGCGAAGGTCGTCGCCCGGCCGAGCCTGAGCGATGTGGGGGTCAGCTTTGTGCCGCTATTCGTCTCGCGCACGGGATCGCGCGGCAACCCCGCACTGCGCCCGTTCGAAGCCACTCAGTACGACGCGACGCTTGAATGGTATTTTGCGCCCTCCAGCGCGCTGACCGTCGCCGGCTTCTACAAGAATGTTGATTCCTTCACGCTCAACCGCACGCAGAGCGAATTCATCCCCGGCCTGTCCGACCAGGTCGATCCGAGCACGGGCCAAGCCTATGGCGTGTTCCAGATCACGCAGCCGGTCAACGGCGCCGCCGGCAAGATCAAGGGCGTCGAGCTTGCCTATCAACAGTCGCTCCGCTTCCTGCCAGGGCCTTTGGGCAACCTAGGCGTGCAGGCGAACTATACCTATGTCGACAGCGAAACGCCGCTGATCGACGAAGCGACCGGCGCCCGGCTGCCGCTGCCGGGGCTGTCGAAGCACAGCTACAACCTCATTGGCTTTTACGAAGACAAGACGCTCTCCGCCCGCGTCGCCTATATCTATCGCTCCAGCTACTTGCTCGGTCAGGGCAGCGCCGCGGCAGGCGGCAGTTCCTATGCGGCAGCGCGAGGCCAGCTCGACGCTTCGGCGCAGCTCAACCTAACCCGCACGGTGCGGCTGACGGTGGAGGCGATCAACCTTACCCGGTCCATCGACCGGCAGTATCTGCAGGATCCGACCCGGCTGCTCACAAGCGCGCGCGAAGATCGCCGAATCTTCTTCGGCGTAGCGGCAACCTTTTGAAGGTGGTGATGGACATGCGGCCCTTGCTCCTCGCGTCGGCGGCGCTGCTCGCGCTGCCCTCCCCCGCGCGTGCACGACCTGTGGTGCCCGCTGCTGCGGACATCGTCATCTATGGCTGCACCGCCGGCGGCGTGATCGCCGCGATCGAAGGCCGCAGGCTCGGGCGCAGCGTCACGCTGGTCTGCAGGGACGCGTATTTGGGGGGAATGACCACCAACGGGCTGAGTTGGTCCGACACCGGCAACCACCGCGCAATCGGCGGACTGGCGCTGGAATTCTATCGCCGAGTGAAGCGGCATTATGACAACCCTGCTGCCTGGAACCATGCGCCGCGCCCGGCCCGGGCGGAGAACTTCATCGACGACGGCGCCATGTGGCAGTTCGAACCCAAGGTCGCCGAACGCATACTGGAGACCTGGGTGCGCGAGGCGGGGGTGCAAGTGGTGCGTAGCCAGCCGCTCGACCGCACCCGCGGCAGCGTCGAGCGGGCCGGCACCAGACTGGTCGCCTTTCGCTCGAATGGGGGGCAACGCTTCGCCGGCCGCATGTTCATCGATGCGAGCTACGAGGGCGATCTGATGGCCGCCGCCGGCATTTCTTACACAATCGGCCGCGAGGCCAATGCCACCTATGGCGAGACGCTGAACGGCGTGCAGCTGGGAAAATCCACCAACCACCAGTTCACCCTCGATATCGATCCGTACAAGGTGCCGGGCGATCCCGGCAGCGGCCTCCTGCCGCGTATCAGCGCCGAGAAGCCTGCGCCGGACGGCAGCGCCGATCGCAAGATCCAGGCCTATACCTATCGTCTATGCCTGACCGACGTCGCCGCGAACCGCATCCCGCTGCCCAAGCCGGCGGGCTATGATCCCGGGCAATATGCGCTGCTTCTGCGCTATATGGACGCGGGTTACCGCAACTTCTTCCAAAAATTCGATCGCATCCCGAACGGCAAGGCCGATGTGAACAATTTCGGCGGCTTTTCCACCGACAATATCGGCATGAACTATGGCTATCCCGAAGGCAGCGACGCCGAGCGCGCCGCGATCGCGCGCGAACATGTCCGCTATCAGCAGGGCCTGTTGTGGTTCATGGCGCACGACCCCAAGGTGCCCGCCGAAACGCGTGCGGAGATGGTCCGCTGGGGCCTGTGCCGCGACGAATTCACCGCCAATGGCGGCTGGCCGCGGGAAATGTACGTTCGCGAAGCGCGGCGGATGGTCTCCGATTTCGTAATGGCGGAGCCGGAGGTGCGTGGTCTACGCCCGACTCCGCGAGCGGTGGGCATGGGATCCTATCAGATGGATTCGCACAACACCCAGCGCATCGTCGATGCCCGGGGCTTCGCGCGCAACGAAGGCAATATCGAGGTCGGGGTCGGCCACGCCTATCCGATCAGCTATGACGCGATCGTGCCGAAGCGTGCGGAGGCAACAAACCTGTTGGTGCCGGTCGCGCTTTCGGCCTCGCACATCGCCTATGGCACGATCCGGATGGAGCCCGTCTTCATGATCCTGGGCCAGTCGGCAGCAGCCGCCGCCGATATCGCGCTCGCCAACAAGACGTCGGTGCAGGACGTGTCCTATCCCAGCCTGCGCCAGCGTCTGCTGGCGGAAGGGCAGATCCTGGCGCTGCGCCGGTAAGCGTACGCGGACGCCCACCGGCACTTCGCCTGCGCCCCTCCCGCCGGCGATCCCCCGTCGCTCAGGCGATTGGGCGCGCCGCCCGTAGCGTCAGCTTGCCCGGCAACAGCGGCTCGGCGCGGGCGCCGTCCGCCACCGCCGCGACGGTGATCGTGCCCGGTCGTCCCGTCGATTGCACGATTATCTGCGCCAGCCCGTTGAACAGCGACCGGCGCGGCTCCTTGTCGCTTTCCAGGCAATTCGGATCGCCGTTACCAACTCCGATAATCGCGCCCGGCCCCTGAATCGTGAAGGCAAGCTTGTCCATTGCCGTCGGGATCGGCCGCCCCCGCGCATCGAGCAGTTCGGCCTTCAGCATCGCCACGTCGCGGCCGTCCCCTTGGATCAACGTGCGATCGGCAGTCAGCCGGATCGTACGAGCCGGCCCGGTGGTCTCGCGCCGCTGGGTCAGCAGCCGCCCGCCCTTGCGGCCTCGCGCCTCGATGGCACCGGGCTGATACGGCACCTTCCATTCGAGATGGCCGAGCGGCGGCACCGATTGCGTGCCCATGCTGCGGCCGTTGAGCAGCAATTCCACGGTGTCACAGTTGGAATAGACCCACACCGACACCGTCTCGCCTTCGCGGCCTTCCCAGTTCCAGTGCGGAAAGACGTGCAGCGACGGCTCGGAACGCCACCAGGCGCGGTAATAATAGTGATAATCCTTGGGGAACCCGCACATGTCCACGATGCCGAACTGCGAGTTGATCGACGGCCAGCTATAGGGCGTCGGCTCGCCGCGATAGTCGAAGCCGGTCCAGGCAAAACCGCCGGCCGACCATTGCTTGCCGCCATACAGCTTCCACCAGTCTTCCGGAGTCTTCCCCCAGCCGACCACGCCGTCATAGCTGTTGACGGTGTTACGGGTCGGATCGCTGACATATTCGCCGCGTGTCGAAATCGCGCTCGACGTTTCGGAGCCATAGATCGGGCGCGTCGGATGCTTCGCATGATAGGCTTCGGGATATTCCTGATGATAGTTGAAGCCGATGATATCGAGCGGGTCGCTCACCCCCTGTTCGTTGTCGTCGTTGACCGCCGCCGACACCGGCCGGGTCGGATCGAGCGCATGACAGCGGCGCACCATGGCGGCGGCGATCGGCTTGCCCTGCTCGGCCATTTTCTTCTGCAACAACCATTCTTCGTTGCCAATCGACCAGATGATGACGGAAGGCGCATTGCGGAAGCGCTTCACCATAACTTCCAACTGCGCCATCGCCTCGGGATTGGAACTCATCTGGCGCGTCTCGCACATCACCAGCACGCCGGCACGATCGCATTCCTCGACCCATTCGGGCGTCGGCATGTTGTGGGTGGTGCGCACTGCGTTGCACCCCATCTCGCGTAGTACGTTCAGCCGATAGCGCTGGATCGCGTCGGGCAGCGCGGCGCCGACGCCGGCATGGTCCTGGTGATTGCAGGTGCCCTGCAGCTTCAGTGACTTGCCGTTGAGAAAGAAGCCCCGATCGGCATCGAAACGGAAGCTGCGCACGCCAAAGGTCACGCGATCGACGTCGCGGACGCTACCGCCGGCTGCCAGCCGTGCGGTGGCGGTATAGAGCGCCGGCGTCTCCACGGACCAGAGCTTCGCCTCGGGCAGGGTCGCGTGGACTTGGCTCTCGGCGGTGCCGCCCGCCGCGACACGAACCGCGGGCGCGGAGGCTCGCGCCACCACTTGCCCGGCAGCATCGGCGATGGTCCATTCCACCACAGCCTGCGTGTCGGCATCGGTTTCGTTAGCGACGAGGGTCGCTAGGTCGAGCGTCGCGCCGCGCCCTTCCGGCGTCGCCCGCACCACGCTTTCCCATCGCCCGAGATAGACGGGATCGTGCTTGGTCAGCCAGACATGGCGGTACAGGCCCGCGCCTTCGTAGAACCAGCCATCGCCCATCGACGCATCGACGCGCACGACGACGATGTTGTCGCCGCCATAATGCAGGAAATCGGTAAGGTCGAAGCGGAACGGCGTGTAGCCATCATTGTGGCGGCCGATATAGCAGCCGTTCACCCATAGGATCGCATCGCGCATCGCGCCATCAAACTCGATCCAGGTGCGGCGGCCGCGGTCGCTCGCCGGCACATCGAACCGGCGGCGGTACCAACCAATACTCGTCTCCGGATAGCGCCGGCCCAGCGGCTTGTAGCCATGGCCGCGATTGTTGGCGTCGCCGCTGCCGCGATCGTCATGGACAAATGGCAATTCGACCGCCCAGTCGTGCGGAAGATCGAGCGCGCGCCAGCCGCTATCGTCGAAATCGGTCTTGGCGAGCTTGAAGTCGCCAGTCTTGGCGAAGTCGCTCTGGCCATAGCCGAAGTCGAAATCCTTGGCCGGATCGCTGCCATGCCCCAGGGCAAACCGCCATCCGCTGTCGAACGGCAATATCTCGCGCGGCGCCAGTCCCATCTCACGGGCCGAAACCGGCAGGTCGGTCGCAACCGGGGCGGCGCGAGCCGCCTGCGAAAGCAATGGCGCGGCAGCGGCAAGCGACAAAACGGTGCGGCGAGAAGGGTCGAACAGGCGGTCGCTCATGATCGGATTCCGATGTTGAAGGTTGCTAAGAAGTGGAAAGGACGAGACTTCCTGACGACCGTTCAGCCGCCGGAGCCGGGCAGAACGCAAGAATACGCTTGCCACATGAAAATCAGTTTGCAAATATGCTAGCAGTAACAGGGGGGCGCCTCCAAGGTGCTGCGAAATGACCCGAGGAGCGGATGACGAACTTCAGCAAGCGTGAGATTCTGGCCGGCTCGTTCGCGACCGCCTTGGCAGTGGGAAGCGCGGGACGCGCTCGGGCGCAGGTGGGGCAGAAGCTGCCGGGCGCCGATGTCGATCCGGTGGCGGCACCCGGGCCGTTCAAGCCTACCGGCGCGTCGCTTTCCACCTACCGGACGCCGGACTGGTTCCGCGACGCCAAGTTCGGCATCTGGGCGCATTGGGGCCCACAAGCCGTTCCTGCGCAGGGGGATTGGTATGCGCGCTTCATGTACGTGCCCGGCCATCCCCATTACGAGCACCACCTCAAGACCTACGGCCACCCTTCCGAAAAGGGCTACAAGGACATCATTCCGCTCTGGACCGCTGCCAAGTTCGATCCGGAGGCACTGGTCGGTCGCTATGCAGCGGCAGGGGCAAAGTATATCGTATCCATGGGCGTCCACCACGACAATTTCGATCTGTGGAAGTCCCGCCATCACCGCTGGAACGCCGTGGCGATGGGGCCGAAGCGCGACATCGTCGGCGAACTCAAGGCGGCGGCCAAGCGCCGCGGCCTGCGCTTCGGCGTGTCCGAACACCTCGGCGCCAGCTACAACTGGTGGTATCCGAACCAGCTCTACGATCAGTTCTGGCCGCGCATGGGCAAGCGCTATGATGGCGCCGACCCGCGTTTCGTCGATCTGTATCACGGTAATCGCGACGAGCCGTTCCTCGGCGATGCCGATACCTGGTACACCAAGAACCCCGAATATCAGCGCCATTGGTTCGCCCGCATCCGCGACCTGATCGACAATTATCAGCCCGACCTGCTCTATTCGGATGGCGGCGTGCCGTTCGGCGAGATCGGCCGCGCGATGGTGGCGCACCTCTACAACAGCAGCATTGCCCGCAGCGGCAGGCTGGAGGCGGTGTACAACCACAAGGCGCTCGGCTCAGGGGAGTTCAACCAGGCCTGGGGTGTCCAGGATGTCGAACGCGGCGTGCTCAACGGCATCAATCCCCTGCCCTGGCAGACCGACACGTCGAACGGCGACTGGTTTTACAGCGAAAACGATCGCTACAAATCGGCCAGCGACGTGATCACGATGCTGGCGGACATCGTCTCGAAGAACGGCAACATGCTGCTGAACGTCGTGCTGCGCGGCGACGGCAGCCTGCCGCCGCAATCCGAGCAATTGCTGACGGAACTCGCCGCCTGGATGGCGGCGAACGGCCCGGCGATCCACGGCACCCGCCCGTGGCGCATCTTCGGCGAGGGCCCGACCGAAGCCAAGGAAGGCGCTTTCCAGGAAAAGGCGGCCTATACGCCCGAGGATATCCGCTTCACCACCAAGGGGGAGCTACTCTACGCGATCACGCTCGGCGAGCCAAAGGGGCCCGTGGCGATCAAGGCGCTCGCCCGCGGCAACCGGCACGAGAAGCGGCGGGTGCGTCAAGTACGCCTGCTCGGCCACCGCGGCGCGGTCGACTTCCGCCAGACCGACCAGGCGCTGGTGATCACCCCGCCGGGCAACCTGCCCACGCGCCACGCCAGTGCCTTCGAGATTCATTTCGCCTGACCGGCGGCCTTTTAGACGGACGGATGACCATGACCCATCGCCCCGCCAAGCGCACACTCGCCGTGCGCCTTGCCCTCACGCTTGCGGTGACAACGCTGCCAGTATCCGCTCTCGCCCAGAGTGCCGCCGGTCACCCGGATTGGCCGGGCAAGGGAGATCTGTTCGTCGGCACTTGCTATCAGCCGGTCGATCGCAGCCCTGAGCAGATCCGCCAGGACATCGCGGTGATGAAGGCGGCGGGCTTCACGATGGTCCGCATGGGCGACCTTTCTTGGGATTCGTTCGAGCCGCAGGAGGGCCGCTTCACCTTCGAATGGTTCGACAAGGTTATCGACCAGATGCACGCGGCCGGCATCCGTGTGGTCGTCGACATTCCCGGCCAGCCCGCGCCGATCTGGCTGCACAAGCGCTATCCGGGCGTCGATCTGGTCAGCCAGGCGGGCACGCGGCTCAACGCAGCCTCGCGCTATTGGGACAATATCAGCGATCCCGACTATCGCCGGCTCGCCCGCCGCCTCGCCGACAAGATGCTGCAGCGCTATGCCAAGCATCCGGCGGTGATCGCGGTGGGCTACGACAATGAGATCGGCAACGGCCGCATGTCCTATTCGGAGGCGGATCGGAAGCGCTTCGTCGGCTGGCTTCAGAAGAAATACGGGACGATCGAGGCGCTCAACAAAGCCTGGGCGACGCAGCGCTGGTCACGGCGCGTGAACAGCTGGGACGAAGTCGATCTGCCCTACGGCGAGGGCCCAGGCCCCAATGAGCGCAACCTCGATCTGCGCCGCTACTGGTCCGACGACACGATCAGCGCGCTCAAGGATCTCGAAGCCTCGCGCAAGGCCAACGCCCCCAACCTGCCCGTCGCCTCCAATTTCTGGCCGACCGCCTGGACGAAGGGCTTCGACTATCTGCGCTCCTGGGATGAGGTTTCCACCTATGGCGCGCAGGGTTTCTATCCCGGCGATCCGCTCGGCGCCGGTTTCGAAGTGATGATGAATCGCGCCGGCCACGACACGCCGGTCTGGTTCAACGAATTCACTGCCGGCGGCGGTGGCTATTACGGCACGCCCGGCCGCTCGCGGATGTGGGCCTATTTCGGGCTGCTCTATTATTCGCAGACCTTCCTCGCCTGGACGTTCAACTCGCATCTAGGCGGCGAGGAGCAGGCGTTGTTCGGCCTGATCGACCACGACGATCGCCCCTCGTGGAAGGTCGACGAGTTCGCGACTATCGCCCGCGAGTTCCAGAAGCTGCGCGGCCTGGGCTTCCCACGCTACCGCGCGCCGCAGGTGGCGATCGGCTACTCCTTCGGCACGATGTGGCTGACCAGCCCGCCTCAGGGCCCGAACACGATGAAGGAATATTTCAAGGTCGATTATACCGAACAGGCCAAGGCCGGTTATGCGCCTTTCTTCCGCGACAATATCGATGCGGCGGTGATCGACATCGGCCACGACTCAATCGACGCCTACAAGCTGGTCGTGCTGCCGGCCGCTTATCTGCTCGACGAGAAGATGACCGCCGCGGTGCGCCGCTATGTCGCCGCGGGCGGGACGGTGATCATGACCGGCTATTCGGCCAAGGTCGATGCCACCGGTAAATGGTTCGGTACACCGTTGCCCGGCGGACTGACCGATGTCTTCGGCCTGCGCACCAACGAGTTCTACCGTTCGGAGACGCCGCTCAAGGTCAGCTTCCAGGGACAGACGCTGACCGGCACCGACCCCTATTACGAAGTGCTGGAGCCGAGCAGCGCCACCACGCTCGCCAGCTTCGACAACACGCCCAAGAAGAGCCCGGCGATTACCCTGAATCGCTATGGCAAGGGCCGCGCCATCTACCTCGCCACTGCGGCGCAGGAAGCGCTGCTCGCGCCGCTGGTCCGCTCGCTCTACTCGACGCTCGGCATTGAGCGCGGGCCGGAAACGCCGGAGGGTGTGTTGGCCCGTGTCGTCGAAGGCCGCACGCTCTACGTCAACACCACGACATCGCCTGTGCGCATATCCATTGCGGGTCGCAAGCGCGATGCGATCGCCGGCGCTAGCTTCAATGGTTCGCTGCCCCTGCCCGCTTATGGTGCTGCCCTATTGGAGTGATCCGGCAGCACCGCGTTTTCGCAAATGCAAAATAGATCGCGCATGTGAACGTTTGCACGCACGGTCTATTCCGGCTCGTACCCCAGTCGATCGGAAATCCGTGCCGTAGCGGCGCGCAGCTTTTCGCGCGCCGCCTCAAGATCCATCTTCTGTGAGCCGTCGATCAACGCGAGAAAGGGAATCGTCAGCGCCGCGACGACGATCCGGTCGAAGCCGAAGATCGGGTAGCTGATATCGGTGACACCGAAAGTGACCGGGCTCTTGCGGCTGTCATAACCGAGCCGCCGGACGGTCGCGAGCCGATCCGCCAGCCAACTGCGGTCAACAGCGGTGCCCCGCTCCTCTTCCGCCGCGCGCACCATACGCTCGGTGAGGTTCAGGTTGGAAAAGGCGAGCAGCACCTGGCCCGAGCAGCTCTGCACCAGGTCGATCTGCGCGCCCACCTTCAAAGCGAATCCGCGACTTGCCGGCGATTCCTCACGCGCTACCACCAGGCCATGTCCCCGACTGGCGACAACCAGATGGCAGGACTGCACCGTATCGCGCGCGAGCATCTGCATCTCTGGCAACGCGGCGCGAATCAGATCCTGGGACGGCGTGGAACGCAACGCGACGTCGAGCAGCTTATAGGCCACGGCATATTTGTCGGTCACCTCCGATCGGCGGAGATAGCCCAGCTGCTCCATCACGACGACGATGCGAAACAGTTCGCCCACCGATCGGCCGAGCTCGGCCGCCATTTCACTTACCAGCGCGCCTTCGGGGCGACCGGCCAGCAACTCGATGACTTCGAACGCCTTTTCAATCGCCGGGGCGGAATAGGTCTTCTTGGACCCGGTTCGCGCCATAGTGCCTCCTTTGCCGTGTGCACCCTCCCTCGCGCGAAAGCGCGGCGCGTGCAACGGGGCACTGCGGCAGCCGTCCCTAGGTGCAGGTCCGCTTTCCCTCGGAGAATATCAAAACCAAAAAATTTTAGTTGCCGCATATGAATTCCAATTTTCATATGCGGCAGGTAGCGCTATCATCATATTTATAAGGTCGGCAGAAACGGCGGCTATCTGGAGGGGAAAGACGATGAGGGGTACGACACACATCTTTGCGACGGCATCCGTGCTGGCGATGACCACGGCGGCGCTCGCACTGCCGGCAGCGGCCCAGACGACCACGCCGCAGGACAGCCAGGAACCGTCCGCGCCTGCCACCGAGGCGGATCGGGCCGCCGTGGAAGGCGAGATCGTCGTCACCGGCCTGCGTGCCAGCCTCGCTTCGGCCCAGGCGGTGAAGCAGAACGCCGAACAGATCGTCGATTCGATCACCGCGCAGGACATTGGCCGCTTCCCCGACGTCAACGTCGCGGAGTCGCTGCAGCGCATCTCGGGCATCCAGATCCAGCGCAACCTCGGCGAAGGCAGCACGGTCGCAATTCGCGGCCTGAGCAACATCCGCACGGAGCTGAACGGCCACGATATCTTCACCGCCAACGGCGGCGTCGGCCTGTCGTTCGAAGAAGTCGGGCCCGATCTGCTCAGCCGGGTCGACGTGTACAAAAATCCCTCGGCGGAGATGATCGAAGGCTCGCTGGGCGGCACGATCGATCTGCGCACCCGCATGCCGTTCGACGCCAATGGCCGGATCATCTCTGCCACCGTCGCGGGCACCCGCTACGATCTTGCCAAGAAGAATGGCTGGAACGCCTCCGCGCTCTACAGCAATCGCTGGAACACCGGCATTGGCGAGATCGGCTTCCTGCTAAACGGCTCCTATCAGAAATCGGCGTTCCGGCAGGACATGGATCAGATCGAGCCCTATCTGTGGCACGGCCCCAATCCGTCGCCCGATGGTGCGCCGGTACAGTCCACGCTGGTGCCGGGCTATGCCAATCAGAACGTCCAGGTTCCCAAGGGCGGCGGCTTCAACGTGGCGCAAGGCGATCGGAGGCGCACCAGCGTTTCCGGCGCGCTGCAGTGGAAGCCGGCTGACAACGTTGAAGTCTATGCGCGGGTGCTCAACGCAAGCTACAAGTTCCGCGACACCGGCGTTGCCTATTTCGCTACCGACGAGAGCGCGGCACCGGTCGGCACCTTTACGGTCGAAAACGGCGTCGCCACGTCAGGCGCATTGGCCAATCCGTCCGGTGCGGCGATCACCTACGGCGCCAATCGCTCGACCCGTACCACGGACATCAGCGGCGGCTTGAAATGGTCCATCGGCGACCATCTCCACTTGGTGTTCGACTATCAGCATATCGACGCCAAGGTGGATCAGGACTCGCTGAACCTCACCATCACGCCCTATGCCGCCAGCGGCGGCGCGCCGGGCGTGTTCACCGGCAACTATTATTATGTCTTCGACAATCGCGGTGAGTTCCCCACCCAGGGGGCGATCGATCCGGTGACGGGACAACCGTCCAACTTCTTCGCCAACCCGGCGAACTACGGCTTCACCGCGATCCAGCCCACGCGCACCCGCAACACTGCCAAAGGCGACAGCCCGCGGCTGGACCTGACTTGGGAATTCGATGACGGGAGCTTCCTGAAGTCAATCACCGCAGGCGCCAGGTATAGCGGCAAGACCGCGATCAACCGCGAGACCAACGTTGGGAACTGGACGACGATTGGTGGCACTTGCGCCAACTGGTCGACGGCAGCGAACTGCTACCGCGTTTCCGATCACCCCGAATTCGTCGAGAACAATCCGGGCCAGGCTACGCTGCTGCGCGGTGCCGCGTCCAGTTCGGTGTTCGGGCCTATCCTGCAGTGGAACCTGTATGACGCCCAGCATCCGGAATCGGCCTCCGCGCACGTCAAGGAAATCAGCGGGCAGACGGTCGGCTTCGGTGATCTCGACAACCCGGCGCAGTCCACCACCAGCCGCGTGAAGGAACATGATTACGCCGCCTATCTGCGCACGGCGTTCGGCACCGACATTGGCAGCATGACGTTCGACGGAAACATCGGCCTGCGCTATGTCCGCACGGAGGCGACCGGCACTGGCTTCGAGGTGCTAAGCTATCGCACGGCGGGTGGCACCAATCCCACCAGCACATCGATCGTCGAGCCCTATGAAGGCGGTCGCAACTATTCGAAATGGCTGCCCAGCGTGAACCTGCGGCTCCGCATCACGCCTCAGATCCAGGCGCGCTTCGCATTTTCGAAGAACATCTTCCGGCCCACCTTTACCCAGCTCAACCCCAGCTACACGCTGTCACCGGTCTATGACGGGGCAAGCGCCACGCCGACTCCGATCAACGCCTCGGCACCCTATAACCCGACGACCAATCCCTATCAGGGATCGGGATCGGTTTCGGGCAACCCCAATTTGCGGCCGGAGCGGGTGACCTCGTTCGACGGTGCGCTGGAATGGTATTTCGAACGCGCCGGCTATGTGTTCGTCACCGTCTTCCGCAAGGATCTGCGCGACATTATCGACAGCCGCAGCTTCCTGACGTCGCGCGACATTGCGGGCGTCGGCACGGTGCAGTTCAACGTCAGCGCCGTAGTCAACACTCCCAAGGGCTCGGTGCAGGGCTTCGAAATCGGCGGCCAGAAGTTCTTCGACTTCCTGCCGGGGCCGCTGTCGGGCCTCGGCATCTCGGCAAACTACACCTTTGCAGACAGTGATGCTGGCACGGTCGCCTCGGGGTCGCTCGGATCGCAGACCCAGTTCGCGGTCCCTCTGATCAACTTGTCGCGCAACAGCTACAATCTGATCGCGCTCTACGACAAATACGGAATCAACGCCCGCGTCGCCTATAACTGGCGCGACAAATATCTGGACTCGATCTCGGAAGTCGGCGCCGCCAGCCTGCCGATCTACTTCAAGGCCTATGGTACGCTCGATGCGTCGCTCAGCTACGATATCACCAAGCAATTCTCGGTGACGGTCGACGGGCAGAACCTGCTCGATACGGTCAACAAGAGCTACCAGGGCGAGCCGCGCTACCTGCGAAACTACCAGATCAACGATCGGCGCTTCTCCGTGCGGCTGCGCGCGCTGTTCTGATCCCAGCGCCCGGGTACCTCCTCGGTTAGGGCGCACTCCTGGAGGGCAACTGCGCGAGCATTCGTGCAGTTGCCCTTCTTTTCCGACAATCCTGTAGGCGGCGCGGGGATGCGCCGTGGGGAACGCAGCATGCAGGACAAGCCGGTTACCAGCGTCGTGATCGCCGGCGGCGGTACGGCCGGGTGGATGGCCGCGGCGACCCTGTCGCGCAATTTCGGGCCGGACGCGCTGAAGGTCACTCTCGTGGAGTCGGCCGAAATTGGCACCGTCGGCGTCGGCGAGGCGACGATCCCACCGATCCTGCAGCTCAATGCCCAGCTGGGAATCGATGAAGACGACCTCCTCCGGCGCACCCAGGGCACCTACAAGCTGGGGATCGAATTTGTCGATTGGGGGCGGCAAGGCAGCCGCTATTTTCATCCGTTTGGCAGCTATGGCGCAGACCTTGGCGGAGTCGCCTTCCACCATCACTGGCTGCGCACCCGCGAAGGAGCACTGGCCGACTATTCGCTCAACACCGGCGCGGCACTGGCCGGCAAGTTCGATCGGCCTACCGAAGATCCGCGCAGCGTATTGTCGAAACTGTCCTATGCGCTGCATTTCGATGCGACGCTCTACGCCGCGTTGCTGCGCGAGCGATCGCTGGAACAGGGCGTCGAGGCGGTCGAGGGGCGGATTGCGCGGGTGGTGCTTGATCAACTGTCGGGGCATGTCGATCGCCTGGACCTCGCCGACGGCCGAACACTGCGGGCCGATCTCTATATCGACTGCACCGGCTTTCGCGGCCTGCTGATCGAGCAGGCGCTGAACACCGGCTATGAAGACTGGAGCCACTGGCTGCCGATGGACCGCGCGCTTGCGGTGCCGACCGCGCCGGCCGGCCCACCTTTGCCGTATACGCGTTCTACTGCCGATGCCGCAGGCTGGCGCTGGCGGATTCCGCTGCAGCACCGGGTGGGCAACGGCCATGTGTATAGCAGCGCCTTCACCGACGAAGCGGCGGCGACGGAGGCACTGGTCGCCGGTCTGGACGGGCAGATGTTGGCGGCGCCCCGCGCGCTGTCGTTCACGACAGGCCGGCGTCGCAAGATGTGGAACCGGAACGTCGTGGCGCTGGGGCTGGCGGGCGGCTTTGTCGAGCCACTGGAGTCGACCAGCATCCATCTGATCCAGCGCGGCGTCGTCACGCTGATGTCGCTGTTCCCCGCCGGCGGCTTCGTCCAGGCGGAGATCGATTGCTACAATCGGTTGATGCAGGCGGAGATGGAGGAAGTCCGAGACTTCGTCATCCTTCACTATAAGCAATCCCTTCGGGACGACACGCCTTTCTGGCGCGCCGTGCAGGCGATGTCGGTGCCCGACAGCCTGGCCGAGCGCATGGCGATCTTCGCCCATTGCGGACGCCTGCTGCTCGGTCCCGGCGAATTGTTCCGCGAGCCGAGCTGGGTTGCCGTGATGCTGGGCCAGGGCCTTGTGCCGCAGGGCTATGATCCGCTCGCCAACGGCATTCCGGAGTCCGATCTGCGCCCTGCACTGCAGCGGATGCGAGCGGTAATCGGCCGCGGGGTAGAGGCGCTGCCTTCGCACGCCGCGTTCCTCCGAGAGCGTTCATCCGCCGAACCCGGTGAACGCGCCGGCTAAGGCCCGCAGCGCGCAGGCATTGCCCGCAGGCTCCTGCCGGAGGGCTGCCGGAACGCCCGCGCCAGCGCGACGTTTTCCAGCGACTGGGTGAGCGCCCGCCTCCGCACGGCAGCGCGAACTTAATTTGCAAGGGCGCCGCCCGGCGCCTGCGCTAGCGACGGGAAGGAACACGGCATGAAGCCAGCAACCGCAGCCTTGCTCGGCGGGCTTGTCGCCGGGGTGGTGACCACGGGCGTCATGATCGCCGGCCGCAAAACCGGACTCCTCCACAAGACCCTGGATCGCGACGCGGTCGACTGGATCGATCGGACCACCGGTTCCCGCGCGGCGATCGGCGATCTCGGCACCAGCCTCGTCGAATTCGGCAATCATCTGGGTGCCTCGGCGGCGTTCGGCCTCGGCTATGCCGAACTGCGCCGCGCGCTGCCGGATAGCTCGGCTGTGCTGCTCGGGGCCGCATATGGCGCCGGGCTCTACGCGGTGAACATCGCCGGCATTGCGCCGCTGCTCGGCATCACCGAAGGCGAGAAGAAGGCCGGCCCGTCCAAGGCGGCCGAGCGACTGGGACTGCACCTGCTGCAAACCATATTGACGGCAGTGATCGCCGATCGGCTCGTCCCGCCGAGGCGTGCCGCCGCATGACGGCCCGCCGGTAGCTGCACACCGATCCGGCCGCGGCGTCTGCCCTATGCCGCCCGCCGCCGCCTGGTCCATGCCAAACCCAGAACGGTGAGCGACGCGAGCAGTACGACGCCCCCCGCAAGCGTCGCGTCGTCGCCTTATCGCTGGGCCGTGGCGCGGCCCCTCCACCGGCCGCTGCATAATCGGGCAGGCGCACCTCCTCGGCATCGCGCACCAGCGCCGCCGCGAACAGCTTTCGCAGCGCGGGCGTTGCGGCAAGGCGCAAGGTACCGTGCATCACCGAAATCTCCGCCCGGCTGTGCGGCCAAAGCAGCCGCGGCACGATCTTGGGAACCCCCTGTCCTTCCTTGACGAACGGCCGCAGGATTTGTTCGTAGCGCGACAGGGCAGAGGCAAGAGTCGGCGCCGCCGCCAGCTCGTTCGCCAGCACATAGCCGCCAACGATCGCCAGCGTGGTGCCGATGCCCGACAGCGGCGTCGCGCATCAGGCGGCATCGCCGATCAGGATGACGCGGCCGTTCGACCAGCGATCCATCTTCAGCTGGTGCAGCACTTCGAAGTAGAAGTCTTCCGTCGCATCCATGCCGTCGAGCAGACGGCCGAACAGCCATTCCTCGCGGTCGAACAGCTCGCGCAGCCAGGCCTTCTGCCGGGCGGTGTCCCAATGCTGCCCCTCCCCCGGCTTCTTCTGCACGCCCATATAGACGTGCAGCTTGTTGTCCGGGCCAGGCTTCAGGATGGCGCCTCGCCGGGAAAAACCCTTTCCCGCGTCGATGATCCCACGCCCTCCGCAACGATCACCAGATCATAGCGCCCCTGCCGCCCGCTCTCGAATGTCACGTCGACGCCGCCGCCATCCTGCGACACGGCGGCGATCGTGTCTCCGAACCGGAACGTCGCGCGGTCCTGTGCAGCTTCGTGGATCAGCCGGGCAATGTCACCGCGACGGATTTCCAACTCGGCGCTGGGCCCCTCGCCCTTTTCCGCCACTTCGAACCGTGCGATCGTCCGATCCTACGCGTTCACCCAATCCGTGCCGCGTTCACCCGTGGTGCGTTCCAGCGCGCGCGCTTCCAGTCCCATGGCGCGCAGCACCTTGCGGCCGGCGCCGCGCACCTCGACATTCTGGCCGCCATCAAGGAAGCAGGCGCTTTTCTCAACCACCTCCACATCGAAACCATGACGGGCCAGCCGCGAGGCCGTGGTGGCGCCGGCAACGCTGGCACCTGTGACGAGAATACGGTTCGGCATGATGTACTCGTTCGGCAGGCAGAAACATCATGCATGATATTATGTTCCGCTCGCACTTTCCAGATTGGCGATCAACCGCTGTAGGAGGCGCGTCAACGCCTGCGCCTCCTCGGGAGAAAGCGCCGCCACGCCCAGCGCATTGGCGTCGAGGAGGATCTCGCGTCCCAGCGCAGCTGCCGCCATTCCCCGTTCGGTCAACGAAACCAGGGCAGCCCGCCGGTCGTCTGCGCTCGGCGTGCGCGCGATTAGGGCCAGAGCCTCCAGTTTCGCCAGCAGCGCCACCATCGCCGGCTGCTTCACGGCTGAATCGGCGACAAGATCGCGCTGTCGCATCGGCCCTTTCCACGACAGCAGCAGGATCGGTCCGAGCAGGGCAAGGGTAAGCCCGTGTGGACGCAAGCGGGAATCGACCAGCCGATTGAACACGCGCGCGGCATGATTGGCCAAATACCCCGGCGCGATCGCAGCCTCGGGGTGAATTGCAGGGTCTTCTCCTAGCGCCATGCCCTGTCTCTAGCGCCGGCCGTCAAACCGGTCGACACGTCGATCTTCAGCAAGCGGGTCGCATGCGAGTTCGCCGACCTGATCACTCAGTGTGGGCCGCCGAAGACGGTGATCATAGACGCACAAAAGCCCCGGAGCGTTAGCTTCGGGGCTTTTGTGTGTTGGTTGCGGGGGCAGGATTTGAACCTGCGGCCTTCAGGTTATGAGCCTGACGAGCTACCGGGCTGCTCCACCCCGCGCCAAAGTTGGGTGCCGAGGATATCGGCAGAACGGGGGACGAATGTGAATGGGTTTTGGTATTTTCCGTACACCGGCTTCAATGCCTGGCGGCGACCTACTCTTCCATCGCTTAAGCGATAGTACCATTGGCGCTGTCTGGTTTCACGGCCGAGTTCGGGATGGGATCGGGTGGGTCACAGACGCTATGGCCACCAAGCAATGAAGCCGGTGTGCGGGAAATTGGGTTTCAAATCGATGCACCGATAAGGCTGGGAAATTCATCCACCCGCTATCTGACAACCCAGGGTTGTCGATGGGGGTGTGAAACTCTCAAGCGCGAAAAGAGCAATTAGTATCGGTTAGCTCCACGCGTTACCGCGCTTCCACATCCGATCTATCAAGGTCGTGGTCTTCGACCGCTCTATGAAATCTTATCTCGAGGGAGGCTTCCCGCTTAGATGCTTTCAGCGGTTATCCCGTCCATACATAGCTACCCAGCTGCGCTCCTGGCGGAACGACTGGTACACCAGAGGTATGTTCAACCCGGTCCTCTCGTACTAGGGTCAACTCCTCTCAAATTTCGACGCCCACGGCAGATAGGGACCAAACTGTCTCGCGACGTTCTGAACCCAGCTCACGTACCACTTTAATTGGCGAACAGCCAAACCCTTGGGACCTGCTCCAGCCCCAGGATGTGATGAGCCGACATCGAGGTGCCAAACAACCCCGTCGATATGAGCTCTTGGGGGTTATCAGCCTGTTATCCCCGGCGTACCTTTTATCCGTTGAGCGATGGCCCTTCCACGAGGGACCACCGGATCACTATGACCGACTTTCGTCTCTGCTCGACTTGTCAGTCTCGCAGTCAGGCTGGCTTATGCCATTGCACTCTAACAGCCGGTTTCCAACCGGCCTGAGCCAACCTTCGCGCGCCTCCGTTACTCTTTGGGAGGCGACCGCCCCAGTCAAACTACCCGCCACAGAGGGTCCCTGTACCGGATGACGGTACGAGGTTAGACAGTAAAGAACAACAGGGTGGTATTTCACTTGGTGGCTCCACACCAGCTGGCGCCGGTGCTTCAAAGCCTCCCACCTATTCTACACAGTTGTTCTCCACTGCCACTCTGAAGCTGCAGTAAAGGTGCACGGGGTCTTTCCGTCTAACCGCGGGTACTCCGCATCTTCACGGAGAATTCAATTTCGCTGAGCATGTCCTGGAGACAGTGGGGAAGTCGTTACGCCATTCGTGCAGGTCGGAACTTACCCGACAAGGAATTTCGCTACCTTAGGACCGTTATAGTTACGGCCGCCGTTTACCTGGGCTTCATTTCGGAGCTTGCACTCCTCCACTTAACCTTCAGGCACCGGGCAGGCGTCAGGCCCTATACGTCGTCTTGAAGCCGACTTAGCAGAGCCCTGTGTTTTTGCTAAACAGTCGCTACCCCCTGGCCTGTGCCCCCTCATACCGGTTGCCCGGAATGAGGGCCTCCTTCTTCCGAAGGTACGGAGGCAATTTGCCGAGTTCCTTCAGGACACTTCTCTCAAGCGCCTTGGTATACTCTACCTGACCACCTGTGTCGGTTTCGGGTACGGTCTATACGGTGGGGCTATTTCCCGGGACCTCTTCGAAGCCAGTCCAATCCGTTAAGGACTGACAACTCACGAGATCCGTCACACACCACCAGGCCCACGAATATTAACGTGGTTCCCATCGACTACCCCCTTCGGGCTCGTCTTAGGGGCCGGCTCACCCTGCGCGGATTAGCCTTGCGCAGGAACCCTTGGTCTTTCGGCGAGAGGGCATCTCACCCTCTTTATCGCTACTCATGTCTGCATTCGCACTTCCGATACCTCCATGGTCGGTTACCCTTCCACTTCACAGGCTTACGGAACGCTCCGCTACCGCGTGATCAAAGATCACACCCTAAGCTTCGGTGCACGTCTTGAGCCCCGTTACATCTTCGCCGCAGGAACCCTTATTTAGACCAGTGAGCT